>QHWJ01000229.1 GCA_003222535.1 Acidobacteriota bacterium | reverse complement strand
GTGTTCGTCCGGCAGGGACATTACGCGAACGACCCGTCGTTCACGGCAGGCTATCCGCCCGCGGACATCACAATTGATCGAATAGCGGAGGTGAAATCCAGGGACTTCAGTATTTGAGGAACCGTTCGACTTATTTGCGTCACCGAAGAGCTCACCCCGAAGGACACGAAAAACACGAAATACACGAAATCTCCTTGAAAGATCGTGGTCTTTAACGGTGTCCTGTCAGACACCTGGTTGCGATTGCCTGCCGCCCGCACATCTGCTGCTGGGTGTATACTGCCGCCGCTCAGGAACCTGAAGAGGAAATCCTGGTTTTCATCCGTGCAAGGGCACTATGAAGCGAGTAGCAGCCGTGCTTTTTCTGGCGCTCCTCATGCCCGCGTGCGGCGACTCCGGGTCCGTAGCCCCACCACCCACGGCGCCGAGCCCCGCGCCGCCAAACCCAACGCCAGTCGGTTCTGTCGTGTCTGGTCTCGTTCTGGATCACGCCTCGGAAGGCGCTCGTCCGGTCCAGGGCGCGACGCGTGTGCAAGTTTTCGTGGGCGGTGACCTCGATCCTGTCCTGGCGATCGCAGTCTGTCAGCGCTCAGGTTGAGAATGCATCAGGGAGGAGAAGGAGATGACGAAAGCCAAGTTCGCCGCGCATATCTTTGCCGCTCTGGTGGTCCTGGTGGTGGTGCCGTCGCCCGCTTCCGCCCAGAGCACGATTTCCGGTGTGGTGAGAGACACGAGCGGTGCCGTCATGCCGGGCGTCACAGTAGAAGCTGCCAGCGAAGTGCTGATCGAAAAATCGCGCACCGTGGTCACCAACGGCGACGGACGCTATACCATCGTCGACGTCCGGCCGGGCCTCTACACGATGACCTTCACGTTGCCGGGGTTCAGCACGGTCAAGCAGCAGGCGACCGTGCCGGCGAACGTGTCGGTCCCAGTTGATGCCGAAATGAACGTGAGCGCGCTCGAGGAAACGGTGACCGTCGCATCCGCGGTGCCTACCGTTGACGTAGAGAACGTGGCGCACCCCGCGGTCTTGTCCCGCACGGAGATGGACGCGATCCCGAGCGCGCGAAACATGCAGTCCCTCGGTTCGTATGTTCCCGGCGTCCACCTGAACACGCCGGATGTGGCCGGCTCCATGCAGGTCCAGCAAACCTACATCACCACGCACGGCAACCTGCCCCACGACAGCACGTACTTGCTGGACGGCATGCTCATCAACTCCACCATCGCCGACGGCCGGGCCCAGAACTATATCGATAACGCGATCATTCAGGAGACGACCTATCAAACCAGCAGCGTCACCGCGGAAGTTTCCGGCGGGGGCGTCTACACCAACATGGTTCCCAAGGACGGCGGCAACCAGTTTCATGCCGATTCGTTCTTCGGTTGGGTGGACTCCGGCTTCGTCGGAGCCAACATCGATCAGAAGCTGATAACCCGGGGTGTGACGGGCCAATCGGCGGTCAACACGATCGATGACTTCAACGGCTCGCTGGGAGGGCCGATCAAAAAGGACAAGCTGTGGTTCCTTCTGACAGGTCGCAAACAAATTACCAAGCTTCAATCGGCGGGCTCGTTCTTCGCGGATGGCAGCCCCGGAATCGAGCGCGATTCCCTCGATACGGTGACCGGCCGCCTCACCTGGCAGATCAGCCCGAAAAACAAGTTCAGCGGCATGTATTCGCGGATTTGGAAGTCCATCTCAGCCGATATCGTCTCCAGCCTCTTTGGCTTGGGGCAGGGGATGTCGCCGTACAACGCCACCGACCCGAACCTCTCCTCGCTCCACCGAGATCCGGTCCTGTACTACATCGCGCAGGGCAAGTGGACCGGCACGCTCACACCCAGGCTGCTTCTCCAAGCCGGCTTCTCGCTCAACAAAGAGGACTTCGACGTCGTTTACCAGCCGGGCATTCGACAGGATCCCTTTACCCCTGCCTGGTACGCCGGAGCATCGCACTTAGATGTCGCGCTGCTCACTCGCAGCGTCGCTGGAGCTGTGAACAGCTTCAACAAATATGACCGGTATGTCTGGAGCGGTTCGGGGGTGTACGTCATTGGCGCACACACGATCAAGTTTGGCATCCAGGACAGCTATGGTCCCGCCTATGTCAGCAACATCGCGAACGGAGACGCCTACTACAATTTCACAAATGGGGTACCGCTCAATGTCACGGCGTACAACACGCCGACAGTCTCCAAGCCATACCTGAATGCGGACACCGGGATCTATGGCATGGATACCTGGCACTTCAATCGGTTGTCGATGACCGCCGGCCTGCGCTGGGAATATCTATCGGCGGAGATCGAACCGTCGAGTGCGCCGGCGGGCCGCTTCGTGCCGGCTCGCAACTTTGCCAGGGTGGACTGCAACACGGTCAAGGGGATGGGGTGTTTCAAGAACTGGTCGCCGCGGCTTGGCATCGTCTACGATTTGTTCAGCAACCACCGGACAGCGTTGAAGGCCGGCTTCGGAAAGTACAACACACCCATCGTCACCTCCATTTTGAACAACTTCAACCCGATGTTCCTGACCACCGTGAACATCCCCTGGAACGATGCGAACCGCAACGGCATCGCCGAAGGAGCCGGGTTCGCCCAGGGCGAGCTCGGTCCGAATCCGAATCCTTTGTTCGGTATCCTCCAGAACCGGACGCTCGATCCCAATTTCCAGCGCGAGTACAACCTGCAGTACAGCGCAGGCATTCAGCAGCAGGTCGCGCGCGGCGTGACCCTGAATTTCAACTGGAATCGCCGCGTGGATTATCAGCAGGTCCTGACCTTGAACAATGCCGTGCCGGCCTCGGCCTGGACGCCTTACGAGATCGTCAACCCGCTCGATGGCACGCCGATTACGGTCTTCAACCTGCAGCCTGCCTATTTCGGGCTTCCTGCCCAGGTATATCAAACCAACACCCGCCAAAGCAGTCGCGCCAACACGTACAACGGCTTCGAGACATCCGTGACGGCCCGGCTGCCGCGAGGAGCTTTCCTCTTCGGGGGATGGACCATTGAGCGGCAGGTCGATCGGGACTGTGACATGACCGCCGGCACGAATCTCTTGAACGATCCGAACTCCCTCCGGTTCTGCGACTGGACGGGCAGCTTGTATCAGGAGCTGGGGGCGATACCAGGGATACCGCACCGGAACGAGTTCAAGCTTGTCGGGAGCGTGCCTGTGGGCTGGGGCTTCGAGGTGAACGGGTCCGTTTACAGCAACCCGGTTTACAGCACGAACTTCGCCACGAACCTGGCATTCAACAATACCACGCAGGTGTACTCGCCAGCCGCCTACTTCGCCGGTCAGACCCAGGGGTTTTATGTGGTGAACTGGAGTATTACGCCGACGACGAGGTATCCGGCCGACTGCCACTGTCCTAACCCGGGCGGGCTGGTCGACCCGGGCCTGAGACAGGGCTCGGAACTGATTCCGTTGGTGGCGCCCGGCTCTCGGCTGACGCCCCGACTGAATCAGATCGACCTCGGCGTCAGGAGGGTCTTCCATCCTCGCCAAAACACGACCCTGTCCGCCCAGGCCGAGGTTTTCAACGTCATCAACGCGAACACGGTCCTGACCGAGAGCGAGACGCTCGGAACATCCGTCGCGCCGTACCTGCCCGGAGGCATCGGCGGCCAGCCCTCGGCGATCGCGAACCCGCGCATGCTGCGGCTTTCGTTGCAGTTGAAGTTCTGACATGGAGCGGCGGTGTCAAGCTTTAGACGAATCCGCTCCTCGGCGATCTCAGAAATCGAGTTGGCTGCTCAGTTTGAACAAGCGCCCGCCCATGATCTGTATCGGCTGCAGCCACTGGTTACCGTACCGAGTGGTCACGTTGAGGATCGCGCTCGCGTTGAGCAGGTTGTAGACGTCGACATTCCCGTGGACCTTGATCTTCCCCATCTGGAACAGGCGGCTGAAACGGAGGTCGAACTGTCGCAGCCTGTCCTCGAAGACGGTGTTGGGCGGGATCAAGTCGATCGTGACGTTGGCAGTACACGTACTGACGCCGCCACGGCATTGCGCCAGGTTGCGGCCGAGCGACGGCAGAATCTCCGCGTTGCTGTACGATCGGCTTGCGGTGATCGGGATGCCTGGAATGTCCTGGTAGATGGCGCTCGTCTGCAGCTTCCAGGGCAGCGGGTAGATAACCAGGAATTTGACCTGCGTCGCGGCGGACCATGGCCGGCTGATGTGGCAGAAGTCGGGCCGTGCATCCACCGTCGTCATCGTGAAGTTCGCGTTCGCGGTCATCCCGCCCACGACATTCGACGGCGAATCCACCACGAAGCAGTTGTCGGTCACTGTGCGTCCGGTGCTCAGGCCACCTGAGAACTGTCCGCCCGGCCCGAATCGCGCCTTGAGCGTCACGTCGACGCCGTTGAAGACTTCGGTCTGGTTCCCGTAGTGCGATGATTGGGTGACCAGGTTGTCGACCTGGCCGAACGCGTCCGGCTTGACGTCATAGATCCCGCAGAACCGGTTGCCACCTCCACCCGGCAGCCGACTGTCCACCGGAGCCGTGATGCAGTACGGGTCGTGATCGGCCGGCGTCACGAACTGATTGTCGAAGACGAGAAAGCCGCCGTACCACGTTCGGAAATAGCCGGCATCCAGCGCCACATTCGACCGCAGCTCCTGCTGGATCGATACTGATCCCTGCCAGTTGTAGAACTGACGGTTGAAGCCGCGTATCGCATCGTCTGCAAATCGCGTGTTGCCGGCTTTCACTTGACCGAATGTGAGGTCCGACCACAATCCGCACTCGCCGTTGGGCGCCGGGTTGCGCAAATCGCAGTCCGGAATGTAATTCCCGTTCGCGTCAGTCCACGTCCGCGTCGTGCTGGCCGCCTGGTTCAATGCCGGGTTATTCAACGCACCCGTGAAGTAGGGCGTAAACCGACCCAGCGACGCCTTGATCGCGGTCCGGCCGTTGCCAGACACGTCGTAGGCGGCACCCAGCCGCGGGTTCAGATTATTGAAATCTGGCGAGTTCCCTACCGCCGGAAAATCGCGAGAGGGCACGAACGGGCCGGCCGGCATGTGCTGTTCCGGAATGGACCCGTTAAAGTTGTTGTACCGCACGCCGAGGTTCAGCGTCAGCTTCCGGACCGTCCATTGATCCTGCGCGAAGAAGCCGAAGTCCCTCGTGCGACTCAGAGCCTCGAATGGTACGGCCCAGATCGTGACCGACTGGGGCGCCGCGCCTCGGAACGTGTACGACCTGGCGCCGTTGATTTGGTTCGGGTCGTTGGCTTTGTTCGGTTCGCCTTCGCCGTACTCGTTGAAGTCGAGTCCTGTCTTGAAGGCATGCGAGCCGGTGATGTAGGAGACGGCGAACCGCTGATGGTATTGCCTGTTATGTTGTTCCCGGTAACCTCCGGCATGCGTCAACGCCAGAGCGCGAGAGCCGTATCGGAAGTTTGTCGCAAGATCCGTGATCTGAATAGTGTTCGTTCCGACGCCCTCTTCCCGTCGGGTGGAATTGTTGAACATGTTCGCCGACGCGCCCGCCTCAATCAGCAGCCTGCTCGTGGCGCTATACGTCCACGTGACGAGCGGCAGGTAGTTGAGCAGGTAATTGTGTCGCCCCACGGCCTCGGGAGCCGCGAGAATGCCGCCGTTCGATTGCGGTTCGAGCAGCGGCCAGAAACAACTGCAATTGGGCTGCGTCTGATAGGAGCCCACGATCTTGTGCTTCGCGCCGGCCTGCCACGTCAGTCGGAAACTGTAGTCCCGGTAGTAATCGTCGGTATAGGCCGGCCGACTCAAATCGGGCTCGTACAACAGGACGCGCCATTGGGAGTCGGTGTCGACCGGTGTGGTGAGCTTGTTGTAGTAGTTGCCCTGCTGATACTGCTGGTTGACCGCCCGCCGGTGCCCCGCGAAGAACCACAGCGTATCGCGCATGATCGGACCGCCAAGCACGCCCGCCGTGTCATAAGACTTTTTGACCGAGGGCGTAAAGCCAAGGCCCCGGTTGCTCAGAGTGCGATTCATATTGTCGCTCTGCAGGCTCGGGCCGGTCAGCCCGCCGAAGACGCTTCCCGAGAACGTGTTGCCTCCGTCTTTGGGCACGATGTTCATCTGGACGCCGCCGGTATTTCGTTCGGCCGACATGCCGCTCGTCTCGACCACGACTTCCTGAAACGTGAGATTGTTGAAGACGAAAATGGCGCCCCCTTGCAGCCGCTGACTCATGCCGTCCTGCAGCGGCACGTTGTCAACCGCGCGACTCCCATGAATCCCGAACTGAGGGCGCTCGTCGAGGCCGCCGACACTGTGGGTGCTCGGTTGGTTCAGCACGGCACCCGGGATCACCGTCGCATATTGACTGATACGTCCGGTCGTCGGGAGCGCATCCAGCGTGGTACGCGCCAGCGTCGTCTGCTGTCGAATGTTGCGGGTGTCCACCACCGGGGAGGCGCCCGTGACGGTGACGGTTTCCTCGAGCGTTCCCACCCTCAACTCCGCATTCACTGTCGCCGTGAACCCCGTCGTCAGCTCGAGGCCTTCTCGCTTGACCATGCCGAAGCTCGGCAGCGAGAAGGTGACGGTGTAGACGCCGGGCCGCAGATCGACGATCCGATACAGACCCTGGCTGTCAGTGACGACGGTGCGGGCTCGGTCGATGAGTGCGGGACTGGAGGCTTCCACCGTGACGCCGGGCAACACCGCACCCGACGTATCTCGTACGACACCAGCCATAACGGCGGTGTCGGAAACCTGTGCCCACGATGCCGCGGGAATGAAAAGCAGCCAGACGACGAGGATGGGACGCACGAGTCGCTGGATGTTCATGGACTCGCCTCCGACCAGATCCCGGAGCTTCTACCACCGCGTTCGACAGCCGTCAAGAACATTCCTAGATTCTGTAGAATGCCCTCATGACGACCAAAAGCGCCGCCGGCGTTTCTCTTCAGGACTCGAAGCTTTTCCGACAGGCGTGCTACATCGACGGCGCGTGGGTCGAGACCGCCGTGCACGGCTCGATCGACGTCGACAACCCGGCGACCGGCGAGATCGTCGGCACCGTGCCGCGGCTGGGCCGCGCCCAGACGCGGCAGGCCGTCGACGCGGCGGCGCGCGCCTTCACAGCGTGGCGCAAGAAGACCGCGAAGGAACGGGCCACCGTCATGCGCCGCTGGTTCGATCTGATGATGGCGAACCAGGAGGATCTCGCGCGGCTGATGACGACCGAACAGGGCAAGCCGCTCGGCGAGTCGCGCGGCGAGGTGGCGTACGCCGCGTCGTTTCTCGAATGGTTCGGCGAGGAGGCCAAGCGCGTCTACGGCGACACCATTCCGGCGCCCCAGCCCGACAAACGCATCGTCGTGATCAAGGAGCCGATCGGCGTGGTCGCCTGCATCACGCCGTGGAACTTTCCGCTGGCGATGATCACGCGAAAAGCGGGACCGGCCATCGCGGCCGGCTGTGCGGTGGTGCTGAAGCCGGCGTCGCAGACGCCGTTCTCCGCGCTGGCGCTCGCCGAGCTCGCCGAGCGGGCCGGCGTCCCCAGGGGCGTGTTCAACGTCATCACGGGCCCGGCGTCGGAGATCGGCGCCGAGCTCACGAGCAATCCGATCGTGCGGAAGCTGTCGTTCACCGGCTCGACCGAGACCGGCAAGCTGCTGATGGCGCAGTGCGCGACCACTGTGAAGAAGCTGTCGCTCGAGCTCGGCGGCAACGCGCCGTTCATCGTGTTCGAGGATGCGGATCTCGACGCCGCGGTCGAAGGCGCAATCGCCTCGAAGTACCGCAACACCGGTCAGACCTGCGTGTGCGCGAACCGGCTGCTCGTGCACGACGCGGTGTACGACGCGTTCGCCGGAAAGCTCGCGGAGGCCGTCAGGAAGCTGAAGCCGGCGCCGGGCACTGACGCCGGCGCGACGCAGGGGCCGCTCATCGACGATCGCGCGGTCGAGAAAGTGGAGAGCCACATCGCGGACGCCACGGCGAAGGGGGCGAAGGTGCTGCTCGGAGGCAGGCGCCACGCGCTTGGCGGCCGGTTTTTCGAGCCGACGATCCTCACCGGCGTCACACCGGCGATGGCGGTGGCGCGAGAGGAGACGTTCGGGCCGGTCGCACCGCTGTTCCGGTTCACGACTGAAGCCGACGCGATCGCGCTCGCCAACGATACCGAGTTCGGGCTCGCCGCGTACTTCTACGGCCGCGACATCGGGCGCATCTGGCGTGTCGCCGAGGCGCTCGAGTACGGCATCGTCGGGATCAACACCGGCATCATTTCGACGGAAGTCGCGCCCTTCGGCGGAGTCAAGGAATCGGGGCTCGGCCGCGAAGGCTCGAAGTACGGGTTGGAGGAGTTCCTCGAAGTCAAATACCTCTGTCTGGGTGGCATCTGATGCACGGTGCAAGTCTGAAGTTGAAAGTCGGAAGTCTGACTTCAGACTTCAAACTTCCACCTTCAGACTTTCATGGCGAAGCCACCTACCGCCGGCTCGCCTTGAGACGCTGCCGGCGAACAGTCCGTCGGCGGGGGCGAAGCAGGCCGCCGAGGGCGATGTTCGCGATCTCGTTCGCGACCTGTTCCCGCGAGAGCCGGCCGTTCTGCCGGAACCATCGCGGCAGCCAGAGAATCGTGCCGATGAGGCTGAAGGTCGCGACGGTCGGATCGACGTCGCGGAGGCGGCCGGCCGATCGCAACTCGACCAGCGTGCCCCGAACGAGATCGAAATACGCTCTCATCCGCTCCTCGACCCGTTTCCGGGCGGGCGGCGGCAGCGCGCGCACCTCGTCCACGAGCTGGGTGATCGCCCCGCGCCCCTGCGTCGCGATGCTCGCGTGCCGGATCACCAGTTGGCGCAGACGCGCTTCGGGATCGCGCAAGGCGCGCGCCGGCACGATGACCTCGTCTCGCACGCGGTCCAGGCCGTAGGCCGTGATCTCGAAGAGCAGCGCCTCCTTGCTCTCGAAGTAATGGTAGAGCCCGGCTTTCGTGATGCCGAGTGTTCGGGCGATGTCGCTGACCGAGGTGGCGTCGTAACCGCGGTCGTGGAAGATCTGGGCCGCGGTCCGGCAAATCTCGGCGCGCCTCGATTGGAGGGGCGGGACAAACGCGCGGACGGTGGCCATTAACGCCGCGCTTATACCTTGCGATGGATTCCTCAGTCAAGCCGCGGTACGCGCCCTGGCCAACCGACCGGTCGGTAGGTCTCCGGCCCTCCCGTGTCGCTCGGCGCTTACCCAGCGCGAATCGAGGATACGGAAATTTGGAATGCCCGGCCACCGGCGGGCTGCGGCGGGTCGAAATCAGGCCGAAATCATCAGGGATTAGCGGTAGAGTGTCGGCACGGCAACTGCACTAGGCACCGCACCCGCTCGTCTGGACGTCCTGTTTTTTTCGAGGAGGAGACTGGGCATGCGAATGTTTGCACGCATCATTTTGGGAGCCGCGCTGCTGGCCCTGCTGCCGGCGGCGGCATCGGCACAGACCAGCGCCATCGCGGGCAGTGTCAAAGACACGTCCGGCGCGGTGCTGCCTGGCGTGACAGTGGAGGCGTCGAGCCCCGCCTTGATCGAAAAAGTTCGATCGGCGACCACCGACGGCGCGGGCCAGTACAAGATCACCACGCTCCGGCCCGGCACCTACACGGTCACCTTCACGCTGCCCGGCTTCAGCGGCGTGAAGCGTGAGAACGTCGAGCTGACGTCGGACTTCACCGCGACGATCAACGCCGACCTCAAGGTAGGTGCCGTCGCAGAGACGATCACGGTGACGGCCGAGTCTCCGGTCGTCGACACGCAGAGCATCACGACCCGCACGGTCATGACGCGTGACGTGCTCGATGCGATTCCGACGGGCCGCAACATCCAGGCGGTCGGCATCATGATTCCCGGCACGGGCCTCCAGGTTGGCGGTGGCAACACGATATCGCGCGATGTCGGCGGCTCGGGCCAGCTGCAGCAGTCGCCCTTAGCCTACAAGGGCTCCAACGACTCCGTTCAGACGGTCGACGGGATGAGGCTGAACAACCTCGAAGGCACCGGGCAGTACAGCGGCGTCTACTGGAACGAGGCGAGCTTCCAGGAGTTCAGTTACGTCACGGGTGCCGACTCCGCTGAAATGGGCCAGGGCGGCGTGCGCATCAACATGATCCCGAAAGATGGCGGCAACACCTTCCGGGGCCAGTCCTTCGGCAACTACACCCGAGGCCCCTGGCAGGCGAGCAACCTGCGGAGCAACCTGACGGGCGATGTGCAGTACAACCCGGCGAACTTCCTGACGAACGTGGGCGTCATCGAGAAAATCTGGGATTTCAGCACGTCGATCGGCGGTCCGATCAAGACGGACAGGGCGTGGTTCACGGTGACCTACCGCAACTTCGGCACCAACCAGACCGTGGCCGATGCCTTCGCCAACGCGAACCCACCGTCTGTGCCCGGCGTCTTCACCAGATACGCTCCGGATAAGACCAGGCCCGGCGTCAACGACGGCTACGTCTGGAGCATCGCGCCGCGCGTCACGGTTCAGGCGAGCGCGAAAGACAAGTTCTCGACCTACTTCGACGATCAGCGGAAATACCGCCCCCACTGGGGCATGGGCGGCATCAGCCCGGGCGCCATCGCCACGGGCGGCTCCTTCCTGCCCGACCCCGAGGCCTCGGGGTACGAGGTCACGCCCACCAGCTTCGTATCCGTCACAAAGTGGACGCGCACGCAGAACAATCGGCTGCTGTACGAGGCGGGCCTGGCGGTGTACGACCAGGAGTACACCGAGATTTACCAGCCGTCGGTGACCGGGAGCGACGTCTTCGTGTGGGATCCGGCGCTCATCGCGAAGTCGACGGTCTACACGTTCGTCGATTCGGCAACCGGCCTGGCCACGAACGCGTGGTACAACCCGGCCGACCATTTCTCGAAGCTGTTCACCGAGTCGGCGTCCGTCTCGTACGTGACGGGTTCGCACTCGCTGAAATTCGGCGCCGCGGTCAGCCAGGGCCGCCGCCGGACCCTCCAGCAGTGGACGGGCGACCTCTCGGCGCTCACCTTCAACAATGGCGTTTCCAGCTCGGTCACGGAACGCATTGCATCGGAGGCGCGGGAAAGCATCAAAGCCGATACCGGCATCTTCGGCCAGGACCGGTGGACCATCAACCGGGCCACGATCAACGCCGGCGTGCGCCTCGACTGGTTCATCGGCGAGACGGGCGAAGGGGACTTGCTGGCGGGCCGGTTTTACGCAGGCAAGCATTTCGGACGCTGCGCGGATGGCGTGAACAACCCGGCGGCGGGATGCGTGGGACGCGTGCAGAACTGGAAGGATATCAGCCCGCGCCTGGGCATCTCCTACGACGTGTTCGGCAACGGCAAGACGGCAGTGAAGACGTCGATTGCCCGCTACGTGAACGGCGACGTGAACACAACCACCGGGCAGAACAACCCGGTGGGCACGGTTCCCACGCAGAGCACCTACAACTGGAACGACGCCGACAAGAACAATTCGATTTTCAACGCGGACGGCTCGGTGCAGTCCAACGAGCTGACGCCAGGCGCGTTGACGAATGCGAACTTCGGCAAAGGCGTGGTGACCACGGTGGCCGATCCGGCGATCCTCAACGGGTGGGGCGTGCGCGGCTTCAACTGGGAGTACGCCGCGAGCGTGCAGCACGAGCTCATGCCGCGCGTCTCGGTCGGCGGCGGGTACTATCGCCGGTGGTACGGCAACCAGACCACGCTCCAATCACCACGCCAACCGACGCGCTCCTTCCGACGAGCGGCCAGCAACTGTGCGGGTTATACGACCTCAAGCCGGCTTTCGTCGGCAAGGTGGACAACTTCCGCACCTTCGCGAGCAACTTTGGCGGGGTCACGAACGTCACCCAAGGCTTCGACATCTCGACGACCGCGCGGTTCAGCGGGAGCACGTACTTTCAGGCCGGCCTCAACGCCCAGAAGATCAACACCGACACGTGCAACGCTCCGGCTGTCGGAACACTCATCGGCTTCGCACCGGGAGCTGTCAGTCAAGTGGGCAATCCCGAGAAGCTGTTCTGCGCTCAGACCTTTCCGTACCGGCCGGACGTGAAGGTCGTTGGCTACACCACGCTTCCGCTCGACGTGCAGGTGAGCGGCACGTATCAGTTCACCCAGGGGGTGAACATCCTGGCGCCTTGGACGGCGACCAACGCGGCGCTCACGGCGGCGGGCTCGACGCTCGGGCGCCCACTCGTCTCGACATCCAAGACGTTCAACCTCATCGAGCCGGGGGCGGTTTACGGCGACAACCTCAACCAGCTCGACCTGCGCGCGTCGAAGCGGTTCAAGATGAACCGGGTGACCTTCAAGGTGGACGCCGACGTGTACAACGTGTTCAACAGCAACTGGATCTACCGGCAGAACACCACGTTCTCGCTCGCGTCCACGAGCGCGTGGCTCAAGCCGATCGACGTGCTGCAGGGGAGGCTCTTCAAGATCGGCGGCCAGTTCAGCTTCTGAGGTGTTCGTTACGATATGATGCGGAGCTCGCATCCTTCGACACGCTCGGGATGAGCGCTCATCCCGAGCCGTCGAAGGATGGATAAAAGAATAGTGGCGCAGAGTCTGCAGCCGTCCTCCCGCTGGATTGTCGCCCCTTGGCAGGATCTGGTGCTGTTTGTCGGGACCCCCCTTCTCATCATCCCGGCCTTTCTCGCCGCACAGACGCGTTGGAGGGTCGAAGAGCTGTCGCTGTTTGTCGCCTCCTTTGGCGCCATCGGACATCATCTGCCCGGGATGCTGCGCGCGTACGGCGATCGCGCGCTGTTCCAGCGCTTTCGATGGCGATTCTGTCTGGCGCCGGTGTTCCTCGCGGCGACGTGCCTGCTGTTCGCCTTGCGCGATCTGAACGGCATCGTCCTGGTCGTGTACTTCTGGGGCGTCTGGCACGGCCTGATGCAGACCTATGGATTCCTTCGAATTTACGATTCCAAGCTGGGGCCGTCGTCTCCGTTGACGGCGCGTCTTGATCACGCGATGTGTGTGACCTGGTTCGCGACCGCGGTCCTGGTGTCGCCGAGCCGCATGACGAACATTCTGAGCCTGTTCTATACGTCCGGCGGCCCGCTGCTCGCGGTGTCGACGATCGAGGCGCTCCGGACGACAGCTGTCTATCTGACCGGCGTGGTGACCCTCGCCTCCCTCATGCACAGCGCATGGATGTGGCATCGTGGCCGACCCGTCAGCTCCGTCAAACTGGTGCTGATGGCCTCGAGCATCGGCTTCTTCTGGTACGCGAACGTGGTTGTCGGAAACATGCTGGCCGGCATTGCCCTGTTCGAGGTGTTTCACGACGTGCAGTACCTGTCGATCGTCTGGATATACAACGTAAATCGGGTTCAGAGAGATCGCGGCGTAGGGGCGTTCACCCGATTCCTGTTCCGGCGCAGCGGTGCCCTGGTCGGCGTGTACGTGGGGCTCGTCGCCGCGTACGGATCCCTCAACCTGGTATCAACGGTGATGGCGACCGGCCTGCTCAACCGGATGTTGACGGGGCTGCTTGCGGCGTCCGCGCTGCTGCACTTTTATTACGACGGGTTCATCTGGAAAGTGCGCGAGCGGACGACACGACAGTCCCTGGGCCTCAGCGGCGGCACGCCCGACAAGGCACCGGCCGTCCGACCGGGGTGGCTGATCCATGGGGCGAAGTGGAGCCTGTTCGTACTGCCAGTCGCGATGCTGGGCTTCGCGGAGGCGCAGGGACGCGCACCCGAACTGGACCGTGCGCGCGCGATCGCGCAGGCCGCGCCCGCCAGCGCGCAGGCGCAGGAACGCTTCGGCGTCCTGCTGGCCAGCGCCGGCAGGAGTGACGAGGCTGCGGACCGGCTGCGCGAAGCGGTGCGCCTCGATCCCCACAATGCGGAGGCGCAGTCCAACCTGGGAGTCGCCCTCGGGCAGATCGGTCGGCTCGCCGATGCCGTGACGCATTATCGCGAGGCCCTCCGGATCGACCCCCTGGACGCGCTGACGCAGACCAACCTGGGCAACGCCCTCTCCAAAATGGGTGAATTCCCAGAGGCCATCCGGCACTTCGAAGCGGCGCTCCGCGTCAGCCCGAATCGCGTCGACACGCACATCGACTGGGGGGCCGCGCTCCTCAAACTGGGCAATCTCGACGAAGCGATCGGCCATTTCCGCGAGGCCCTGCGGATCAGCCCGCACGATCCTCAGGCGCTCGCCAATCTGGCCATTGCGCGAGACTTGCAGGACAGGCGCCGCTCGACGACTCCCGGCGGGGAGGGGCTGGTTCCATCCACTTCCGGGTCGCGTGGGATGCGATCGGGCAAGCCGGCGCTCGAACGGTAGCGGTCGTGCCGTGACCGCCTGGCTGCTCGTCGTATTCGCGCTCGCGCAGCAGGCGGAGCATTCGCATCCGCCCGCTTCGTCCGCGGTCGCGATCGAGCTCGGCGCGCGGCCGACCACGATTCGGACCGGCATCGGCTCCGCGCACGATACGGTCGGCACGACGTCGAAGCAGGCGCAGGCGTTTTACGATCAGGGGCTCTCGTACCTGCATTCCTATGTGTGGCTCGAGGCGGCGCGGTCGTTCAACCAGGCGCTGCGGCTCGACCCGAAGCTGGCCATGGCGCATCTGGGCTTGACGATCGCGTACTCGGAGCTGAATGCCGCGGCGGCTGCGCACGCCGCGCTCGACCGCGCCAGAGCGCTGGCGGCGACCGATCACGACCGCACGCACGTCGATGCCCGCGCGCTGCAGATGGCGGCCGAAGACGCGCCGCGCGACATGGCGAAGCTGGCGGCGTATCGATCGGCGCTCGATCAGGCGCTGGCGAAATACCCGGCTGATGAGGAGCTGTGGCTGCAGCGCGGCCAGGCGGAATCGCCGGATCCGGCGGAGCGCGGGCAGGGCAGCACCGCCGCCTCGATCCGGTTCTACGAGAAGGCGCTCGCGCTCGCGCCCGCCCACTTCGCCGCGCACCACTACCTGACGCACGCGCACGAAAACAGCGGGCGGATCCAGGAGGCGCTGACGAGCGGCGCGACCTATGCCAGGATGGCGCCCGGCGTGCCGCATGCGCGTCACATGCTCGGACACAATCTCCGGCGCGTCGGCCGGATCGACGAGGCGATCGCCGAGTTCCGCGCCGCGGACGCGCTCGAGTCGGCCTACTTCACGGCTGAAAAGATCCCGGTCGAGTACGATTGGCACTACCATCACAATCTCGATCTGCTGGCGACGTCCTATCAATACCTCGGCCAGATGACGAAGGCGGAAGCATTGCTGAAGGCCTCGTTCGCGATCCCATCGACGCTGTTGGTGCAGGAATTCAACAAGCGCGAGTGGCCGGTGTTCCTGCTCGCGCGCGGACGCGCGCGCGAAGCGCTCGACGCCGCCAACGTCCTCGCCGCGCACCGATCGCCGGTGGTGAGCGCGACAGGGCACGTCATGGCCGGACAGGCGCGGCTCGCGCTGGGACAGTATCAGGAGGCGGCCGACGAAGCCAACGCGGCGCTGCGTCTGATGCGCGACTCGCCCGGACGCGCGGGGCTCGTCGCGACGCCGCTTCAGGCGCTGCAGGGTGAGTTCTTCGTGCGTACCGGCCGCCGGGAAAAAGGACGGCCGATGCTCGAGGAGGTCGCGCGAAAGGCGCGCGCGGCGCCCGGTCCCGACGCGTGGACGCAGGCGCTCTTCACGCTCGAAGGGATCGCCCGCGCGGCGCGGGAGGTCGGCGATTGGGAGCTCGGCGGCTGGGCCGCGCGTCAGATGCTGGATCACGATCCGAATTACGCCGGGACGCACTACGCTCTCGCGCTCGTCGCGGAGCACAATGGGGACGGCGCGATCGCCCGGGCGGAGCGGGCGCTGGTGGAGAAGTACTGGAAAAACGCTGATCGCGATCTGCCGGAGCTGGCAGCAAGGCGTTGACAGCGCGGCTGAAGAGCGTGTGAAAGAATCGCGTCTCTGGTAGTGTCCGGCTTCAGCCGGCCTCGCCGCTCATCCTGAGCCTGTCGAAGGATGAGCCGTTCGGTCAGGACAGACCCTTGGCATCGTAGGTAGTGTCCGCCTTCAGGCGGACCTTTGGAATCGAAGGGGTTAACCACATGAAGCGAGTGTTTGTTCATGGAGCAGCGATCGCGCTGGCGGCGCTGATGTGCATGGTCTCGCCGGCGATCGCCGGCCAGGCCGCGAAGGTGGACGTCACCGGCAAATGGCTGTTCGCGGTCGAGACCGGGGCCGGATCGGGCACGCCGACGATGACGTTCAAACAGGAGGGCGAGAAGCTGACGGGACACTACACCGGCCAGCTCGGTGAAGCTGACCTCACCGGCACGGTCAAAGGACAGGAGGTGAGCTTCAAGTTCACCGTGGACGCGCAGGGCACCATGCTGGACTTCGTCTATACGGGCACCGTCGAGAGCAAGGACGCGATGAAAGGGAAGGTCAGCATCGTCGGCCTTGGCGACGGCACCTTCACGGCAAAGCGGCAATGACTGGGAGAAGGTTCGGGGCGCAGGGTTCAGGGTTCAGGGTTCGTTCGTGGTTCGGCGTTCGGGGTTCGTGGTTCGGCGTTCGGGGTTCGTGGTTCGACGTTCGGGGTCCGGCGTTCGCCGCGCCAGGTTCGACGTTCGTCGATCTTGCGGTCTGCGCGTTGTTGTTGTTCGTAGGGCACCGCTTTAGCGGTGCCGTCGCCGTTCATGCGCAGGCTCCAGATCCCGCCGCCCTCTACAGGGACAACTGCGCGAGCTGCCACGATCAGCCGACCGGGCGCACGCCGGCGAAAGACGCGCTGAAGGAGCGCACCGCCGACGCGATCCTCACCTCGATGACGAGCGGCAGCATGTCCGTGCAGGCGATCAACATCGCGGCGGCCGACAAGCGCAGGCTCGCAGAATTCCTCTCCGGTAAATCGCTCGGCGCCGGCGCCGCACCCAACGCGGGTCTGTGCACCGCCAGGCCGACCGCGCTCGGCAACCTGTCGGCGCATTCGCCGTGGAATGGCTGGGGCGTGGACCCCGGCAATTCGAGGTTTCAGCCCAAGCCGGGCCTGACCGCCGCGGACGTCCCGAAGCTGAAACTCAAATGGGCGTTCGGATTTCCCGGCGGCACGCAGGCGTACGGGAATCCCACGATCGTCGGCGGGCGCGTCTTCGCCGGCAGCGATAGCGGCCTCGTCTATGCTCTCGACGCGGAGAGCGGCTGCACCCAGTGGTCGTTTCAGGCGGAGAGCGGCGTGCGGTCGGCGCCAAGCGTCGGGTTGATCGGCAGGCGCGCTGCCGTGTACTTCGGCGACTTGAAGGCCAACGTATTTGCCGTCGACGCCGCCGGCGGCGAGCTGATCTGGAAGAAGAAGCTCGACGAACATCGGTTCGCGCGCATCACCGGCGCGCCGACGCTGGCCAACGGCCGTCTCTACGTGCCGGTCTCATCGGTTGAAGAAGTGCCGGGGGCGCAGCCGACCTACGAATGCTGCACGTTCCGCGGCAGCGTCGTCGCGCTCGATGCGTCCGACGGCGCGCAGATCTGGAAGAGCTACACGATCACCGAAACGCCGCAGCAGGCCGGCAGGAACGCCGCCGGCACGCCGCAATGGGGTCCCGCCGGCGCGGCCGTCTGGAGCTCGCCGACGATCGACGCGCGGCGTGGCGTGCTCTACATCGGCACGGGCAACTCGTATACGGGGCCAGCCGTCAAGACCAGCGACGCCGTGATCGCGATGGACCTGAAGACCGGGAAGATTCTCTGGTTCAATCAGGCCACGTCGGCCGACGCGTTCCTGGTCGGCTGCCGTCCCGGCAACGAGAACTGTCCGAAGGATCTCGGTCCCGATTTCGACTTCGGCAATGCGCCGATTCTGCGAAGCCTGCCGGGCGGCAAGCGAATCCTCGTGGTCGGGCAGAAGTCCGGCACGGTGTGGGGCCTCGACCCCGACAACGACGGCAGGGTCGTCTGGCAGTTCAAGGCCGGTAAGGGTGGCGCGCTCGGCGGCATCGAATGGGGCTCCGCGGCCGACAACCAGGCAGCGTATATTCCGGTGTCGGATGTCCTCGCGGCGCCGAACCAGGCCGGCGGCCTCTTCGCGCTCAAGCTCGGCACCGGCGAGCAGATCTGGCATACGCCCGCGCCGAAGCTGGAGTGCAACACCGGCCGCGGCTGCACCGGCGCGCAGTCGGCGCCGGCATCGGTGATTCCAGGTGTCGTGTTCTCCGGGTCGGTGGATGGCCACCTCCGGGCGTATTCGACCACCGACGGCTCCATCATCTGGGATTTCAACACGGCTCGTGAGTTCGAGACCGTGAATCACGTCCCGGGAAAAGGCGGATCGATTGACGCCGCCGGCCCCGCGATCGCCGACGGGCTCGTCGTCACCAACTCGGGGTACGCGTTGTGGCGCGGGCTGCCGGGGAACGTGCTCCTCGCGTTTTCGGTGAAATGAGCAGCGATGACCGATTCGACGATACGCGTGGACGCGGTGATGAGCGAGATCGAGCGCGACGTCCGGACGCGGCTGCGGCGGCATCTCATCAAGCGCGGGGGTGCCGCCGATTATCAGGACGAGGAGCTCTTCGACGCGGTGCACTCGGTGCTGGCGCGCGCGGTCGACCAGCGCAACCTTGACGCAACCCTGCTGCCCGAGCTGCTCGACAGCGACATCGAGTGGCGGCTGCAGACGCATCTCAGCCTGTCCACGCATCGTCCCACCGTCGGGCGATTCATCCTGTTCGCCAAACGCCGGATCCTTCTGCCCATGTCGCGCTGGCTGTTCGAGTACAGCCAGGAGAACTTCCGCCGCCAGCATCATCTCAACCAGCTGCTGTTCGCCTGCATCGAGGAGCTCGCGCTCGAGAACGCCCGCCTTCGCCGCGACGTGATGAACCGGTCGCTCAAACCGTAAGGTGAACGCGCCCCCCTTGGTCCTTGGTCCTTGGTTCTTGGTGCTCGGTCCGTTCTTGGTCCAGAGTCCGTGGTCCGCGCACCGGACCGAGGACCATGGACGGACCGAGGATCTTGGACGGACGAAGCACGAAGGACCAGGAACCGAGGACTGAAGTGATCAGCCCACGACGATGAAGCTGGCGTGCGTCATTCATCGATTCGGGGCGGACATCGCCGGCGGATCCGAGGGGCACTGCCGTCTCATCGCCGAGCATCTGGCCGCGAGCCACGACGTCACCATCGTCACGACCTGCGCGCGGGATCACATCACCTGGAGCAACCACTATCCGGCGGGCGACTCGCACGTGGGACCGCTGCGCGTGCTGCGGTTCCCTGTGGCGCGCCAGCGCCAGATGCATCGCTTCATGAACCTCGGCGATCGCGTGTTCGCGGATCGCGCGACTCCAGAAGAGCAGGAACAGTGGTTCAGGGAGAACGGGCCAGAGGCGCCCGAGCTGCTCGAACACCTGCGGCGCCACGGCGCGGGCTACGATCGCGTCCTGTTCTGGTCGTATCGGTACTACGACTCGTACTTCGGTCTGCCGATCGTCGCCGATCGGTCGGTGCTCGTCCCGACGGCCGAAGAAGACCCGCTCATTCACGTCGACGTGCTGGGCCGGTTCTTCGCGCTGCCAAAGGGCTTCCTGTTTCTGACGCCGGAAGAAGAAGAGCTCGTGGCGACGCGCGCGCCGGCCGGGAAGCCGTCGGCTGTGATCGGGTGCGGGCTCGATCCCTGGTCGGGCCGCGCCGATCTGTCGCGGCTCGACGGCCTTCAGCTGACCGACCCGTTCGTCCTGTATCTGGGCCGGATCGATCCGAACAAAGGCTGCGGGGCGCTGATACGCCATTTTCTCCGCTATGCGGAGACCCGTCGATCCGTCCAGCTCGTGATGGCTGGCCCGGCCTCGATGCCGATCCCGGAGCATCCGTCGATTCGGCCGCTGGGGTTCGTCGACGAGGACGTGCGCGACGCGCTGCTGGCGAAGGCGTGTGCGCTCGTCATGCCGTCGCCGTTCGAGAGCCTCAGCATGGTCCTCGTCGAGGCGTGGAACCACGGGCTGCCGGCATTGGTGAACGCACGCTGCAAGGTGCTGCGCGGTCAGGTGGAGCGGGCCAATGGCGGGCTGCATTACGGGAACACCGTCGAGTTCATCGCGGCGCTCGACTACCTGCTCGACCATCGCGACATCGCCGTGCGGCTCGGCCAACAGGGGCTCGCCTACGTGGATCGCGAATACCGGTGGCCGATCGTGATGCAGAAGATTGAACGGCTGCTGGCGTCGTGCTCTCCAGGTACAGGACTCTAGGGTGCTCGACGCGAACAACGCTCCACGGTGCTGAGAGTGAAAAGCGCTTCAGCGTGCTGAGCGTCAGAAGCGGGTCAGGGTGCTGGGCGTGAACAGCACGTCACGGTGCTGAGTGTGAAAGGCGCTTCAGGGTGCTGGGTGTGAACAGCACTCCACGGTGCTGGGTGTGAAAGGCACTTCAGGGTGCTGGGTGTGAAAAGCGCTTCAGAGTGCTGGGCGTGAAAAGCGCTTCAGGGTGCTGGGTGTGAACAGCACTCCACAGTGCTGAGAGTGAAAAGACGCTTCAGCGTGCTGGGCGCACCCTGCAGCGAAGCCGGCAAGCCCTCTACAAGCGAAGTCGCGAAGCGCCCCTTCAGCGAAGCCTGCAAGCCCTCTACAGCGAAGTCGCGAAGCACCCTGCAGCAAAGTCGCGCAGCACCCTCCAGCGTAGTCACCAAGCACCTTGCAGCTTGAGTCCCCCGAGCACGCCTTGCGGCGTAGTCTCGAAGCACTTTGCAGCGTGGTCCCGAAGCACCTTGAGGCGTGAGTCCCGAAGCACCTTGCAGCGTGAGTCCCCCAGCGTTAGCATGTCTGCCATGCGGATGGCTGTTCTGGTTGGCCTGGGACGCGGTGAAGACGATCGACACGGCGCAGGGCGCCGAAGAACGAATCCGGCAACCTTCTCGTGATGATGCCGCGCGCCGAGGACGCGTCGAGCGGATGATGCGCACAGGCGTGGATGCGGAGAACGCCGATCGACTCTTGCCGTCGGCGGGGACATTTACGACTCGTGCTCCAACTGTCATCAGAAGTATCTTGACGCCACGTCAACGCGAACAAGTGAGAGGCAGGCACATGCAGTACCGAATCCCGGCTCTCATCGGAATGCTGGTGGTGGTGGCCGTGGCGACGCTCGCCGGTCAGACGTCCTCGTCTCCCGCACAGCCGAGGACTGCGAAGGGCTGGACGCCGCCGCGCACAGCCGACGGCCATCCCGACTTTCAAGGCGTCTGGAATTTCTCGACGCTGACGCCGCTCGAGCGCCCCGCGGAGTTTACGGGCAAAGCGTTTCTCACCGACCAGGAAGCGAAGCAATTCGAGGAACGCACGATGCAACGCAACAATCGGGACAACCGCGATCGGTCTTCCCCAGAGGCCGACGTGGGCGGCGCGTACAACGAGTTCTGGTTCAATCGAGGTGTCCGGGCGGCACGCGTCAACGGAAAAACGCCGACGTCGCTGATCGTGGATCCCCCTGATGGAAAAATTCCCGCCCTGACGCCTGAAGGGCAGAAGCGAGCCGCGGCACGCGCGGACGCGAGGCGGGAGCATCCGGCCGATGGTCCCGAGGACCGGTCGCTGGGCGAGCGGTGTCTGCTGTTCAGCGCCGGACCGCCGATGCTGTCAGGTCCGTACAACAACTACGTGCAGCTCTTCCAGACGCGCGATCACGTCGTCATCTTCAACGAGATGATCCACGACGCCCGCATCGTCCCGCTCGATGGACGCCCGCACCTCGCGCCGGGGATTCGGGCGCTGCTGGGCGACTCGCGCGGCCGCTGGGAGGGCGACACCCTCGTGGTCGAGACGACGAACTTCACCGACAAGACGACTGTGCGGGGATCCGGCGAGCGCCTCCGTCTCGTCGAACGCTTCACGCGCGCCGACGCCGGGACGCTGCTCTACGAGTTCACCGTCGACGACCCCGCGTCGTTCACGAAGCCGTGGACGGCTGTGATCCCGATGGCGAAAACCGCGGATCAGATCTTCGAGTACGCGTGCCACGAGGCGAACTACGCGATGACGGGAATCCTCCGCGGCGCGCGGTCGGGAGAGAAGCGGCCTTAGACCACGAAAACACGAAGATCCACGAAGAACGCGAAGAAGGCTTTGTACAAAGAATTCTTCTTCGTGACCTTCGTCGTTTTTCGTGGCTTCGTGGTTGCATTTGGACCGTCCGATTTGGCTGGACCTACTGAACACGGTCGAGCGTCAAACGGCGTGTCAGCGTCTCGTTGCCTGCGCGCATCGAGTTTGGCGCCGGACCGAAAATCAACGCGCCGTTCTGGAAACGGAAGAAGCGCTTCTGCTCGGTACCCACGTAATCAGGGCGCCACGCCGCCTCGACCTTCAACGTCACGCTCCCTTCGGATGCGTTGATCGCGCATGGGCCGGAATAGGCGATGTACGTGCTGAGGAGCGCAGCTTTCATCTGTTCCATGACAGGCGTGCTGCCTCCTGAGAACGACGGCGTGTCGCTCGATGCGATCTGCAGGTAGCACGCGCCGCCCTCCACGACGATCGACCCGACCGGATGCTGGCCCCACGGATATCGCGCGACCGATCCATCCGCGCGCAGATCCTCGGCGGCCCGGAGCTTCCACCGGCCCACGATGGAAGGGGCGGGTGGGGTTGTTGCGACGGGTGCGGACAGCGGGACTGGTGCGGAGGGTGCGGAGGGTGCGACACGTGCGGACTGCGGGGCAGTCGCGTCCGGCGCGGGACGGCGGCCGTAGTTCGGTCGATAGTGCTGGTGGCAGCTCGTGCACGACGTCAAGAGCTGATCGTTCACCGCCTCCAGCGCTGCCACATCTTTTCTCCTTGCCGCTCTGTACGCGGCCGTGCCGGCGTCGAGCAGCAGCTTCGCATCCTGCATCCAGCGGTCCTGGTCGCGCGCGCGCCCCGGCATCAGCAGCAGGTTCGCGGACTCTGCCAGTGCCAGCGTCTTGCCTTGAAGCTCGCTCCATTCCACCTCGGTCTTCGGCTCCCTCGTGGCGATGTAGAAGACGGCATCCGATGCCGGGTAGATGATCTTCACCATGAGGTCGCTCATGGTGCCGACCGGCTGCGCGCGTACGACGTCCGCTTGTCCCGCCGAAGCGGCAGGATTCTGAAGCGGCGACGGCGATGGAGGCTGCGCGGGCAGCGTCGAAGCGACGAGCAGGAGCCAGGCCAGATTTCGCATCCGCATATAATACCGGACGCATGTCTCTTCTTCGGGAGGGACGTTGATACACTACGAAGTCCGGCTGACCTGTCCGCCGAAGCATCATTCGAGGGCGGAAGCCGGACACTACCGGACGAGGGTGTGGCTGGTGCTGGTGAGCGACATGAGGCCGAGGAAGGGAGACAACATGCAGATCGGATCCAGGCGAATGAGGTTTGTTGTTACTGGAGCGACGATCGTGTGGCTGATCGGCGTCGCGTTGGTCAGAGGTGGGACCGGGATGTCCACGAGCGCGGCGGCGGCTTCCGCCATTCCTTCGAATAAGAAAGCGGAGCGGGGTACGGTCCTGTCCGACGCCTGCGGCCGTCCGGGATTCGTGCAGGCGGGAGCGCAGGCGGGGCCGCCACAGCCACAGCGGCCGCAGATGTCAGAAGAGGCCTTCAAGAACGTCCAGGTGCTCAAAGGCATTCCCGTGGATGAATTCATGGGCGCGATGGGGCTTTTCTCGGCCGCCCTGAGCATGTGCTGCCTGGAGTGTCATGCGCCGGACTGGGCCGCCGACACTCCGAGAAAGCGGACCGCGCGCAAGATGGTGCAAATGGTGGAGACCATCAATCGTACGAACTTCACGGGACGAAAGGTCGTCAGCTGCTGGACCTGCCATCGGCAGAGCGATCGTCCCCAAGTCACGCCGAGCCTCGATGTGGTGTACGGCGAACCGATCTACTGGGCGCCCGACGACCTCTTCCAGCAGGCTGCCGGCGCGCCATCCCCCGGCCAGGTTCTCGACAAGTACATTCAGGCCGTTGGCGGGGCCGAGCGCCTGGCCAAGCTTACGAGCTTTGTCGGCAAGGGGAAGGCCACCGGGTACGCGGGATCCTTTCCGAGCCCGGCCGAAATCTATGTCAAAGCTCCCAATCAGCGCACCACGATCATCCACACGGAGGTCGGAACCAAGACGATGACTTTCGACGGTCGCGCCGGTTGGCTCGCATCGCCGGTCACGCCGGTGCCGGTGATGGATTTGACCGGAGGAGAGCTGGACGGCGCCAGGCTGGACGCGGAATTGTCCATTCCAGGTCGCGTCAAGCAGGTCCTCGGCCAATGGCGCGCGAGCTTACCGAGTGACATCGCCGGCCGCCCGGTCAATGTTCTTCAGGGAACCGGCGCCGGGGGGGCCGTCGCCACGCTCTACTTCGACGTGGAGTCGGGCCTACTGAAGCGCGTCGTGCGCTACGCCAACTCGGCGATGGGCCGCGTGCCCACGCAGATCGACTTCGATGACTATCGGGCGGTTGCCGGGGTCAAGGTGCCGTTTCGGTGGTCCTTTGCATGGGTGTCGGGTCGAGATGTCGTTGAGCTGAGCGAGGTGCAGCCGAATGTCGCGATTGACGCGGCGAAGTTCGCCAAACCGGCTCCGGCCGTACCGCGCTAGGATGAGTCGCGGGCGCGATCGCTGTACTTCAAGCCGGTCGCACTCGTGTCGCTGAAGCTGTGGTTCGGCGTCGCCGCCGGCGGACGTGGATAGGATTTTCCGGATAGAAGTCGGAAACCGCAGAGAACGCATCCTTCGACAGGCCTGTCCTGAGCGAGAGGCTCACCCTTCGACGGGCTCAGGGTGAGCGGCGAGTTGAAGGGCTCGGGAGCGCTCATGGTGAGCTTGTCGAACCATGAGCGCTTCGCGGTCTACTGTTGTTTGGTCTTCCTCGCCGCGTCGGCTTCTCGAAGCCGCGCGCCGCGCATGATGTCGCCAAGCGCGTAGTTGGCCTCGTGGCACGCGTATTCGTACATCAAATCGTTGGTGGCGGGCCACGCCTCCTCGCCCGACCAGGCGCGCACCCACGTCGACGGATCCTCGACCGTGAACCGATAGCGCAGCGTCTTCGCGTCGATCCGCGTGAAGCGCTCGACGACGTGCAGGTTCTCGCTCGACTGTCTGAACCGTGTCTTGTCGGTGAAATTGGTCGTGTCGACGACGAGCGTGTCGCCATCCCAGCGGCCGACCGAATCGCCCAGCCACTTCCTGATCGTCGTCGGCAGATGCTCGCTGTTCATCCGGACGATCCGCGCGTCGTGGACCATCTCGTTGAGAATCATGACGGAGTCGGCGGTCTGCACGATCTGATGAAGATTGTTGTAGAGCACCGGAAGCGAGGGCGGTCCTGACGTCGATCCGAATCCCAGCAGACAGCGCTCGCCCAGCGGGCGGCGCTCCATGTCGTCGTACGCGGTCGTGCCTTCGAAGCCAGGGTCGCTCTCCTGCGCGTCGGCCGTCGGCCGCGCCACGCGACCGGCGGCCCGCTCCTCAGCTGCGGGTACGAGGGCTGGAATACGTCCATCCGGCGGATCCACAATCACCGACATCCGCTTCTGGCCGTCGATGCTGAAGTATTCCGTGCCGTTGTCGATCCAGAAGTTGTTGTAGCCGCCGACGTTCCCCGCGGCGCCGGCCGATCCATCTCCGCCGACCGGTGGGGCGCTTCTGTCCCCCTTGCTCGGCAGGGCCGCGCGCTGCACGCGATCGGATCGCTGCTGCTCGAGTTTGGCGGCTTCCTCCTTTGTCATCACGAGCGGCGTCGCCGCGGCCCGCTCGAGCGGCGTCATGGTCGCGATGTCATAGGTGCCTTGAAGATCGGGATGGCCATCGGCGGTACGGGGGATCGGCTTGGCAGTCTGCCCGGAAGCGAGCGCCGCCGTAAGGGCGACAAGGGCGAGGGTGACGGCGAGAGTCGTACGCATAACAGCCTCCGCGCCTTCGAATTGCGGATCTCGGATTGCGGATTACGGACTGCGGATTGGATTGTGGATTGGATTTGCGACTGCGGACCGCGGATTCTCAATCCGCAATAATCCGCAATCCGCAATCCGCAATATCAGAGGCCGCCTCTGCCACGTCCCGTGGGCTTGGCGGCGTCAGTCGGATCCGCGCCGTCGGTCGGCGCACCGGTGCCGGACGAGCCCAGGAACAGCTTCTTGCCGTCCGGGTACGTGACGTTGCGGCCGTTCGCTCTCAACAATGAATGGTCGCGCGCCTGGTAGCCGTCGATGACCAGGACGGTGCCGACCTTGAGCGACTCTCTGGTGATGCCCCGCCGGAGCAGGGTGTTCGGCGTGCCGCCCTCGACCATCCACTCCTCGCACTTCGCGTTCGGCGTGAATTGACAGGATTGGGCGCCGTCCTCCTTCGGAACCTCCACGTGAATCCACGCGTGCGGATTCACCCACTCGACCTTGGTCACCGGGCCTTTCAACAACACCGGCTTGTTCGGATCGAATTCACCGCCGAACGCGTGATGCCCCCACACCGGTGCCGTCACCAGGAACAGACCCGCCGCGGACAACAAGAGATTTGTGCGAATCATGACCACCTCGCCCTATTGTTTCGTTTTCTTCGCGTCGTTGGCTTCCTTCAGCCGCGCGCCCCGGAGGATGTTACCCAGCGCGTAGTTGGCCTCGTGGCACGCGTATTCGTACATGAGCTCGTCGGTCGCCTGCCAGGGGTACTCGCCCGTCCACGCTCCGGTCCACGTGTCTGGATCCTCCACCGTGAACCGGTAGAGCACCGTCTTCGGGTCCACGCGCGTGAAGCGCTCGACGATGTGCAGGTTCTCGGTGGATCCGCGGTACCGGGTCTTGTCGGAGAAGTTCGTCGTGTCGACCACGAGCGTGTCGCCTTCCCAGTGGCCGACGGAATCGCCCATCCACTTCCTGATCGTCTTCGGCAGGTGCTCGCTGTTCATCCGGACGATGCGCGCGTCGTGGACCATCTCGGTGAGGATCAGCACCGAGCCGGGCGTCTGCACGATCTGATGCAGGTTGTTGTAGAAGTAGTTCGGCAGCACGGGCGGACCCGACGTCGAGCCGAATCCCATCAGGCAGCGCTCGCCGAGCGGCCGCCTCTCGGGATCGTCGTAGGCGCCGTTAGGTTCGAACCCCGGGTCGTCCTCGCGAGCGGATTGATCCGAGGTCGGCCGGACGTTGAGGGCAACACGTTGCCGTCCCGCCGGCGTCAGCGGTGGTATGCGCCCATCAGGTGGGTCGACGAGGATCGAGGCGCGCTTCTGTCCATCGATGACCGAGTAGTGCGACCCGGAATCAATCCAGAAACTGTTGTACCCGCCGACATTGCCGGCCGGGCCCGCCGATCCGTCTCCGCCGACCGGAGGCGCCGGACGATCGCCGTCGACCGGTCTCGCCTGGTAGTTCTTCGTCGCGGCCACCTGCTTTTCGAGCTTCGCCGCCTGCTCGTCGGTCAGGGTGATCGGTGTGCCGGCCTGACGCTCGACCGGCGTCAGCGTCGCGAGGTCGAACGTCCCCTGCAGATCCGGATGGCCGTCAGCCAGCCGGGGAATCGAGCCCTTTGTTGTCGCGGCCGCTTTGGGCGCCTGGCCGGCCACGTGTACCGGCGTCGAGCACACCCCGGCGATCACACCAGCGAAGACGCATGACGCCGTGAACAGCTGTTGACGCATCGAGACAGTTCCCTGACCTTACCTGGGCAGCGGCGTCTTGCGCCACTGGCCGTACAGCAGCTCTTCGACGAACTCCACGCACTTGAAGTCCATGAGCTGCGCGTTCTTCTCGACCCGGCGGTAGAGCGGCAGGCTGATCTTCCACGGCCGCGTGAAGGTTTGCGGATCCTCGATCGTCGCTTCGTAGCTGATCACGTCCGGTGACGTACGGGTGTAACGCTCTACGACGTGGAGCTGATCGCTGTGGAAGTTGCCGGCCCGGTCGAACCATGTGCTGTCGTTGAAACCCGTGGCGTCGACGACGAGCGTTTCGCCTTCCCACCGGGCGGACGACTGGCCCATCCAGGAGTCGACCGGCGGCGGCCCGGGGTTTTTCAGATAGATGTTCCGCACGGCTCCGGCATATTGGTAGGCAATGAACAGGGCGCTCTGGCTCTGGAGAATCTGAAACGGCTGCGGCATGTAGGTCGCGCGCGGCACGCCCGGCAGATAGCACTTGATTTCGGGATCGCGCTCGAGCCAGTGATCCTGGTTGTCTTTCTTCTTGGCGGCCGCCTCCGGCTTGTACGGAATCGGGCCGCCTTCGACGACGCCCAACCCCGGGGGCACCGCTCCGACCGCGCCGAGCGCCAGCACCGCCGCCGCGGGCACGGGGCCGTACGGTCCGGCCCTGAGCGCGAGCGCCGGCCGCGCCATGTGGGCCTCGAGATCGTAATTGGCTTCGCTATTTGCCTGCCAGATGCCGTTGAGATCCGGTTTGCCGTCGGCGGTCCGCGGCGCCCGGTAAGGCGGTGCCTGTCCGGACAGCGGGATCGCCGTTACGGCGAAGAGAGCTCCGGCCGCGGCTGCGACGACCGCGATCAACACGCCAGTCAACGTTTTTCGCACGTGGAACACACCTCCCGCAGGCGAACATACTGGCTGCACTCACCTCAGAATGTCAAGGTTCTACAAAGACTTACCGAAGACGCTGAAAAGAACTGTTGACACTGAACAGGGCAGGTCCGAGTATCAGGGCCACAAGCCGGCAGGAGGGCCCCAATGCGTCGAGTGACGGACGCCGCGATCGCCTGTACGTGCGCCGCTCTCCTTCTCGTCCCGGCGACGGCGCGCGCGCAGCAGCGCGCGAGCATCGTTGGAGTCGTCCAGGACTCGTCGGGCGCCGTGATGCCCGGCGTCACCGTCGAGGCGGCGAGTCCCGCCTTGATCGAGCAGGTGCGGAGCGCCGTGACCGATGGCGCGGGTCGCTATTCGATCATCGATCTTCGTCCCGGCACCTACACCGTCACGTTCACGCTGCCCGGCTTCAGAACCGTCAAGCGCGAAGGCATCGTGCTGGAGGGCGCATTTGCGGCGCAGGTGAACGCCGCGCTGGCGGTCGGCACCCTCGAGGAGACGGTGACCGTCACCGGCGCGTCGCCGGTCGTCGACACGCAGAGCACGCAGAATCAGGCCGTCCTCAACCGACAGGCGCTGGACGTGCTGCCCGCCGCGCGGACCATGCAGGGAGGCGCGAGCCTCGTGCCCGGCGTCAGCTTCTACAGTCAAGGGTTCACCAGCAACATGAGCATCCACGGCTCGCTGCGAGAGGACCAGCACATCTACTTCGACGGCATGAACATCGGCCAGAACCTGACGCAGAACGGCCAGCAGGGCAACGGCGTCGGCGTCAACGAGCTCGCACAGCAGGAGCTCGTCTACGACGCCGGATCGCAGTCCGCCGAAAATGCGCTCGGCGGTGTGCGGATGGATTCGATCCCGAAAGAGGGCGGTAACACCTTCGCCGGCATCCTGCGCGTGTTCGGCGGCACCGGATCGCTGCAGAACGACAACATCACCGGCGAGCTGAAGCCGTATATCTCGGCCGGCAGCAGCATCGATTACACCTACGACGTCAATGCCGTCGTGGGCGGACCGATCCGGCGGAGCCGACTGTGGTTCCTTTTCGCGCAGCGCGTGTCTCAGACGAACAACCGGATTTCACTGCCCACGGCGTACTTCCCGCAGGGCGGCACCTCGGAGTCGGGCGGGCAGGTGGCGCCGCACTCGACGGTTCGCCTGACATGGCAGGCGAGCGAGCGAAACAAGATCGTCTGGGCGTTCTACAAATCGCAGGGCGGCACCAGGAGATTCGACGTGGGGTGCACGGCGACCAGCTTCAACAGCGTGTCGTGCATTTCGCCCGAAGCGGCGTACTGGCTGCCGACGCCGCTGCAATACGGGTCGCAGATCAAATGGACCTCGCCGATCACCAGCCGCCTGCTCCTCGAGATTGGTCAGTCGCTGGCCGTGCCCACGTACAAATTCAATTACCAGCCGGAAAACGGTCCTCTCGACATCCAGCATTTCAACTCGTCGACCAGCGTGCGCACCGTCGCGTCCGCGACCGCTCCGCAGGATTACTTCAACCAGATCTGGAACACCGTGGCGAATGTGTCCTACGTGACCGGCTCCCACAACGTGAAGATCGGCGTGAACCAGCAGTGGGGGTACGAAACCACGAAAGTGGAGCGCCGCGGCGACATTTCCGTGTTGACCTACGTGAATCAGAACGGTGTCGCGACGCCGAGCACGGTCAGCCTGACGAATTCACCGTTCAAGCGCCGTGAGAACCTGAACGCCAACCTCGGGTGGTTTGCGCAGGACAAGTGGACGCTGAAGCAGTTGACGCTGACCTACGGCGCGCGCTTCGACTATTTCAACGCGTCGATACCCGAGGAGTCGGCGGCCGGTGGACGCTTCATGTCGGCCGCGGCTCAGGCGGCGCGCGCGCACATCGATCCGATCTCCTGCGTGCCGTGCTGGAAGGACTGGACGGTCCGCTTCGGCGCGTCCTACGATCTCTTTGGAACCGGCAAGACGGCGCTCAAGACCTCGATCGGCAAGTTCGTTGGCCAGCAGGCGCTCGGCCTGGCCTCGTCGGTCAATCCGCTCGCCGCTCAGACCGACGCGCGGACCTGGAGCGATCTCGACCGCAACGGCACGATCTTCGACGCGAGCGGCAACGTGCAGCTCAACGAGATCGTCGGTCCGACACGCAACAACAATTTCGGTCTGCCGGCGGGCGGCACGCAGTTCGATCCCGACCTGCCCCGTCCGACGAATTGGGAAGAGGCGGTCACGGTGCAGCACGAGCTCTTCCCGAGAGTGTCGGTCACCGGCGGCTACTATCATCGGACGTTCCAGCACCTGCAGGTGACGCGGAACACGCTGGTCAATCCGGACACCGACTACACGCCGTTTACGATTGTCATACCGAACAATTCAAGTCTGCCCGGCGGCGGCGGCCAGTCGATCACGATGTACAACCTGAATCCGGCCAGGCTCGGTCTGGTGAACAACGTGGTCACCTGGTCCGACAAGAACTCGCGTGTGTACAACGGCATCGAGGTGAGCGTGAACGCGCGCCTGGGGCGCGGATTCGTCTTCGGAGGCGTGACGACGGAACGAACGGCCACGAACAACTGCGACGGCCCGGCGACGACGGCCGCGAATGCGACGCCGTCGAATCCGAACAATTTTCGTTTCTGCAGCCTGGTCCCGCCCTTCCAGACGCTGTACAAAGCGTCGGGCGCATACACCTTGCCGTACGGCGTCAGCGTGAGTGCCACGTTCCAGGCGCGGCCCGGCATCAGCGTCGGGTCGTTCTACACCTTCAACAGCGCGATCGCGGGGCTCGCGCTGACCGGCGGCGGCAACCTGACCGTGGTGGCCGTCGATCCGACGACGCAGTACTACGACTACGTCAAGACGCTCGATGCGCGGCTCGCGCGGACGTTTCGGTACGGGCACACTCGAGTCGAGCCGTTCGTCGAGATCTTCAACCTGCCGAACTTCTCGACGATCCTCACCGTGAACGAGACCGTCGGTCCGAACTACTTCACCCCGGGCAGCATCGTCCAGGGTCGCCGGTTACAATTGGGTGGACGCATCGACTGGTAGGTGGCCGTAGGGCGCCGCCCGCGCGCTCCGGCGGATGGAGCGCGACGCCTTCAGGCGAGCGGACGGAGCGCGAGCGTTTCAGCGAGCGTCGCGCTCCGGATCGAGCGCGACGCCTTTAGAGCTTGTGAAGAAATCCGACGTTGAACGCAGAACTCGCACCCTTCGACAAGCTCAGGATGAGCGCTCATGGTGAGCCTGTCGAACCGCTCATGGTGAGCCTGTCGAACCATGCGGGTTCCGCGGTTTGTGCGTTGTACGTGATTTCTTCTCAGGTTCTTCAGGCGAGTGTCGCGTTCCGGCGGATGGAGCGCGAGCCTTTCAGGCGAGCGAAGGAGACGATATGCGCGTAGCCATGATGACCGCGGCCGTTCTCGTGTGCGCGAGCTCGGCGTCTGCTGGAGCCCCGACGTTCAGCAAGGACGTCGCGCCGATCCTCTTCAAGAGTTGCGTCGAGTGTCATCGGCCGAGCGCGATGGCGCCCATGTCGCTCATGACGTATGAGGACGCGCGGCCATGGGCGCGGGCAATCAGGCAGAAGGTCGCGACGCGGCAGATGCCGCCGTGGGGCGCCGACCCGACTGTCGGCAAATACTCCAACGACGTGAGCCTGAAGCAGGCCGAGATCGATACGATCGCCGCGTGGGTGGATGGCGGCGCGCCGGAAGGCAACCGCGCCGAACTGCCGGCTGCTCCGACTTTCGCCGAAGGCTGGTCGATCGGCAAACCCGACTTCGTGTTCACGATGCAGCAGCCGTTCACCGTGCCGGCCGACGGTACCGTGCCGTACATGTACGTCTCGATCCCGACGAATCTGAAAGAGGACATCTGGATCAAGGCGGTCGAGCTGAAGCCAACCGACCGCCGCGTGGTGCATCACATCATCAGCAACATCGTCGAAGGCAACGGCAAAGCGCCGGATCCCGAGCCGAAGCTGACGAGAGATCCGTCACGCAAGGAAGTCGGCGGCGGCCTCGGCGGTCTGGTCCCGGGACGGTTGTACGGCGAGTTCGAGGAAGGCGTCGCGCGGAAAATTCCCGCCGGCGCCGACATCGTGCTGCAGATGCACTACACCACGATCGGCCAGCGCGTCGTCGACCAGACCCAGATCGGCGTCGTCCTCGCCAGGGAGCCGCCCGCGAAGCTGCGCGCGGAGGGCGGTGGCGCAATTCCGAACATGCAGTTCGTGATTCCGCCGGGCGATCCGAACTACGAGGTCGTCGGTAAACAGACATTCGACCGCGATACGTATCTCAGCTCGATGTATCCGCACATGCACGTTCGAGGAAAGGACGCGACTTATACGATCCTGTATCCCGACGGCCGGGAGGAAGTCGTGTTGCGCGTGCCGAAATACGACTTCAACTGGCAGCTGAGCTACAAGCTGGCCGAACCGAAGTTCATTCCCAAGGGGTCCACGCTCAAGGTGAGCTTCCACTACGACAACTCGACGGCCAATCGATTCAACCCCGACCCGACCGCCGCGGTGCGCTGGGGCGACCAGACCTGGGAAGAGATGATGCTCGGCTACTACGGCACCATCGAGTTGCCCGGGTCCACCGCGACGCGCACGAGACAACGGTAGCGAACCAAAGGCAACCACGAAAACACGAAGATCCACGAAACACACGAAAGAAACGGAAGAGTTTTTGGCTTCTTCGTGTTCTTCCCGGCTCCTTCGTCATCTTCTGGCTTTGAATATCCTCAGGGAGCTTAATCGCGCGGCCCGCTCATAGTTTCTTCGTGGTCCCAGACATTCGTCGTAGCGCGAAAGGCTTTAGAACCTGAACGGCTGCGCTACTTTCAATCGTGCGCGCCTTTCACGCCCAGCACGGTAGAGTGCTTTTCACACCGAGCACAATGGAGTGCTTTTCACGCCCAGCACGGTAGCGCGCTTTTCACCCCGAGCACGATGGAGCGCGTTTCACACCGGAGCAGCGTTCTCACGGCGTTTTGGTGAAGTGTCCGCTGCCGAGTCGTCGGAATGGTCCGCCGTCCACGGAAAACTCCTCGGTGACGTCGAATGCGGTCGCTGAGCGCACAGACAGCAACCGCCGCAACTGATACGTCTTGCCACCGGACTGCACGGGCGACGTCTGAAAGCTGATGGCGATCGGACTCCGCCAGCTCGCGAGGCTGACCAGCTCGACCCCGTCGGACCGGCGCTCCAGAAACGCGAGCATCCTGGTTTCGGGATCGAATCCAATCGACAGGTTTTCCTGATAAGGTTTACCGAGCAGCTCGCCATCCACACGGCCCACCATGAAGTTCGATCGACCGACGCGCGTGAACGCAACGGTTCCGGTTCTGCCACCGGCGCTGAGCGGAGGATATTCCGCGCCGAGGTACTCGAACGTCCAGCGTCCGGCGAAGTAGTCGAGGCGCTGCTCGACGTGGGGTTGGATCGCGTCCTGGCGCGGCCGCCGTTGCAGGGCAAGCGTCACCTCGAACCGCTGCGGTCCGACCGACAACGTCCCGGTGCCCTTCAGCGTGTTGCCCTCGGCCGTGAGATCGGTCGTGAGCGCCACCTGCCCGAGCTTCGATTCGTCCGCGGCCTCAACGGCCACGCGCGCACCGTTCACGGTGACGCGCTTCAGCGGCGCATCACTCGTTGCACCCAACCCGTTCGTGGAGCCCGTGTAGCCGTCGTCTCCCTTGACGATTGTGATGACGATCGCGCTCTCGGTTCCCGACGACGATGTGAGCGTGCCGCGCCAGTTGCCGACGACGGGATCGGCGGGAAGGGCTGGAGGGGCAGGAACGGCGGGACGGGCAGGAGGAGTGGTTGGAACCTGCGCCGGCGGATTCTGATAACCCTCGACGTCAGCTGCGGCACGCGCGGCGAGAGAAGCGATCGCGACGAAGACGGCGATTATCGATGCGTGGCAGCGCGGCATGCGACCTCCTCCAGACATCTTCTACAGCGGTGTTCTGAAGGAATGTAGCAAGTTTTTCCAGATGAGGCTCTAGAACGTAGACGACGCCATATTTGGCCACGGAGACACAAAGACACAGAGAGGAACGCTTCAAGTGGCGCGCCCGACACGGCGCCGCGTAGCGGCGGGCGATCTCCGTGGCTTGTCCAATCAAGCTCGTCCCGATCTTCGTTCTCCGATCACGACGCGTTCCTTGACATTGCAATCTGCAATCTATATATTGCTGATTGCAATGACCCTCGGTGAGAAAGTCCGGTCGCTGCGCACCGTCGAAGGCGAGATCCGGGGCCTCGGCCGTGAGCTGAGCCAGCTGGAAGTTGCCCGCGCGATGCAGCGCGAGCTCGGCGCGGCCTTCAGCCAGTCGTACCTCTCCCAGATCGAAAGCGGGGCGCGCCCCCATCTCACCCACCGCACACGGGGGCTCCTGGCGCGATTCTTCAAAGTGCATCCGGGCTACCTGGTCAGCGACCCGCCCGGCTTTCATACACAACTCACGTCCGAGCTGCGTGGCGTCGAGGACCAGCTCGACGACTGGCTCCGCAAGGGCGCCGGACAGTTTGGCGGGGACGCCGAGCTGCAGGACGCGCTGCTGCGGCTCGTTCGCCACCCGGACTCGCGCAAGTGCCTGGTGCTGCTCGGCACGATTGTCGACACGCCGGAGCTGGTCGATCGGCTGCTCGATGCCCTGACCCCCGCATCGCCATCATCAACGCCGCCGCCCGGCGATCCGGCGTGGCTGCAATAGGTCGGTCATGAGGACACGCCATGACGTGGACGACGGTGTATCTCGTCTGCTTTTTGCTGGGGTTCTCGCTGAGTGCCGTTTCCTGGCTGCTTGGAGTCCTCCACCTCCACCTGCACTTGCCGCACGTGGGCCACGGCCACGGCGGCGCGCCGGCGCACGGCCACAGCGGGCACGGCGGCCACGGCGCTCGCGCCGCGCACGGCATTAGCCTTCACAGCGCGCCCTCGCCGTTCAACGTCGCGACGCTGACGGCGTTTCTCGCGTGGTTCGGCGGCGCCGGGTATCTCCTCACGCGCTATGCCGACATCTGGCCGCTTGCCGCACTGCTGCTGGCGATCATCGTCGGCTGCGCCGGCGCGTCGCTCGTCTTCTGGTTCATGGTGAAGGTGCTGTGGGCGCCGGACGAGAATCTGGATCCGGACGACTACGAGGTGGTCGGCCTGCTCGGCGTGGTCAGCAGCCCGATTCGTGCCGGCGGGACCGGGGAGGTGCTCTTCTCGCAGGCGGGGGCGCGACGCGGCGCCGGCGCGCGCAGCGAGGACGGCCAGGCGATCGATAAGGGCGTCGAGGTGGTCATCACGAGGCAGCAGAACGGGCTGGTTTACGTCCGCACGTGGACGGAGCTTGCGGCGGACGAACGGCCGACATAGGAGGCGTCATGGGTCTGGGCATCACGACCGGGGTCGGTGTCACGGTGGGGCTGATGGCGCTCTCCGTGATTTTCCTCACGAGCATCCTGGCCACGTTGTATCGCAAGGCGGGTCCCCACGAGGCGCTGGTCGTGTACGGCTTCCGGGGCTGTCGCGTGGTGAAGGGCCACGGCACGGTGATCTTCCCGATGATCGAAGCCTGCCGCCAGTTGTCGCTGGAGCTCATGTCGTTCGACGTGGCGCCGGTGCAGGACCTGTACACGAAGCAGGGCGTGGCGGTCACCGTGGAGGCGGTGGCGCAGATCAAGGTGAAGTCGGATCCGATCTCGATTCAGACGGCGTCGGAGCAGTTCCTGACCAAGTCGCCCGATCAGCGTGAAGGGCTCATCCGGCTGGTGATGGAAGGCCATCTGCGCGGCATCATCGGCCAGCTCACGGTCGAGCAGATCGTGAAGGAGCCGGAGATGGTCGCCGATCGCATGCGCGGAACGTGCGCCGACGACCTGAGCAAGATGGGCCTGGAAGTGATCTCGTTCACGATCAAGGAGGTCCGCGACAAGAACGAGTACATCGTCAACATGGGCCGGCCCGATGTGGCGCGCATCAAGCGCGACGCCGACGTCGCCGCGGCTGAAGCCGATCGCGACACGGCGATCAAGCGCGCGGAAGCCACCCGCGCCTCGGCCATTGCCAAGGCGCAGGCCGATCAGGAGCGGGTGCTGGCGGAGACGCTGTCGCAGGCCAAGCAGGCGGAGGCGACGCGTGATCTCGAGATCAAGAAGGCGCAGTACGTCGAGATCGTGAAGCGTCAGCAGGCGCAGGCCGACAAGGCGTACGAGATTCAGACCAACGTGATGCTGCAGCAGGTGACGGCGGAGGCGGTGAAGGTGCAGCAGATCGAGCGGGAGCAGCAGATCAAGGTGCAGGAGGCCGAGATCGTCCGGCGCGAACGGGAGCTGGTGGCGACCGTCCTGAAGCCGGCCGAGGTCGAGCGGCAGCGGATCGAGACGATGGCCAGCGCCGAGAAAATGCGCCTGACCGCCGAGGCCGAAGGCGCGGCCGCCTCGACCCGCCTGCGAGGGGATGCGGAGGCGGACATCATCTTCAAAAAGGGCGACGCGGAAGCCCGTGCGATGAATAACAAGGCGGAAGCCTTCCAGGAATACAACCAGGCGGCGGTCCTCGATCGGCTGCTCGTGAGCCTGCCCGACGTCGTCGCCGCGCTCGCGACGCCGCTCAGCAAGGTCGACAAGATCACCGTGATTTCCACGGGAAACGGCGATGCGGCCGGTGTGAACAAGATCACCGGCGACATCACCAAAATGGCGGCGCAGGTGCCGGCGCTGTTCGAGGCGTTGTCGGGGATGCCGTTGTCGGAGCTGATGTCCAGGGTGCGCAAGATCGGCGACAAGGCGGATCACCCCGGGGCCCTTGGTTCGTAGCTTTCACCACTGGTAGTGTCCGCCTTCAGGCGGACGATTTGAGGAGCACGACGATGGGATTACTGGAACGCGTGGGGACGCTGGTACGGGCCAACCTCAACGATTTGATCGACAAGGCGGAGAACCCGTCGAAGATGATCAAGCAGGTGATTCTCGATATGGAGAATCAATTGCTGCAGGTGAAAACGCAGGTCGCGATTTCGATCGCCGACCAGCACATGCTCGAGAAGAAGGAGAAGGAGACCGGGGACAAGGCGGCCGACTGGCTGCGAAAAGCGGAGCTGGCCATCGACCGCGGCCAGGACGATCTGGCGCGCGCGGCGCTCGGGCGGCACAAAGCCAGCGAGCGGACGCAAACGAGTTTTCGCGAGCAGGTCGCCGATCAGCGGGCGCAGGTCGTGACCTTGAAGGCCGCGTTCGCCAAGCTCGAACAGAAGCTCGCCGAGGCGCAGTCCAAGAGCGACATGCTGCTGGCGCAGCACCGGCGGGCGCGTGCGCTGGGGAAAGCCAGCGACGCGCGGATCGCCATCGGCGGGCATTCGACGATCAGAACGTTCGAGCGCATGAAAGAGAAGGTCAACCGCCACGAGGCGGTGAGCCAGGCCAAATCCGAGCTTGCCGGGGACAACCTCGACGATCGCGGGCATGTTCGGCGCCACGACGTCGCTGTGCAGCCCGCCCGGCACCTCGATGTATTTGAGCTCCGCGCCCAGCTCCTTCAGCTTCGCGACCATCGTGCGCGATCCGGAGACCGCGACTGTCGGATCCGCGTCGCCGTGAACGATGATCTCCGGGACGGCGCGAATCCTCTCCAGCGTCGCTGGCGCGCCGTTGCCCGAAATCGGCGCGATCGCCGCCCAGATGTCGGGATATTTGGGCGCGATCTTCCACGTGCCGATGGCGCCCATCGAGTGGCCCATCAGATAAATCCGGCTCTCGTCGATCTTGTACGTCTGCCGGACGCGCTGCAGCACGTGCATGACGTCCTGCTCGCTGAGCTCCTGCGTCCGGCGCGTGTTCGGATCGGCTGGCGGCGTGCCGAGGCCCCACCCATACGATCCGTCCACGCGGTACCCGAGCGGTGCCGCGACGATGTAGCCGTGCTGCTCGGCGAGCGGCGGCAGTGCCTTGTTGTAGCCGTCGAAGAACGAGTCCTCGGTGCCCCCGAGGCCGTGCAGCGCGACGATCAGCGGGAACGCCTTCGCTCCGGTGTACGCCGTCGGCACATAGATCCGGTACGGGATGATCTCGTTGGCGGCGTCCAGCCGGTAGTGGCGCTTGATGTCGCCCGTGCGTCCGGCGAACGGATCCTTTCCCGATTTGGCCGCGGCGGCCGTCGCTTCGGCCGCGGCGAGATCCTTCTCGGGGTCGAAGGTGCGCAGCTCGAGGCGCCCGCGGTTCACGTTTCGCATGCGGTCGACGGGGAACAGGATTTCCGCGCGAAGACTCTCGGGTGCACGTGCCGCGTCAGCCTCGAGACGGCTGACGATCTCGTCGAGCCCCTTGCGCAGCGCGATGGGCAGCGCTGCGGCGCCGAGCGGCGTGCTTTGATCCGTCACCTCGGCCATCAGGACGTACCCGCCGTCCGCCACGTCGTGAAGATCCAGCTCGAACGGGAACGGCGATTCACGCAGGTCGCGCGCCACGCCGTCGAAGGTCCCGAGATCCTTCACCAGTTCCGGGACCTGCGGCGGCTGGTTCGGCGAAGGGGGCGCCGGACGCTTGCGAAGCGAGACGTGCGCCGTGACGGGCCGCTGCAGTTCGATCGCCGGCGTGAAGATCTGCTCGAGCCTCACGGTGTAGGGCTTCGACGAATCGAAGACGAGGCGATCGGTTCGCAGCACGATCGACTGCGCGTACTCCGCCTCACCAGTCCATGGCCGGCCGTTCAGCAGCGAGAGGCCTTTCGCGAAGAGGCGGCGGAGCTCGCCGTTCTTCCCGAGCCGGCTCGCTTCTGCGATTTGCGCATCGAGCGCGTCGATCTCGGCCTTGAGCTCGCCCTGGGGCTTCACGGTGTTCCTGCGGGTGGTGTAGCCGACCCGGACCGACGCCAGGCTGGTCAGCGCCTGCGACATCGCCGCCGCCGGCAGGAGCGCGCACAACGACACGGCGAGCAGAAGTCGAGCTTTCATCGTGATCTCCTGGGCGAATGCTACCTGAAACCGGCAGCCGGCTCCTAGCAACCAGCCTGGGGACTTGGGGACTGGGGACTGGGGACTGGGGACTGGGGAGTCTGACTACCGTCGCTGCCACCGGATCTCTACGCCGTCGCTCGACCCCAGTGCGCTGCGAAGGAGCCCCACCAGGTGGGAAGTGGCCCGGCCGTCCGCCAGCAAATCGATTGTCGCGAGGTCGATGTAGTAGTCCTGGTCTTGCGACGACTCTTCTTCCAGACCGTCGATGAGAACCTGGAGATCGGCCTCGGTGATGCTGCCGATGAGTTGATTCGTGGATGCGTTGTAGAGATCAATCATCGCGACGCTCGCCAAACAGGATTCGTCGTCGATCAATCGTGCAATCAAATTACCCGATTACCAGATTACCCGATGACCAGATTCTCTTGTCATGACGTGGGCCGATAGTAGAGCACCATTCCCGCGCCAAGCGACGCGAGGAGGAATCCGAGATAGAGCATCGGGTTGATCGACGACCTGGGCGGGTGCATGACCATCGCGAGCAGCACGTTGACGATTGGTGCGCCGCCGAAGACGAGGGGCATGACGTAGATCGGCAGCCCTCCCGACTTGAATGCCCAGATGATGCACACGGCGCCCGCCGCGCCGAGCGCGCCACCCAGCGTGGCTCGCATCAGTCCGCCCGTGTTGAACCCCGACAGCCCGCCTTGCGCCGACAGGCCGCCGATCGGAATCAGCACCGCGATCAGGAAGTACGCGACGCCCACGCACAGCAGCGCCTTGAGCGGGTTGCCGAGTTGCACCTGGCCCTGCTGCAGGAACACGCCGTACGCGCCCCACGACAGGACGGCCCCGGCGACGAAGATCACCCATCCCATAGATTTCCTCACGTGTGTCGTGTTGTGTGTATGTGTGGTTGTCATTGGTTCGCGTCTAGGACCCCGTCTGAATAAATGCCTCACGGGGTCCTAGTAGCCGCGCTTCGCGCGGAACGACTTGCGAATTCTGGCCGTTTTTCGCCGGCGGAGCCGGCCTACTAGGAGCGTGTTCACATTTCTCGGACACGCTCCTAGAAAGGGCGATTGTAGCGCACCCGCGCCGGACTCACGAGGCCCAGCATCGGCGTCGTCGCGACGGTCGTGGCCACCGCCATGAGGACCATCATGGTGAAGAGCGCCGGCGAGATGATGCCCAGATCCAGCCCGATGTTGAGCACGACGAGCTCCATCAGCCCGCGCGTGTTCATCAGGATGCCCAGGCTGGCGGCGCCGCGCCAGTCCATGCCCGTCAGCCGCGCGGCCGCGAACGTCCCGGCGAACTTCCCGGTCGTCGCCACCAGGATCACGAGCCCGCAGGACAGCCACGCCGACGCGCCCGACACCAGATCGATGCGCGTCCGCATGCCGGTGAACGCGAAGAACGCCGGAAGCAGCAGCACCACCACGAGGTCCTCGAGCCTTTCTGTGAGAATGCGCGCCAGCCCGCTGTCGTGCGGGATGACGACGCCGAAGAGAAACGCGCCGAAGATGGCGTGGACGCCGATCCATTCGGTGGCCAGGGCCGCGAACAGCATGCAGACGAGCGCCAATGCGATCGCTTCACGGCCCGGTGCCCGATCGCCCGGGCGTGCGAGGAGCCGGGCCGCGAGCGGCCGGACGGCGAGAAACATCGTGGCGATGAAGCCGATCGCCAGCGCCACGACGGCCAGCGCGCCCTCCACCTTCGCCTGCGCGATCCCGATCACGAACGCCAGCAGACACCACGCCGTCACATCGTCGGCCGCGGCGCAGGTGAGGGCGACGACGCCGAGATCGGTCTGCGCGATGCCGCAATCCGTCAGGATGCGGGCGAGGACGGGAAACGCGGTGATCGACATCGCGACGCCCATGAACAGCGCGAAGCTGGTGAACGGCACGGCGCTCGTCGACAGCCGGGGATACAGAAAGAGTGCCAGCAGGGATCCGAGGACGAACGGCGCCACGATGCTGGCATGCGAGGTTGCCACCGTCGCGTGCGCGCGGCCCCGCAGGAGGCCGGCGTTCAGTTGAAGACCGACCAGGAACATGTAGAGCATCACGCCGAGCTGCGCGACGACGCCGAGAGACGGCGCGACCGACGAGGGCAGCACGTACGCGGCCGCGCCTGGCGCGATGCGGCCGAGCAGCGAGGGACCGAGCAGGATGCCGGCGATGACCTCGCCGACGACCGGCGGCTGGCCGATCCAGCGGAAGAGCCGGCCGAGAATGCGGCCGGCGACGACGACCGCGGCCAGCGCGAGCAGCACGTGCAGAAGCGCGTTCGGCGCAGCGAGGGCCGGAGCGTCGCGCGCGATGTCGGTGGCGGCGATGACGGCCGGGGCGGGAGCGGCGAGCGTCTCGCCGTAGCGGCGGATGAAGAGAAACAGCGCGACGGCGCCGGCGACCATCGCGATGTACGCCGCGAGAAACCGGCGGCTGCCACCGAGGGCTGGTCTGGTGTGCGCCAGATACTTGGACATCAGCTCGTGGTGAGCCCTGAGCATGTCGAAGGGTGGACCACGAGCCAAACCGCTCGTCCTTCGACAGGCCTGTCCTGGGCAAGCGGCTCATCCTTCGACAGGCTCAGGATGAGCGGCGAGTCGAAGGGCTCAGGACGAGCGAGTGTACTCGACCGTCAGACGCACCTAGTAACTAGTAACTAGTAACTGGTTACTAGTTGCTAGTTGCTAGTTGCTAGGTGCTAGTACTAGTTCAGCGTCCACAACGCGAGCGAGGCGACGTCTTTCACGAACAGCCGATCGCCCGAGACGACCGGCTGCGCCCACGTCGCGCTATCGGCCACCGTGTAGGTCCGGATGGTCTCGAAGCCCTTCGGTCCGCTTCGCGTCACCATCAGGTCCGCATCGTCCTTGAGGACGAACAGGAGATCGCCCGCGCGAACGATCGCGGCGTTGGTCGCCTGCCGCGGTGCGCTGGTCCACAGCGTCTTGCCGGTCTTCGCGTCGAGCGCGAAGAACTGCCCGCTGTTTCGATGCGAAAGCGCTACCAGCGTGTCGTGGACGACGACGCCGTTGGTCATGTACATCGACACCTGGGCGTTCTCCCACACGTTCTCGGTTTCCCACCGCCCGTTCTGCTTCAGGGCCTTGAACGCGGTGACGCCTTTGTCCAGCCCCGACACGATGATGGTCTGCCCGTACAGAATCGGCGTGATGCAGTTCTGGGTGAAGCTCGTCGCGAACGGGCGCTTCCACAGGAGCTCGCCCGTCGCCGCGGCGACGCCGACGAGGTTGTCCTGCGTGATGGTGATCACCTGCCGGGTGCCGTCGAGCTCGGCCACAATCGGCGACGAGTACCCCGGGCCGTCGCCGTCCCAGTGCCACTTCACGGCGCCGGTGTTCGCGTCGAACGCCGTGAGCGCGCCCTTGTTGTGGCCGCCGACGTGCAGGATCACCAGGCCTCGATCGACGAGCGGCGACATGCCTGTTCCGTACAGCGGCCCGACCGGCGACGCCGGCTTCTGCCAGAGCTGTTTGCCGGTCGCCGCGTCGAAAGCGGTGACGATGCCGCTCATGCCGAGGGTGAAGAGCTTGCCCCCGGCGAACGCCGGCGTCGATTTCGGTCCCTTCTCGTGGCGCGCGGCGGCCGGGTTCATCGTGAACGGCGCGGCGTAGCTCGACTGCCAGATCGTCTTGCCCGTGTCGGCATCGATCGCGTCGAGGACTTCGTTATCCCCCTGACGCGCGAACATGTAGATGCGGTTGCCGACGAGGATCGGCGTCGCGTACCCGAGCCCGACGTCCACTTTCCATTTCCGTGTCAGGCGCTCAGGCCACGCCGCCGGCTCGGTGAACGACGCGATCGCGCCGTCGTGGGTCGGACCGCGCCAGTTCGGCCAGTCCGCCGGCCGGCTCTGCGCGGCGATCGTCGCCGTCACGGCCCCGAAGAGGACGACGCCGATCGGGATCGATGCGGTGCGCTTGAACATCATGTTTCGCAAGAGGCTTTCATCCGTGATTCCGGGAATCGGTTTATCGATTTGTCGTCGCGTCAGGGTTTTCGGCCTTCCGGCAGCACGAGCTCGTTTGCCTTCTCCGGGGCGGCGTCGATCGGCGCGCCGGCGTTCCACGGCGGAATCGGCGCCTTGCCGGACGGATACATCGCTTCCATCGGCTGCCACACCTTGTCCACGCGATCGGTGAACAGGTCCCCAATCAGCAGGTCGGTGACCGTGCCCTGCAGATCGGGACGCCGGCGGACGAACTGACCGAAGCTGAACCCGTCGTAATACTCGCAGACAAGACGCCGCATGCGATCCACGCCTTCGTTGAAGCCCGGTCCCCATCTGCCAAGCTGCGCGGCCGAGGTGTCGCCGGATTCGAGGCCTTCGACGATCGCGTCGGCCGCCAGCTCGCCCGACTTGAGCGCGAGGAACACGCCCGACGAATAGAGTGGGTCGAGGAATCCCCAGGCGTCGCCGACCATCACCCAGCCGTCTCCGGCCACTCTCGTCGCGCGGTATGAGTAGTCCTTCGTCGCGAAATAGCCGGTGGCGCGCCGTCCGATCGACACACGCTCCCTGACGGCGGCGCAGCGCTCAACTTCCTCTCGATAGGTCTGCTCGTAGCTGCCCCGGTTCTTGAACAGGTAATCGAATGGCGCGACCACGCCGACGCTGACGATGTTGTCGTGCAGGGGGATGTACCAGAACCAGCCGTTCCTGCTCGCCGTCTGCAGCACCATCGTGGCGCCTTCGTCGCGGCCGGTGTCGCGGTACGCGCCTTCCCAGTACGTCCAGATCGCGCCCTTGTTGAGGACCGGATCCCACACGCGCAGACGGAGGCGATTCTGGATGAGGCCGGCCTGTCCGCTGGCGTCCACGACAACCTTCGCCCGTACGTCACGCAGCTTCCCATCCGCCTCCTTGATCGTGACGCCGACCGCGCGGTCGCCTTCGAACAGCACGTCGAACACGCGGACGCCCTCGTGCGCGATGGCGCCGTGCTCGCGCGCGTTCTCGAGCAGCATCTGGTCGAACTCGCTGCGGCCGACCTGCCAGGTCTGCGAGCATTCGTGCGGCTTGTTGTCCCAGAAGTAGAACGGCGCCGACAGCTTCCCGCTGGCGTTGACGAACTGGACGCTGTATTTCCTGACGAAGTGGCTCGCCTGCATCTTCGGCAGCATGTCGAGACGCTTGAGGACCCAATAGGTCTCGGGGATGAGCGACTCGCCGATGTGGAAGCGCGGAAAGCGCTCGCGCTCGAACAGCTCGACGCGGTAACCCTGCCGCGCGATCAGCGTGGACACGGTGGATCCCGCGGGTCCGCCGCCGATTACGACGACATCGACGATCCGTCCATCGCCATCAGCCATTAGTCATCGGCCCTGAGTCGTTTCGCGATCTCGTCAGGGATGTCGATGGCGCGCATCGTCGGTCCCTTGCGAACGCACGCGATCGTCATCGTGCCGGTTGCGATCTGCTCCTCGTCTTTCGTCAGCAGGCACGAATAGCGGATGATCCGTCTCGTCATGTCCGCGATGCGCAGGCGGACCTCGAACTCGTCCTCGAAGCGGAGGGCGCGGTTGAAGTCGAACGACGCGGCGACACGCGGCCAGCCGATCACGGCTCCGGGTGGATGGATGCTGAGCCCCGCCTCCCGCCAGAGCGCATGCTCGGCCTCCTCCATGTAGCGGAAGAACCAGGAAAAATGGACGATGCCGGCGGCGTCGGTCTCGTAGAACTGCACGCGGCGTCGAAGGCGGTACTCGCTGACAGCCACGACGCTATATCACGACGCACACGAAGGCACGAAGACACGAAGAAGAAAAGCGAACGCTGTGAGCGCGATCGCAGCGTGCCGCCTGTCGCGACGCATCATGTGTACCGAATGCCCACGTGCTCGGGCATGAAGAAGCGGGGGAGCAGCGTGTCGACGCGGAGCAATCCCTGACGGGACAACGCCACGATCCGCTTGCTCGCCTCCGTGACGTATCCCTCATTGGCGAGCGACGCGAGCTCGTCGCGGAACCGCGCGAGAAGGTCGACGCCGTACTTCTCCTTGAAATACGCAGGGCGCACGCTCCCCAGCTTGAGCTGCAGCACGAGCTCGCGGATCATCCGCTCCTCGCCGGTCGGCCGGTACGCGCGGCCGAGCGGGATCTCGCCGCGCCCGATCGCGGCGCTGTAGGTTTCCCAGGTGTCCAGGTTCTGCATGTGCACGCCGTTGATGTGGCCGAACGACGCGACGCCCAGCCCCGCCATGTCGGCGCCCTGCCAGAGGCGGTCGCGGTAGACGAACGTCGTGCGCGACGGATCCTTGACGGCGGTGTAGGCGCTCCCCACGTGGTAGCCCGCGCGCTCCAGCGCCTCGAACGCTTCCTGCACCCATCGTCTTTTTGTCGGCCAGTTGACGACGGGGTCGGCGAACAGCCGGGTCCCCTTCAGCAGGTCCTTGCTGATCGTCGTGTTATAGGGCAGCTCCATCTGGTAGACGGTGACGCTGTCGGGCTCGAGTTCCAGCGTTTTCCGGACGCACGCGCGCCAGTTTTCTTCCGTCTCTCCAAGCATGCCGGCAATGATGTCGATGTTGATCTGCGGGAAGGCGAGCGCACGCGCGGCGCGATAGGCCTGCCCGATTTCCGGCGATCGATGCGCGCGGCCGTTGAGCTCGAGGATGCGATCGTCGAAGTTCTCCACGCCGAGGCTCAGCCGCGTGATGCCCATCCGCCGAATCGCCTCCAGCTTCGCGTCGGTGAGCGTGCCGGGCTCGCACTCGAACGTAATCTCTTCGGCGCCGGTCCACGGCATCACGGCTGTCAGCCTCTTCACGAGGCTCTGGAGCTGCCTGGTGGACAGAAACGACGGCGTGCCGCCGCCGAAGTACACGAAGTTGAGCTGACGGCCGGCGAGGGCAGGCTCTTGCCCGTACAGCTCCCATTCGCGCGCCAGCACGTCCAGGTACTGGCCGACCTCCTGCGCGTTCTTGTCGGTGTAGACGCGGAAGTAGCAGAAGTGGCATCGCTTCCGGCAGAAAGGGATGTGCAGGTACAGCCCGAGGGGCACGGCGGGATCGCCCGGCGCCGCCAGCGCCGCCCGCGCATCGCGATCGACCGCGTCTTCGGACCACACCGAAAACGGCGGATAGGTGGCGACGAAATAGCTGCCGACGTCGGTTTGATCCGCTAACGCAACAGGTTCAGGGTTCACGGTTCACGGTTCTGGGTTCGTTCGGGTTCAGGTTCAGGGTTTAAGGGTTCTCGGCTCTCGGTTCTCGGTTCTCGGTTCTCGGTTCAGGGTTCATTCAGACTTCAGACTTCAGACTTCAGACTTCAGACTTCAGACTTCAGACTTATCCAAAACAGTATAGCCGCCCGTCCTGAGCGCCGACGACGACGCGACCCGCGGCGATCGCGGGCGACGCCGTGATTGCGTCGCCGGCGTCGAACTCCCACGTTTTCCTGCCCGTTGCGCCGTCGAGCACGTACAGCCTGCCGTCGCTCGATCCCACGTAGACCCGGCCGCCCGCGACGGCCGGTGACGAATCGACGCGCGCCCGCGTGACGAACTTCCAGACGGCCTTGCCGCTTGCGGCGTCGATCGCGTGAATGGCCTTGTCGCGCCCGCCGATGATCACCACGGCCCGGCTGCCGCCGGACGTCGTGTCGAGCGCGGCCGACGAGTAGTACGGAAACTCGCGATCGGGATCGCGGTAGCGCCACGCAATCTTCCTGGCGCGCAGATCGATCGCGAACACCTCCGCGTCGAACGTGCCGACGAACGCCCGATCGCCGTAGACGAGGGCCGAGGCGCCGGTGTAGGAGCCGAGCGGAATCTCGAACAGCACTTTGCCGTCGGCGACGCGGATGGCGCGGAAACGCTCGTCGCATCCCCCGATGTAGACGACGCCGTTGGACACCGCCGGCGTCGCGTGGACGGGGCCGTCGGTCTGCAGCTTCCACCGCAGCTTGCCCGTGCGGCTGTCGAGCGCGTAGAGATGCGTGTCGTACGAGCCGATGAGCACCACGCCGTCCACGACGGCGGCCGACGACTTCACCTCGCCGTCGGTCTTGAACGTCCAGAGGCGCTTGCCGTCCCGGGCGCCGACGGCGTGGATGGTGCCCGCGAGATCGCCGACGAACACCGTGCCGTTGCTCACGGCGGGCGAGGACTCGCCGATGAAGCCACTGTCGCCGGTCGCGTACTTCCATCGCAGCGCGCCGGTCTCGAGGTCGAGCGCAAGAAGCTCGCCTTTCGACGAGCCCACGTAGACGCCGCCGTCCACGATGGCCGCCGACGACTCGATCGCGTCGCCGGCGTCGTAGGTCCAGCGCACGGTGAGCGCGGCCGGCGGCACGCTCGTCGTGACGCCGGTCAGGCGCGGGTCACCGCGGAATTGGCTCCAGTTCGTGGCTGGTGTCTGCGCCGACAGCGACACGAGACACAAAAACAAAGGCGACCACGAAAGCACGAAAGCACGACAAAAATTTGTGGTCTTTGTGTCTTCGTGTTTTCGTGGTTGCATTTCGTTATTTCGTGCCGGCATTGCTCGCGAGCGCGAAGAGCTGGTTGCGGTTGTTGACGAACAGCGCGCCGTGCGCCGGCACCGGCGTGGCGTAGACGGCGCTGCCCATGTTCATCTCGCCGAGCACCTTCTTCACCTTGCCCGCCTGCAGGATCGTGATGTCGCCGTCCTCGTCGCCGAGATACACCTTGCCGTCGGCCACGAGCGTCGATCCCCAGACCGCGGCGAACATGTCGTGCGTCCAGTACTCCTGGCCCGTCTTCGCGTCGAGACAGTGCACGAAGCCGCTGAAGTCGGGGATGTAGAGCAGGCCGTCGGCGATGGACGCCGTGGAGATCGATCTCCGGATCTTGTCGAAGTGCCACACCCGGCCCGACTGCGTGATGTCGCCACGCCTGGTGGCGTCGATGCAATAGAGGTGGCCCACGCCCTCACCGTGCTCCGGATCCTGGCCGTTGGCGATGTACACCTTGTCCTCGAAGACGACCGGCGTGCCGATCACCTCGTTGCGGTTCTTCGGCCAGACCGAGTCCTTCGGGTTCGTGTCGAACTCCCACAACTTTTTCCCGGTGGCCGCCTCGTATCCGCGCACCCACCCGTCGCCCTGCGCGCTCACCACCTGATCGACACCGCCGATCTTCCCGACAGACGGCGTGGACCACTGGCCGTGGAGAATCCGGTCCTCGACCGAGTTGTCCTCCCAGACCAGCTTGCCGGTGCTCTTGTTGAGCGCGATGATCGCCGGCGCCTTTGGCGACGGGATGTGCACGTGGCTCTCGTCCTGCCCGTTCGACGTGCTGACGAACACGAGGTCGCCCCAGATGACCGGCGACGAGTTCGACATGTTGTGCGGGTACGATCCGACCTCCTCCATCATGTCGAACGACCAGATGACGTCGGCGTCCGCCGGGCCGGTCAGCTTCTCGTCGGTGACGGGACCGTCGTTCTTGCCGTCGCGGAAGCCGTTGATGTCGAGGCACCACACGACACCGCGATTGCTCGTGTAGTAGAGGTGCGTGCCTTCGACGAGCGGCGACGCCGCCACGCCCTGGTACGGCCAGTCGTTGGCGCGGCCCGACGACAGCTTCTCGTGCGTCTGCTGCCACAGGAACTCGCCGGTCGATTCCTTGAACGCCATCAGCACGCCGCGGTCGCCCGGCTGCTTGGGATCCCGCATCGCCTCGTTGTTCGTGCCGACGAAGACCATGCCGCCCGCCACGACCGGATTGCCGTAGCTCTGCGATCCGAGCCCGGCGACCCACTTCACGTTCTTCTTCGTCTTGATGTCCCAGTCGGCCGGCAGCCCCTTCATGTTCGACACCATGTTGCGATCGGGCGTGCCGCCCCACATGGGCCAGTCGCCGGTCGCCGGATCGGAGGCGCCCAGATACGTGGGGCGCGCCGCGGCGAGGAGCACGAGCGCGAGCGAAAAGAGCATGCGTTTCATTGGTTGGCCGTCAGCTTGAGGTTGTCCAGATACGCGCCGAATTCCGCGTCGACGAAGAGTCCCGGCGCGCCGTTGCGGTTCCCGATCGGGTCCGTCTTGTCGATCATCCACGCCGCGGGCTCGGGCTGGCCGGCCTCCCACGCCTTGCCCCGCGCCCGCACTTTTCCGTCAGGGCCGTTCTCCACGCGCAGCTTCAGGTGGTACCACGTGTCGGCCTTCCAGGTGTACGGCACCGTGACGGTTCGCTGGACTTCGGGCTCCCATGGCTCGAGCTTCAACTGCTGAGAGTTGCCGTACAGCACCAGCGAGTAGCGCTGCGCCGTGATGCCGATGTCGGTCATCTGGCGGCGCTTCGTCGTGCCACGCACGTCGGCCTCGAATGTGTAGTTGGACCAGTCCACCGGCCCGATGAACGTGCGAATGCGCTTGAAGATCGTGTTGTCGGCGGCTTTCGTCAGCACCTTCTGGCCGTCGAGCGTTGTGACCGAGAACTTGCCGGCTGACGCGTTGACCCAGCCGGGGGGAACGGCGCCATCGGCGTACGAGTCGAAGGTCTCGGTCCACGGGAGGGGATGCGTCACGCGAGCGCGCGCCTCGCCGGCGAGCGCGCCGACTGCCGCTTTGATGGTTCCGGCCTGTTGGACGGGATCGCCGGCCACCACGAACGTGCCGTCGGCGACCGTGCCCTTGAGCCCCTGGAGCGACCACGCGGCCGCCGGCTCTTCCCGCAGGAATCGTCCCTTCGCGTCGAACAGCCGCGCGTGCAGCTTGACGCTCTGTCCCGGCTTCAACACCAGCTCGGTCGGGCTCACCTGGACGGATGCCGCCGGGCCCTCGCCCTTTTCGACGGCCGTCTCCACCGCCAACCCCGTCAAGGTCTTCCGCGTCTTTGATCCGATGGCGTACACCGCGCCGGTCGACACGAAGAAGACCCGCCCGCGTGACACGGCGGCGCCGCCGAACACCGGCTCGGGAATCCCGACCGACTGGCCGGCGTTGTCGTCCAGGCTTTTCGGAAGCTCCACGTCGCTCAGCACTTCGGCGCGATCGGCAAGCGGCCGGACGATGAAGAACTTGCCGCTCTCGGTTCCGACGTACAGCTTTCCGTCGGCGAGCACGAGCGGCGCCTTCTGCACCGTGCCAAGATTCTGTCTCCAGAGCTCGCGGCCGGTTTCCAGATCGAAGGCCTTCAACCGCGATCCGTTTTCAACCTGATAGACGCGCGCGCCGTCGATGACCGGCGAGGAGAAGCCGAACTGATCGCCTTTCACCGCCCACTTCGTCGTCTTGATGTCGCCGGTCTGCGATCCGTCGATCGCCGCGATCATGCCCAGCTCACTCGAATCGAGGTTCTCGTCGCCGTGCGATACGATGACGGTCGAGCCCTTGACCGCGACGCCGGTATTGATGGAACGCTTGGAGGCGATGAAGCTCCAGACGCGTTCGCCCGTCTGGGGCTTGACCGCGTGGAACGCGCCGTCGCCGAGGCCCGCGACGAGCAGCCGCATCCCGTTCACCGACGTGATCAGCGGGATCGCGTACGCGGTGTCATACGGACGACCGCCCGGCGTGGACACCCACACGATGTCGCCCGTCCGCTTGTCCATGGCGATCAGGCGATGGGAACGGTTCGCCTGCGCGCCCCAATTCGAGACCGGCGCGCCGACGATCACCAGGTCGCCGTCGACGACCGGGGACATCGTCCGGCCGCCGTGCGTCGTGAAGGCGGCGAATTCCTCGCCGAAGGATCGCTCCCAGAGGAGTTTTCCATCCTTGTTCAACGCGATGGCCTGCGCGCCCACGCTGAACGCATAAATGTTGCCCGTCTCCGGATCCGCGGCGGGCGAAGCCCATCCCACGCGGTGCGCCGGTACGTCGCTCTGAAAGATGTTGAACTTGTATTCCCACACGGCCTTTCCGGTGTCGGCATCGAGGGCCATGACCCGCTCCTGGAGGGAGGGGCCGCGGCCGGACGGGTTCTGCAGGTACACGCGGTTGCCCATGACGATTGGCGCGGATCGCCCGCCGTACGGCGCCCGCCAGAGGAAGTTCTGGCCGTTGAGGGCCCACTTCTCGACCAGGCCGGTTTCCTTCGAGACACCGTCGCGGCTCGGGCCTCGAGCCTCGGGCCAGTCGCCCAGCGCTACGCCCCGAGGGCTCTGGGCCGCCGCCACCAGCCCGGCCACGACGGCCAGAGTGAAGAGGAGGCTCAGCTTGCTTCGCATGATCATGGTGTTACGCCCCTCCCGTGGCTTCTGTTTCACATCACTGATATAGGGCGCCCTTTCAGGCTAATCTCGGCGACTGAATGTGGGGCGAGCCTAAAAGGGTCGCCCTACCTCTGACTTCTGACTTCTGACTTCTGACTTCTGACTTCAAACTTCAAACTTCAAAATGTCACCCCCGCACGCACGCCGAACGTGCGCGGCGCGCCGCTCTCGCCGACGAACCCGGACGGCGCGAGGCCCGGGTAGGCGAAGGCGATCGGCACGTAGCGCGTGTCGAACGCGTTCCTCATCCAGGCTTCGCCGAACACCCGCCTGCCGCGGATGCCGCCGCGCAGGTTCGCGAGCGAGTACGCGCTCTGCGCCGCGGTATTCGCATCGTCGTATTGGTACTCGCCGTAGCGCACGACGTCGGCGCGGGCGGTGAGCGTCGCCGCCGCCGAGACGGTCCGCGCGTACTGCACGCCGAAATCCGCGGTGTGGTTCGGCGCGTTCGCCAGCGTGTTGCCGCCGACGTTCACGCCGTTCGACGTGCTGCCGGCCTGGAACCGCGCGTGCGTGTAGCCGAGGCCGCCGAAGACGTCGAGCCCGCGGGCCGGCCGCGCGGTCGCCTCGAGCTCCAGTCCCTGGCTCGTCGCGCCCGCGGCGTTGGCGATGAAAAACTGCGCGGGCACCAGCGGATTCGGCACGTTCACCTGCAGGTCGCGCCAGTCGATCCGGAACGCCGCGGCGGTCAGCGAGAGGCGATCCCGGAACGAGGTCTTCACGCCGCCTTCGTAGTTCCAGTTGTGCTCCTCGCCGAACGCTTCGGCGCCCAGCGGTGAGGCGGAATTGAAACCGCCCGCCCTGAACCCGCGAGAGGCGGACGCGTAGGCCGTCGCGGCTGGGGCCACGCGGTAGGCCAGGGCGAATTGCGGCGAGACATCGCCGAAGCTCCTTTCGGCGTTCACGCCGGTCGGCGGCGCGATCACCGGCGAGTAGAAGGTGCGCAGGTCGGCCTTCTTGTGCTCGCGATCCCCGCGGGCGCCGACGATCACGTCGAGCGAGCGCGAGAAGGTCCACGTCGCCTGGCCGTAGACGCCGGCTCCGCGATCGTCGAGGGCCGATTCCGGCGAATGCTGGCTGACCGGAAAGGCGAGGAACTGCGACAGCACGAAGGGCGAGTAGTTGTTCACCGCGTCCTGCGTGTAGTTCTGCGTGAACAGCACGACGCCGGCCTGCCACTTCATGGTGACGTGCTCGGAGAGCGTGATGGGCGCCGCTTTCGCGGAGGCGAATCGGACCTCCTCGGTGAACTGAAAGTCCTCCTCGGCATTGTTGCGCGTCGCCAGCGGCAGGGCGGTGTAGTCGAGGTCGGTGAGATCCTCCGTCTTCCACTTCAGGAAGCCGGTCACCGCGGAGAAATCCACGCGCGTGCCCGAGCGGGTGACCTGCACCGTCGGTGCGACGATGTCGCGATGGGTAAACCCCTCGACGTTGCGCGACGCGTGGAACGGCCTGGCGCGAAGCGACGCGAGATCGTTGAGCGCGTAGTCGCCGTCGCGGGCGCGCTCGGCGGTGAACATCGCCCGTGCCTCCCACCGGGCATCCGGCCGCCACAGCAGCTGGCCCTTCGCAAACACGGCCGATCGCGAGTCGAGGTCGTGGCCGGTCACGTCGTTCGTGGTGAACCCATCGCGCCTCGAGAAGCCGACGCCGATTCCGGCCGCCAGCTTGTCGGTGATGACGGGTCCCGACGCCGTCGCGCGAAGATCGCCCGTGTTGAAATTGCCGACGGGCGCGACGATGCTGCCGGTCCAGGCCGTGAGGGATGGGCGCGCGCTGGCGATGTTGATCACACCACCGAGAACGTTGCGCCCGAACAACGCGCTCTGCGGCCCGCGCACGAATTCGATCTGATCGACGCCGAGCAGCTCGATGCTCGACGAGTTGGCGTTCAGCTGAGGCACGCCGTCGATGTAGGTGGTGACCCCCGGATTGGCCGGACTCGCGCCGACGCCGCGGAATCGCGCGTTGCTGAGTTTCCGCGCGGTGAATTCGTTGAAGAACGTGTTCGGCGCGAGCACCGCGGCGTCGCTGACGCTGCGAACGTCCGCGCCGGCGAGCGTCTCGAGCGTGACCGCCGTCACGCTCACCGGCAGGTTCTGCGGATCCTCGGGCTCCTTCTGCGCCGTGACCGTCACCGTGGGCAGCGTCACGCGGAGCGGAGGCTGCGCGCCGGCGCCGGCCGACGCGGCGAGGATCGCGAGCAGGATGCAGCCGGCTCGCGCCGGCAGCCGTCTAAAGGGCAACATTCACGGATTCTGCCATATGTTCTTGTATTCTGGTGTCTCCGCCGCATAAGGAATCGGCTGATGACGAACGACGAGCACACGAACCACGAAAGACACGAAAACGCGAAACCACGAAAACCGCGAAAAAGAATAACAGCTCTTTTTCGTGCGTTTCGTGGGAAACACACAATCGTGTCGCTCGTGTGCGCTTTTGGGATGACGGCGATCGTCGGTGCCGGGCGACCCATTCAGCCCGTTGACGCCCGGCGGCCCTTTCCGCCTTCGCGGAACGCTTCGGCGGACCACCGTGGCCCTGGGGAAGACGGTCAGGGTCGCCTGATCGCGGGCCGGAAACTCTCGGGATACGCCGACGCGCCACAGGCGTTGCGCCCCGCGGCACCGGCCACCCCGCCAGCGTCGGAGTTCGACTGGCCGCAGTGGCAGGGACCCGACCGCACCGGCCTGTCGAGGGAAACCGGTCTGCTGCAACAGTGGCCGCCGGCGGGGCCGCCGATCGAGTGGTCGACCGCGGGCCTCGGCGCCGGATACGGGTCGATGGCCATCCGGGGCGATCGCATCTTCGTCCAGGGCTCGAAAACGTCGGTCGATGGCGCCAGGCGATCCAGCCAGAGCGTGATCTATGTGCTCAACCGCGCCGACGGAAAGGGCGTCTGGTCGAAGGCGCTCGGCGCCGCGGGCAGCAACGATCGCGGACCGGGGCCGCGCGGCACGCCGACGCTCGATGGTGACCGCGTCTACGTGCTGACCGAGAACGGCGACCTCGCGTGCCTCAAAGCGTCGGACGGCGCGGCGGTATGGCAACGCAACATTCTCGCCGACTTCGGCGGCCGGCAGATTCCGTGGCTGATCAGCGAGTCGCCGCTGGTGGACGGGACCAACGTCATCGTCACGCCGGGCGGTCCGCGCGCCGGCATCGTCGCGCTCGACAAGATGTCGGGCAGGACCGTGTGGACCAGCCAGCAACTGAGCGACGAGGCGGGCTACGCGTCGCCGGTGGCGGCCGACGTCCAGGGCGTGCGCGTCATCATGACGTTGACGTCGCGAGCCGGCGTCGGCGTCCGCGCGTCGGACGGCAAGCTGATGTGGCGGCATCCGTCGGTCGCGAACGGCACGGCGAACATCGCGACGCCGATCTTCCACGACAACAAGGTGTTCTACTCGTCGAACTACGGCACGGGCGCCGCGCTGCTCGGCCTGACGGCGCAGGCCGGCGAGGTGAACGCGCAGCAGATCTACTTCACGCGGGAGATGCAGAACCATCACGGGGGGCTCGTGCTCGTGAACGGCTTCCTGTATGGCTTCCACAACTCGATCCTGACCTGTCTGGAGTTTGCGACCGGCAAGACGCAGTGGCGCGACCGCAGCGTCGGCAAGGGCACGCTCGTCTACGCGGACGGCCACCTCTACATTCAGAGCGAAGACAACGTCATTGGCCTCGCCGAGGCGAATCCGTCGGGCTACAAGGAAAAGGGGCGGTTCCGGATCGCCGACCAGGGCCTGCCCAGCTGGGCGCATCCCGTGGTGAGCGGCGGGAGGCTCTACATCCGCGATCAGGGCACGCTCGCGAGCTACAACATTCGTGCTCGCTGAAAGGAACACATCATGATTCGACGCCTGATTGCCTGCGCCGCCACGCTCGCCCTCGTCGGAATCGCCGCCGCTCAGGCCCCCAACACGCAACGCCCCGACCCCCGCACCCTCCGCCTGCGCGGCGACCGGTTCAAGCCGCTCAGTTACGATGAGATGACGCCGGCACAAAAGACCATGATCGAGCACTTGTTGTCGGGCCCACGCGCCGGCGCCAACGGCCCTTTCAATGTCCTGCTGCGCAGCCCGGAGATGGGCGACCTGGCGCAGCAGTTCGGCGCGTCGACGCGCTTCAAATCCTCCGTACCCTCCAAGCTGAACGAGCTGGCCATCATCATCACGGCCCGCCACTGGACGTCTCAATATGAATGGCAGGCGCACCATCGCGCGGCGCTCCAGGCGGGGCTGAGCCCGGCGATCGCGGACGCGATCGCGCAAGGCAGACGTCCCTCGGGGATGCGGAAAGACGAAGAGGCCGTCTACAACTTCTGTTCCGAGCTGCTGAATACCAAACAGGTGAGCGACGCCGTGTTCAACGCTGCCAAGGATGCTGTCGGTGAACGAGGGGTGGTGGATCTGATCGGCGTGATGGGATGGTACAACATGGTGTCGATGCTCCTGAACACCGACCGCTATCCCGTCCCGGAAGGTACTGAGCCCGAGCTGAAGCCGCTCAAATAGGAACAGCGTTCAAGCCGCGGCCGGACCCTTCGGCTCAACGCCCGTGATCTGCCGCAGCAAGTGCAGCATCTCGATCGGCAGCGGGAAGACGATGGTC
>QHWJ01000119.1 GCA_003222535.1 Acidobacteriota bacterium | reverse complement strand
GCACTAATCCGACAACCGAAAGAGAGAAGCAAATGAAAAAATCCGTGTGTGTCGTCGCCGCGTTGCTGATCCCGGCGGGCACTGTCTTCGCGCAATCGTCCGGCTCCGGCGGCGGCTCGTTCTCGAACGCCTACCTGATTCCCACTGTTGCGTGCTCGGCAGGCAGCCTGAACCCCAACAACGACCTGACGTGTGACAAGACGGGCGGCGGCTCCAAGGTGCTGTTCGGGAATATCAAAACGCCGGCCGCAACCAGCAAGAACGTGCTGGTCATGGCCACGCTCGAGAGCAGCATCCTCACGAATACGCTGGTGGCCTCCAAGAACGGCACTAATTCCACCTCCAGCGCCATGGGCGCCGTCGTGGTGACGCCGAAGGTCTACCTGTGCCCGAGCAACGACTGCAGCGGCAGAAGCGGCGCGCTCGTGGATATCATCACGCTCGGCGGCACAGTCACTCCCAACCAGGTGACGTTCAACCAGCGGGTGCAAACGCTCTCGGCCAGCCTGTCGGGTTTGAACTGCACCGCCGACCTGACGACGGGTGTCGTCACGTGCGCCGACCCCGAGACGATCAGCCTGCTCCTCAGCACGATGTCGGCAAATGGATTCAACTTCCTCGTCCAGACGCCTGGCCAGGGAGTGTACCAGGTGCAACTCGGCATCGCCCTGGAGGCGTCGGCATCCACCAACGCCCTGCCAGCGGGCGCGGCGGCCACAGTCGCCGTCGCCGCGGGCTCTCTGGTGGAAATGATCGTGCAGGCACAGACGCCCTTCGACACCATCAAACTGTGCAGCGGTGGCAGCGCCACCGGCACGGCCCCTACGAACTGCGGACCACAATAACCGGCAATGCATCCTTCTTCGTGAAGGCTGACACTTCGAACCAGCCTCGCAGCCCTGGTGCAAGTCCGCCGGGCTGCGAGCGTACGGAGGAAGTCAGACACAGAGACACAGGGACACAGAGACATAGAGAAAGCTCAGAAAGAGAATCTCTATGTCTCTGTGTTATTCATGATGGCTTCAGCGTGAAGTAGAAACGTGGCGCCCTCGTTCACCGCGCCTTCGGCGCAGACGCGGCCCCCATGCCGAGCCACGATCCGCCGCACCGTGGCCAGACCGATGCCGGTGCCTTCAAACTCCTCGGCCCGGTGAAGCCGCTGGAAGACGCCGAAGAGCTTGTGGGCATACTGCATATCTCTGAGCTTTCTCTGTGTCTCGGTGTCTCTGTGGCTAATTTCCCACATGCGCTCGCAGCCCGGCGGACTTTTACCACGGTGCTGCTCGCACTTCGCACCCTCGCACACCTTCGCACTGCTCTTCGTCGAGATCGACGTGAGACGGATGTCGATGGCCCCTGCACGAAGGTGCGGCCGTCGGCCGTGAAGCGCCTCACCCCGGCGCGGGGAGCAGGCCGCAGACCTCGTCGAACGCCGGCGAGCTGCGCACGAGGCCGAGCGCGGTGAGCTGCCCGCTGTCCGTGACGCGCACCGAGCCGTCGTAGTGAGGACACAGGTCCGGCACGCGGGCGAGCGTGCGAAGGTACTCCCGGTACTCGGAGGCGCCGTTCCAATGCTGCTTCCGGGCGACCTCCTCCTTCACCCGGTCGGCGAAGTCCGAGAAGTACTTGAAGTGGAGCACGACGCCGCTCACATCGGCGACCGCCGCATTGTCGATCCAGTGCATACCCTGGTACGCCTTAATCCCGCCGGTCCCCTTCAGCAGCACATATTTGTTGAGGAGCGCATCGGTGCCGAAGGCGCGCTTCCGCATGCCGCCGGTGACGCGGAGCCTCGTCTGCCCGAGCTCTCGCACCTGGGAGTGAACGTAGTTGTCGGCGTCCAGGTACGCGCACACCTCCAAGGGGTCCTGGTCCGGCCGGTATAAGTTCTCGGCGAACGGCACGCGCGAGTACATCTCCACGAGAAACGAGAACATCGCGGTCTGCCGCTGGCCGTCGAGGAAGCGGCACAAGTCGCGCAGCGTCGCCGACTCGCAGTGCGGGTAGACCAGGACCTCGTCGGCGTCCACCACGACGCACCAACCGTCCCGGCCGTAGGCGCCGAGCAGGGTTTCCAGCCAGAGATGGCCGCACGACGCCTTTTTATACGAGTCCCTGCTCCAGAACACGTGAGTGTCGGGCTGGGCGAGCGCGTACTCCCGGCTGCCGTCCGTGGAGTCGTTGTCGATCACGAAGAACCGGTCGACGCCGAGCCCGCGGTAGTAGCGGAAGCAGTACGGCAGCCGGAGCGACTCGTTGCGGCCGACCATGAACAGGCGGATCTCTCCCGCCGCGGCGGGAACGGGCCGCGAGTCCAGGCGAAGCAGCGCGCTGCCAGATGCGAGGCGGAGGGCGGCGCGCCTCGCCAGGGTGCGGCGACTCGTCGACCCGCCGTCGAAAACTCGAGCGAACCGGTACGGTCGCTCGAAAAGGCGCTGCTTCGTCGTGGCCAGGCTCCGCAGGATGGCCTGCACCCGGATCAGTCCTCCTCCGGGCACACGATCCCAGCGTGCAACGCCCGGCTACGCTCAGGATACTCCACCGGGCGCGCGGCGCCGATCGCGATGACCCCGCTGGGTTGCACCAGACTTCATCCTGCGACAGGCTCAGGATCAGTGCGACTCGACGTGAAGCTCACACCCGCACGCGCACCACACGCGACAGCCGCGCGAACGACGCTTCGTCTGTGACGCTGGCAAACGTGGTGACATATGGTCGGGCCGCGCTCATGCCGCGGGCCGTCGGCTCGTACCCCGGCGTCTCGAGAAGAGGATTCAGCCAGACGATGCCGGCCGATCGGCGGTGCAATTCACGCATCGCGCCGCGCAGCGTGTCCGGCTCGCCGACGTCCAGCCCGTCGCTGGCAATGATCACGACGGTGTCCCGCCCCAGGAGGCGCTCGCCGAAGGTCCGCAGGAACTCACGCAGACACTCGCCGATCCTCGTGCCGCCACCCCACGCGCCCTGGTCAGACTCGAGGTGACGCAACTCGCCTGCGGCAGCGCCCCGCACGTCGCCGGTCACGCGCTGGAGAGCCGTCGAGAACGTGAACACCTCGATCGGCCCGGTGACGCTCGCCAGGGCCACCGCGACCCGCAGCGCGTCCCGTGCGTGGGCGCTCATCGAACGGCTGCCGTCAATCAACAGCACGAATCGCGGAGTGCGCCGCGGGCGGCGCAGCCATCGCGGCGCGAGCGCTTCGCCGCCGGTCTGCAGACTGACCCTCAGCGTGCGTCGAAGGTCGAAGCGGGTCCCGTTCCGGGCCGGCCGCCAGCGACGCGACAGGCGCACGTGCAGCCGGCGCACGAGCGATCGTGCGGCATCGCGCCAGGCGCTCCCGGCGCCCGTCAAGGCCGGCGCATCCGCGCCCCGGGCCTCGAGCGGGCTGTAGCTCGAGCGCGCGAGAAGCGCCTCTTCGAGATCGCCGTCAGCGGTCTCGAGCGGAGCAATCGGACCGTCGCGCACGTCTGGCTTGGCGTCCCCTTCGTCTGCGTCGGCGCGTGACGGAGTGGGAAGGCGTTCCTGATCGACGCGCCCCTGGCGGCCGTCCTCTCCCGGCCCGGGCTCGCCGCGTGCCGAGGGCATCTGGTCCTGACGAACACCGGCAGGGCCTGGAAAAAAGAAATCGGTAAACGCCTGGTCGAAGACCGTCACGTCGTGGAGCGTGCCGCTCAGGATGGGCCGAAGGGCGTGGCGAACGGCGTGCTCGTCCGGCAGATCCACGACCTCGAGCGCGCGCGCCGCGTCGTGCACCTCACCAGCGCCGATGCGGAAACCATGATCGCGACCGAGGACCGCGCAGAATGCGATCAGATTCTCGGGCAGGCTGGCAAAGGGGTACATCAGCTAGCAGCCCGTGGTGAAAGTCTGGCTGCATTCGGGGCCCCCAGCGCGGCTGCCGCGCTGGGGACCCCGTTCGACGGGCGATGCATCCCCGGGGGCTGCGTTGCTCCTCCTTCAAATACTGGCGGTA
>QHWJ01000212.1 GCA_003222535.1 Acidobacteriota bacterium | reverse complement strand
ACCGCGATTGCCGGCCGACCTGCAGCGGCTGATCGCTGACATGGCGGCGGCGAACCGAACCTGGGGCGAGGAGCGGATTGCGTCGGAACTCCTGCTGAAGCTTGGGATTCGCGTATCGCCTCGGACAGTGAGGCGCTATATGTCTCGAGGCGCCGCGCCGCGGGGCGGCGCGCGGTCGCAGACGTGGAGCACATTTGTACGGAATCATGCCAGCGCGGTGTTGGCGTGCGATTTCTTTGTGAATTGGTCGTCGTTTATTTTGCGGAACCCGCATCCTCGGGCGGATAGACAAACAACGCGCGACTAGACGCGCCATCAAACGAGAAGACGCCGCACGCGCGACGTCTTCAGAAGCTCAACCTCACAGACAGTTGTGCCTGCCGTGCCGCGTCAGCGCTTGTGATCAGCCCTGCGGTCACCAGCGGATTTTCGACATTGGCCAGAGCGCCATACACAGTCCGGTCAGGAAGTCCGAGATTCACCCGATTCAAGACATTGAACACATCGACGCGGAGCTCAGTGCGCACTGATCCGCGGAGGGGAATCATCTTCATGAACGACAAATCGACCCGTGAATAGCCGGGAAGTCGAAAGGCATTTCTTGGTGCGTTCCCCAACGTGCCCAGTTGTGGAATCGTGAAGGCGCACGGGTCAAACCACAAGTCCGCCGTCCCCACAGGCGTTCCCGCCTTGATGTTTCCGCACCCTCGCGAGACACCCGTCGTGACGTCCTCGGGCCGAACCCCGGGTATGAGATCCGGCCGGTCGAGCCCGGCCTGCCCCCCCAGTTGCCCACTCCGGGAGCGGTTGGTCATCAGTCCGGGCGTGAATGGCTGCCCTGACGTGGCCTGCACGATCGTCGCGACCTGCCACGTGTTGAGAAGGGCCCCGGCGACCGATCCCGGCTTGAATGCATCGGGCAGGCGATACACCAGATTGAACCGGTAGTTGAGCCTGACGTCGGTTGGCATGGGCGCCCAATCGCGGTCTCGGTCGAAGGGATAGTCACTGGTCTGGCCCTCGGCCCCGCCAGTGTCTGTGTTGGAGAAGGTCGAGTAATTGTCCGTAGCCTTGGCCCACGTCAACGAGTTTTGAAACTGGAGCCCTCGACTCAGCCTCTGATTCAGCCTCAGTTGGAGCGAATTGTACTTGGACGACGAGTCAGCAACCTTGAGCTCGACGGTGTTCCAGTACGGACTCAGGCGCGGTTCCTGTCCAGTCCAGAACGGACGACCGTCCGGCAATGTCTGCGAGGGCATTCTGGGATTGCCTTCCGCTGTCCTGATGAGATGGACGCCGCGTGAGCCCGCGTAGGCCACCGTCAGGGCGATGTTGGCGAACAGCTCCCGCTCGACGGAGACGTTGTAGTGCCACATATTGGGAGCTGCCAGGTTGTAATCGATGATTCGAAGCGCTTGCGGTGACCCTTCGGCTGGCAACTCAAACGGTACGGTGAAGGGCGCGTTGTTGACGCGGCTGAGCGACGAGAACGGAGGCGTCCCGGCGACTGCCTGCACAAGCGGCGTAGCCATGTTGCCCAAGTCGTAAAGACGCGCGGCCGCGCCTTTCACGGCGGTCTTGCCGTTCCCTCGTACGTCCCACGCAAATCCCAGGCGCGGGCTGATATTGTCCAGCGTGTTGTTCTTGAACAAGGGACCAAGCGTGGCCTGCGCGTCGGTCAGGATGTTTCGGATCGCTGATTCGCGCCCGAACTTCTCCTTGTATCGCGTCTGGGGTTCGTACCGCAGACCCAGATTCAGCGTCAGGCGGTCGGAGGCCCGGAAGTCGTTTTGCGCGTAGACGCCGACCGACGTGAACGTCAACGTCTTGGAGTTGAATGAGCCTGGTGACGGTGCCCTCGTAAAGTTCGGCAATCCCTGCAGGAATGCCGTCACATTGGCGAAGCTGGCTTGACCACCCCGCGAAAACGCCTGCTGCACGAACTGCTCGACACGATTGACTCGAACACCGAACTTCCAGGACGACCGGCCGGCGGAGACGTTGGTGTCATTGCTCGCCGTGTACTCCTTCCCCCCGAACGCGCGTGGAAAATTTGCCGAAGGCCCAAGGTCGGTCACGCCTCCGATGGAGATGACCCCCATGGCCTCGCCGGGCAGGAAGTTGTACCGGGGATCGGTGAGAAGCTGGCCCGGGTAGTCGGCCGTGTAGTGCGCGTCCGGACGGCTGTTCGACACCCTCGTAGTACTCACGACTGTCGGGCTGAAGATGTGGTTCTCCGACAGGGTCAGGAAGCGGTTCCGGGTTTCGGCGTGGGTCGGGTACCCCGGAAAGGTGGTGGGGGCCGTAATATCGCCATCGGTCACGGTGTAGCGCCCGAACATCGTGCTGTTCTTCGACAGATTCGCGTCCAGGCGAACCTGCCCGTACAGGTCGGACGCCGGCTGTGTGAAGACGAACGTATACCGATCGCCCGGGGCATTCGGCAACGGGTACAGATCCACAAGCGGTTTGATCGCCGGATGAATCCGAGGCACTAATCCGCCGTCCACATGTGCGGCCGCCGGCAGCGTGTTGGCGATGTTTGTCGTGCCGCGCCGGACCCTCGCGTATTCGATTGTCCCGTGGAAGAAGAATCGATTCCGCCGGATAGGCCCGCCGAAGGATCCGCCATAGTTGTTGCGCGAAAATTCGGTGCGCGTGCCAGGATCGTCAAAGTAGTTGGCCGCTTCGAGGTTGCGGTCCCTGTGATACTGAAAGACCGAGCCTTGGAACTGATTAATCCCGGCCTTGCTCACCATCACCGTCTGACTTCCCATGACGCCGCCATATTCGGCCGGAAAGGCGTTGGTCAGGACGCGGTATTCCTGAATGCCATCGAGTCCGAGCGTCTGGCCGGTCACCGAGGAGGTGGTGACGCCGGTGCCGTTCCGCATGTCCGCCCCGTCCAGTGAATAGCCGTTGGAACGTGGAGGGGCGCCACTGCTGCTGAACCACGTGCCGGGGTACGCGCTATTCGAGATCGTCCGGCTTTCGCTCACTCCCGGTTGCATCATGGTCAGGCCGATGTAGTTGCGGCCTTCGAGTGGAAGCGAGGCGATTTCTGCTGCGGTGACGACCGCGCCCAACGCACTTGTCGTGGTCTCGACCAGGGGGGCTTCCCCCGTGACCGTCACGGTCTCCTGGATCGATCCCAACTCGAGCACCATGTCGAGGACGGCTTCCTGCCCGACTTGCAGACGCACGCCGCTCCGGACCGACGTCCGGAAGCCTGAGAGCTCCGCCCGGATTTCATAGGGACCCACCGGCAATGCAGGAAACCGGAAGGCCCCGTCGCCACCGGTCGGAACGCTCCGCGTCAGGCCCGTATCCACATTTCGGACGGTGACCGTCGCACCTGGTAGAACGCCCCCGGAATCCCTGACCACACCCACAATGGTGGCCGTGGACTGTGCGAAAAGCGGCGCGGCACCGATGACGAGGAGCAGGACGGCTAGTTGCGCAGCGACGGCGCGGTGGTAAGTGGTCATTTGATCATGCCCTCCCCAGAACAGCTTCGATTTCCCCTGGATAACGAGAGGGTGTCGCCGAAATATCGAGCCGCGCACCGCCGTCTGCTCACCCACCGCCAACGGGAGGAGCGCAGCACGTCGCGATGGTCGTCAGCCTGCGCGTGAGGCCTCGACCGGTGGCCAGAGACGAAGCGCGCTGTTCGGCCCGGATGGCGCGTGCACGAGGTACGGCACGATGCTGTGCCCGCCAACCCCGAGCGGTGACTTCGAGTTCGCCGCTTCGTAATCGCGGTTGAAGCCGTCGAGCGACGTGTATTCGTAGAGAATCATGTGCTTCGCCCACCCGGCGACCGAGTTCAGCTTCCTGGTGCGGACGCACGAGGCGGTCGCGCAGTGCGCCGGCATGCGGGACGTCACGTAGCCGGCGTGCAGTTCCTCCTCGTACTCGACCGGACAGTTGAAGCTGCCGATCTGGATGCACGGCGCCGCGCCCATGCCGTCCTTGTACGTGGTGGCTGCTCCGCCTTCGCAGCGGCCCGTCTCCGTCGTGATGTTTACGCGCTCCCCGACCCGCATCGCGACCATCTTCCGCCCCGCCTCCGGCAACGCCGCGTTGATCGCGCTCGGCGTCGGATTGCCGAACACGTCCGCGTGGGTCGCGCCGACGAGCAGGATGTAGTGATACCCGATCCCGACCTTCGGATCGGTCGTGTGCTGAATCTGCGTGGCCCCGCCGCCCTCGCGCTCCCGCGTCGCATAGTGGGCCGCCCACAGGTACCCTGGACGCTTGAGCAACGCGGGCAGGTACGTCCCGTGCAGCCAGTTCAGGTAGGCCTCCCGCCCTTCGACGGGCAGGTCGTACCACGTCGCCCATAGGCCCCTGTCGGGCGGCCCGGCCGGCCGGCGTGCCGCCGGCGCCGCCGCGTTTGGCCGCGCGCCCTGTCCGAGCGCGTCGGCCGTCGCCACGAGCGCCGTCGCGACGCCGCCTGCGACTTTGAGGAATTCACGACGGCGGCGGCCTGCTGATTCGTCACGTCTGGTCATATGTGTCTCGCTGGTTGCGAACCTGATCCACCCACTCAGAAGACGACCTTCAGAGACAGCTGAAGCGCCGAGCATCGCCAGCGGTAGTGATCTGCCCGGCGGCTGCGACGGGAGCCTGAACGTGCTCCGGGGTAGTGTAAACGATCAGGCTCGGCTGGCCGTGGGCCTCGGCGCTCTCTGCTACCGGCTTCTCTCCGGTAGAGCGAAGACGAAGAGCGTCGCGGCGCTTTGCGGCTCGCGGCCCCTGGTTTCGGGCCAATACGTGGAAACCTGTCCATCGGCGATCGAGCCTTCACCGGAGCCAATGGCGACAAACTGGCGGCCGTTGACGGAGAAGGCCACCGGCGGCGAGGCGATCCGGCCGCCGGTGTTAAAGGAGCAAAAACTTTCGCCCGGTCCTGGCGTCGAGTGCGAACGCGTCGCCGTCCATGTCGCCGCCGAAGACCAGGTCCCGGGCCTAACAGAATGACACGATCTTCGATCAGACAGGCGAGGAGGTCCTGCTGTTGGTGATCCAGCCAACCAGAGAACGCGGCTAGAAAAACCCGGACAAGGGCGAGGTCAATCGCGGCGCGACTCTACACTGACGACCGAGCTTCAGATCTCTGAGGTTTCACTCGGCTGACTCGAGGGACACTACGGCCACAGTGCCGATGCGCCAGTTGCAGTTTGCGTTGAAAGTTCGGTTCTAACCGGCTTTCACGCGCCGCTTCGAGTTCTCAGAAGACGACTTTCGCGCCAAACTGAATCTGTCGCGGCGTGCCGACGAGGCCTGTAATAGTTCCCGCATTGCCCGCGCCGATGGCTGCGTTCGGCAGATCGAATTGAGGTGTGTTGAAGAGATTGAAGCATTCGGCGCGAAATTGCAGCCGCGTGCCTTCCTTGATACCAAACTCTTTGAACAGCGAGAAATCGAAGTTCACGCGCCCGGGCCCGTACAGGATATTCCTCCCCGAATTGCCATAGGTGAATGGCGCCGGCGTCGCAAACGCGGACGTGTCGAACCAGCGGTCTACGGTCGGGTTCGACAACGTGCCGTCGCCTATGCGGTCAGGGCGGCTGCCCGTACCGGTATTGACCGTCGTTGCATTGAGCGTCGGCGTAAACGGCAAACCCGTCTGAAACGTGTTGATGCCGTTGACCTGCCAGCCGCCCAGCACGTATCCCGCCGGCCCGCCGCCGCTCAGCCATCTGTGCCCTTCGCCGAAAGGCAGCGCATAGTTCCAGGCGATGGTCAACCGATGGCGGATGTCGAATGGCGAATTACCGCGATCAGCGAGGCGATTGCGAGGGTCTTGTGGCAACGGTCCGTCCGCGCCACCGCCGAAACTCTGACCCACCGTGTCTGTCGAATGGCCCCAGGTATACGAGAGCAAGCCGCTCAACCCGTGAGTCAACCGCTTCGTGGCGCTGAATTGAAGCGCGTCGTATTCGGCGGTACCGTCAGACACGGCCCACGTCACATCGGCCAGCGAGGGACGCACGGCAAAAAACGGCCTGCGATTGTTGACTGGTCCCGATCCCGGCACCGCTTGATTGAGGTTGTAGGTGGTATCGAGATGGCGACCGAGGTTGCCGACATACGAAGTTTTCAGCAACAAGGACCAAGGCAATTCGTGTTCGACTGTCAGATTGAACTGTTCGGCATAACCGGGCCGATAGTTCGGGTCAACGCCGATGACGCTGCCGGTAGGATTGTCGGCAAGGGTCAGATCGAGCGCCGGCATCGTTGGAAAGCCGTCGCTAACGCGCTGCGTGACAAATTGGGTGGCGGGGCTGAAGCTATAGATCGGTCCGAAGGGCACGTGGCGCTGCAACCGCAACGCGTTGCCGCCGTGCCCCGCCGTGTTCCAGAAGATACCCGCTCCGCCGCGCGCGACGGTGTGTTGTGCAACTTGATAGGCGAAGCCAAGACGCGGCGCAAAGGCCTTCTTGAAGGTCTTGACCCCTGCGGTTTCGCTCACGCCGTTGCGGCCGGCGACCAGGACTGTAGCCGTCGTCGGATCGAAGTTGGCCCACAAGTTCGACGTTTCGCTGGGAGGCGTGTCGAGCTCGTAACGCAGCCCGATGTTCAACGTCAGCTTTTCGCTCGCGCGCCAGTCATCGCCGACATAGGCGCTGTACTCAGTGCTGCGAATGGCCGCATCAGCCAACAGGTAATCCTGCTCGATCAAGCTCGGCGCGCCGAGCAGAAACGACGCCATCACGTGTCCGCCCGTGTTGTTCGCCGGGTTGTTGGTGATGTTCGGCGTGAAGTTGAAACGGCCGTTGCCGCGATTCGTCTGAAACTCGCCCATGTGCCGTCGCCGTACGTCGAAGCCGGCTTTGATCGTGTGCTTGTCGCCGGCAGCGATCAGATTGGTCACGTATTGAAACGTTCTTTCGTGCCGCAGAATTGGCAGCGAGCGGCTCTGACCGATGCCCGTATAGCCCGCCGGGCTGAAAATCGGGATGCCATTCTGCTCGTCCTGCTGGTTCGCGTTGGGCACGCCGAGCTGTTCGCCGAGTTGATCGCCAGGTGCGACGTCGGCTTGCGTGAAATCGAGATTGAAGTGGTTGTACCCGCCGCGCGAGTCCAGAACCAGACGCGGCGAAAACACATGCACCCAGCCGAACACGGCGTGCTCCGCGAGTAGCGCCGAGGGACCCGCGAAGGTGTCCTCGTTGCCGAGACCCACGGCTTTCGACAAACCGGGAAGCTGGACCGCAGGAAACGTGTACGGGTTGATCGTCGCGGTCTTCGACCAGGAATAGCGGGCGAGGAAGTTGTTCCGTTCGCTTTGCGTGTGATCGATGCGCACGTCGAACTGATTCCAATCCTGCGTGCGCGGCGGGGTTGTGACCAGGTTGTTGGCCAATGCCGAAGACGTTGGCATCGGATACGCGTTCATCAGCTTGGCCGTCACCGGGTCCCACCGGCTTTGCGGAATGACGTTGCCGGGGAACGGCTGGCGCGACATGCCCCCGCCGGGGAGCACGAGCGTCGTCAGCGGGTCGTAGATCGCCCCCGGCAGCTCGCTGAAGTCCCCCTGCCGCATCTTCAGTGTCGGGACGGTGTTGACGAACACGCGCCCTGATTTTTGACGGAACCCGTCGTAGTCGGCGAAGAAGAAGGTCTTGTTCGTGATAATCGGTCCGCCAATCGCGCCGCCGAATTGATTCTGCTTGAACGGCGGCTTCTTTTGCCCGGCGCGGTTGGCGAAGAAATTGTTGGCGTCGAACCGGTCGTTGCGCACGAATTCGTAGGTCGCGCCGTGAATCTTGTTGCCGCCGGACTTCGTGACGACATTGACCTGTCCGCCGGGATTGCGCCCTTGCTCAGCGGAGAAGAGGTTGGTCTGAACCTTGAACTCCTTGATCGCTTCCACGTTCGGGCGTACGACGATCACCAGCGTCAGCCTGGTGTTGTTGTCGATGCCGTCGTAAAGATAATTGTTCGAGTTTTCTCTGTTGCCGTTGACGAACAGCTCCGTGCCGGGTCGCAGGTCGTCGGGCCGCGTCCCGCTCATGATCGTGCCGCGCATGCCGGAACCCGCGCCCGACACGCCGGTACTGAGCGTGGCAAGTTGCACGAAGTTGCGTCCGTTGAGCGGCAGATCCTGCACCTGTTTTTCCGCAATCACGCTGCCGAGCACGGACGATTGGGTTTCGAGCAGCGGTGCTTTGCCCTCGATCAGAAGGCTCTCGCTGACCAGCCCGACTTCCAGATCCAAGTCAATCTGCGCGCGTTGATTGACTTGCAATTCCACGCCCGTGCGCTCGATCTTGCGAAAACCAGAAAGTTCAGCGGTGAGCCTGTAGCGACCGGGCTGCAGCGATGTGAAGATGTACGTACCGCTGTCCGTGGTCGTGGTTGAGCGGCTGACGCCGGTGGCTTCGTTAGTCAGCGCGACTGTGACGCCGGGCACGACGCCGCCGGAACTGTCTTTGATCGTCCCGACCAAGTCCGCCGTGGTGACCTGCGCGCTTGCCGTAGCCGACGAGATGAACAGTAGAGAACCCAGGGCTAGAAATAGCGCGAGTTGCTCTTGCCTGCGTTTCATGCCGTCCTCCTAATCGAATCAGTCAGTTGCGGTCCTCTCGGCGTTTGGCTCCAGTCAGGTTGGCGGCGTCGAAAAAGCCCGCGATTGGTTGATGATGAGTGACCCGCCGAGAATCAATCGGACCGCAATCCGCAACACGCCGACCGGCTGTTGAACGACGTCTTGGTTCGGTCGGAGAGAAGCCTATTTCACGTCAACTGGATTACGCGATCAAGCGACGATTGGATATCTACTCTGGGTGTGCTTGCGACGGTTCTGGCCCCGGTGGAGGGAGGCTCTCGTGCTGGTCCAGACGGCCACGGTCGCCCGTTGGTCTCGCGAAGGGTTCCGTGGATGCTGGAGGCGTCGCTCGCGCCGGCGGCCGACGGCTACGCATCGATTTGCAACTTCGAAAGCTCGTTGGCCGCATGGCCACGGAGAACTGTCTCTGGGGCGCTCCGCGGATCCATGGCGAGTTGCTGAAGCTCGGGATCATCGTCTCAGAACGCACGGTGTCCCGGTATCTCCCGGACCGACTGACGAGACGGTCGCAGACCTGGCGTACATTCCTCGCGAACCACATCGGCAACCTGGCGTTCGTCTCGACGGTGACCTCGTTCGCGACCGGCGATGACGACGTCGACGCCCTTGTTCTGCCGTGCCGCCCTGTTCCGCCATCACGCGACGGGTGGTACGATTCAAATCGGTGGGATTGGTCGATTGGCCTCCTTCGCTGCAATCGACGTCTCTTGGCTGGCGTGTCGCACAGCATCAGCTTCGCCGCCGCACACGTTTCAGCACTGGCAAGGACCCGCCGACCTCGTGGGCCGTCAACCTGTGCTGGCTGCGTATGGGTGGTGGTTCCCTACGTTGAAGAAATCCATCTCGGCGAACGAGCTAATGTGGCGAGCGGCAGCCTGTGCGGTCAGTGCACGCGCGCCAACGGGTAGTTCCCTGACACGTGAATCTCGACGACGTGTGTCGCCGCACCCGAGCCGTCGCTGACGAATTCGTAGGCCAGTCCACCAACGCTTTCGAACAAAGTGTTCGATTGTGCCATCAGCGGCAGCGTCTCACCTTCTACGGTGACGAGAAGTTCCCCGCTAGTCAACGTTATTTCGACGGTGCGAGGACGCCCCAACCACAGTCCACGGTAGACGCCAACGTAGGTTGCCAGAACGTCCGGCGGAACTCTTCTCGCCGATCTCCGGACGTCGGAGACTTTGCCAACCCAGTGATGATCGCTGCGGCCCTCGCAGACGGCCTCGAGCATCTCGGTATCCGCCGCAAGCGCAAAGTTAACCGTGAAACTCCAGGGCTTCGTGTACGCGGCAGGATCGGTGAAGGTCACATCGACCTGCAGGTGGCCGAAGTCCTGACGCTGGTAGCGTTCTCTCATGCTCAGCGCCTCAGTATGCGGCAGTCCCCTATCGTTCAGCCACGTCCGGTCGTTGAATCCGAAGCTGTCCACGACGAGCGTGTCGCCTTCCCAGCGACCCACGGAGTATCCCATCCAGGTTGGATTGGGAGCGGTCTCCAGCTTGCGGCCATCCATGAAGATCTGGCGATATGTGAGATCGTCGTTCAGGATCGCGATGAGGCTCGGCGTCTGGAGGATGCGCTTCCAACCGCCAACATTCTCGGGCCCCCCGGGAAGACACTGGAAACTGGGACGGTCCTTGAAAAAGTCTTCCTCACGCTGCCGAATCAAGTCCTTCACCCAGGGCTGCGCGCCGACGGGTTCAAGCGACCGGGGGACCGCGGGGTCCGCGGCGCCGGGGCCGTTCCACAAACCGGTGAAGTCGGGCTTGCCATCTGGGGTGTGTGGCGCGGGGGCGGTGAGGTTCGGTTTGCCGTCAGCGGTGCGCGGGATCCCCGGTGTGGGATGATTCAACCACTGTGCCGCGACCGATGTTGTCAACGCGGTCAGCGTGATCGCCGTGAGAAAAAGCCTCATACAACGCTCCGACTCCCAGCGCGAGGGTCGACGTAGTCTACTGAATTCAGCGCCGTCGCGGAAACGGCCGATACCGATCACGCATACGTCACAATGAACTCGCCCGCATCGATCCGGAATCATGAGACACGATGAATTCAGACTGTCTACTACTAATTAAGCTGCGAGGGAATCTTACACCCTTGAGAGCAGGGAAAACACACCGAAATGCACAAGCGACGCGCCACGCGGTCAGGAGACGTCGCAGATGCCACTCGCCCAGGACGATCACGTGGTCCAGACACTCGCGCCGAATGGATCCGATCAGTCTCTCTGCATACGCGAACAGCACGCGGCCGGTGAGGGTTGGCACGGTGAAGAAGTCCATCGACACGAGCATGGGGACATGATTGGTCAGAAAGGTCCGCCACGTCTGTCACGGCGGGCGACGTGGTCGCCGCAGCAGTCGCGACACCGTCCGCTCCGATACCGCGATGCCCAGCTTGCACAATTCACCGTGGATTCGGGGCGCTCCCCAGAGCGGATTCGCCGCGGCCATCGTGCTGACGAGGGTTCGCACGGCGACATCCGTGTTGCGGCGCCCTGGACGTGACCGTCTCGAGCGTAGGTCGCATACTGCTGTGTGAACGTTGGCGCAGTCTATTTCGCCGACGGCCAGAGCACCCCCTGATGCTTCTTGGTCACCGGTCCCACTCCTTTGTAGACGAAGCGCTGCACGCGGTGACCTTCATAGGTTTCGGCGGTGTAGAGGTTTCCCTTCGAGTCGCTGGCAATGACGTGCACGCCGTAGAACATCCCGGGTTGGCGTCCCCCGTCGCCGAACGCGGTCAGCTCTTCGAGCGTGTCCCGACGCACGATGTGAATGAGCTCGTTTTCCCCGTCTCCAACGAAAAGATAGGTCTGCTGAGGGTCCGCCGAAAACGCGAGATCCCAGACCGAGCCGGCATCCCGGGTTTCTCTGGCGACAAAGGCTTCCTTCAGGAACTTGCCCTCCTTCGTGAACACCTGGATCCGGTCGCCCTGCCGGTCGCACACGTACACGAGATCGTCTTTCGACACCATGACGCAGTGGACGGCGTGGCGAAACTGCGGGGCCGGCGGCGCCTTGGGATCGTAGAGGGTCGCCGACTGATCGCCGGTTACCGACGCCTTCTCGAACATGTTGTCGTCGGGCTTGTTGCCGTACGCGCCCCAGAAGCGCTTGAACTTTCCTGTATCGGCGTCCATGACCACGATGCGCGTGTTGAGGTATCCGTCGGCGACGAAGGCCTCGTTCGTCTTGGGATCGACCACGAGCTTTGCGGGCCGGCCGAAGCTCTCCATGTCCAGGCTATTCGCCTTGTACACGCGCGCGGGACCGCGGCCGCGTCCATCGCCCGGCTGTTCCTGTGCACGATCGGCGCTGCCGCCGCTGACCAATCGAGCGTTCCTCTTGCCCACTTGACATGAGGAACTTTCCTTCCTTGGTGAACTTCAACAGGTGGGAGTCGCCACCGGTTCCGCCACCGATCCAGACATTCCCCTTGTGGTCGATCGCGAGCCCATGCTCCTGATCGAACCACTCAGCTTCCGAGGACCCAGTGATTGGGCAGCGGCTTCGGCCAGAGCGGATCGACCTCGAACATGGGCGCCTGGACTGCGCCCTTCCGATCCTGAGCTGTCACCTTCCGCTCTCCAATGCGAGCACCTATGACGAGCGTGACGAGAAGCGCCATCCCACACACCGGCACAACGACACGTCCGCTCCGAATCGACCGTCCCATCAACGAGATTCCAGCGACGCACAAGAGAACGAACACGGCCCGCGCGCAGTGTCGCGTCATGAAAGCCTCCCTCAATCGGTGATCCGGACTAAAACTGGAGCTGCATGCCGAACCGGAAGAGCCGTCCCTGGACGACGTCGGTTGGCCGTCCGAGCGCCGATCCGAAGGTCTGGATCTGATTGAACACCGTGCTCGCATTCAGCGCGTTAAAGGCGTCGAGCGCTCCGGTCAGGTTCACGCGCGCGAAGCGGACGCTTTTGCCCACCCGCAGGTCAAGCTGCGTCAGACGCTTGAAATAGCTGCTTCCTCCCGGCGCAACCAGCGGGACGCTGACCTGCGTCTGGGTCAGGCCGGGAGCGATCGTTCTGTTCACGAGATAGTTCACCGTCCCCAACCACGGTCCGTTGGGAGATGCATTCAGCGGGAGGCCGGGATAGCTGGCGAGGACACCACTGGCCTGGAAGCCCATCGGGAACTGATAAACGCCAGACAGCTTGTATTGCGCCTGGAACGGAATCGAGAACGCCGTCTGATCGCAGAATCGCAGGAGATTCGGATCGTCCAGCACGTCACATGTTCTGGCGATCGTCCGGCCGACGGTGACTCCCCCGAACGTCGTGAGCTTTTTGCTCAGCCGTGCATCGAAGCTCCCCTCGAAGCCGTTGTAGGTCTGGGTATTGGCGGCGGAGGTTGTGTCGATGATGTTCACGAGCCCGAGCTTCGCCGGGCTCAGACTGTAAATCGTGATGCTGTCGCCGTTCAGCGGGCTCGTGATCGTCAGCGGCGTATAGTCGCTCAGGCCCGCCGCCAGATTCGTGGACCTGATCAAACGGTGAAAGCCGCGTCTGTAATAGCCGCCGCTGACCGAGACGCCCGGCGCAAGCTGTCGCTCGAGCCTGACGACGTACTCGTCCGTTGCGTCCGGGTCGCCAGCGAAGATTCGACGCCGGCGCCGAAACCGTGATGGCCCATCCCCTTCGGCGTCGTCTCGGCCGAGAGCGCCAACTTGTTGCCTGGGCTCATCTGCCACGTGATGCGCACGCCGGCATTCTTGAGCAGGTTGTCGTTCACCCCCTGATTGCCGTGGAGATCGAATTCGCCCGTCACACCCTGATCCACGCCCCAGTAGCGGCCCGTCGCGAAGAACCAGAGCCTGTCATGCTTGAACGGAGGAAGCAGCCAGATCGCTGTGCGCCAGCGGACAGCCTAGAGCACCCGCGACACGAAAGCAATACCGCAAAAGGGTTTCGGGCTTTGCAGCATCCTCCGTGACAAACTGAACGCGCGCGGAGCCAAACAATCAAAGCGCAGGAAATCCAAGGCGAAGCGTAAGAGAACTGGGTGAACGGGCGATGATTCGGCCAACGTCTACTCGATCGTGCCATCTCCGAGAGTCAATTCCACCACAACCTTCAATGGCAACGGTAACATGCCACGTAATGACGGTTTCTGGCCTGACGATGACGAGCGCAGCTCGCCATTCGTTCCAGACGCGAGAGATCCAGACCCAGAGCAGGCGGTCGGCGCGCGTTAGACGAAGCCGTTGAGGGCGCGACCTGTCAAGCACGTCGATCTGGTGACGCAATGCCACCTCGGGCTACAATGCGGCGCGCGAGCGGACACCACCTCGCAACGTCAGCAAGAACGAGACGAGGCTGGACAATCATCGGCGAGAAGCGTATCCACAGTCGGTCCCAACATCAACGGCGGCAACAAGAACCGAATTTGAAGCAGGCACAAGAGCCGGAATCGAAGGGTCTCACATGAGAGTGCTGACATGGGTCGGTGTGTCCGCGATCTCCGCATTCCTGGGAACAACCGGGCCGCGCGCGGCGGGTTGTGATCCGGTTGGAAATGTC
>QHWJ01000211.1 GCA_003222535.1 Acidobacteriota bacterium | reverse complement strand
CCAGCAGGATCAAATCGGCGCACGCACCCGCCGTGATCGTGCCGCAAGGCCGGTTGAAATACTCGCCGGTTTGTTCAGTTCCGGCTCGGATCGCCTGATAGGGCGTCATCCCCGCCGCGACCATCATCTGCATCTCTCGCACAATCGAGAAGCCCGGCACGTTGAACAGCTGCGGTGAGTCAGTCCCAACGAGGATCCGCGCTCCGGCGTCGTTCAGTGCCTTGAGGAGGTGCATCCGGTTCGCCTGGATGACGTCGGATGTCTGCTTCGGGATATGAGATCTGGCACGGAGCGCAAGCCATTGGTCGATGTAATCCTTCGCTATGTACTGCAGCTCGGGGCGGACCACCAACTCTTTCGAATCGATCGTGCCGACGTTTACAACCATGACAGCCATCGTCGGTACGTTCCACACGCCCGCCCGCTTCGTCTGAGCAACGATCGGCACCATCGCGTCAGCCGCCACAGGCTCCCGGCCTTTCAGGTACTCAAGGTAGCCGTCAAGATGTTCAATCGTCTCCTGCCCGCTTTCGATCGCGTGTCGAATCCCAACGTCTGCAGGGACGTGGCCCGCGAATGGGATGCCGACTTCTCGCGCCGTTTTCACGATGGCATCGTATGACGCGAGGCTCAGACCTGGCAGGATTTTGACCAGATCGTAACCGCGCTGCTTCTGTTGGCGCACTTCGCGCTCGCCCTCGTCCGGAGACTTGACGCGTTCTCCATCCAGACCTGGGCCCGCGAGGAACAGCGTGGGCCCGATCAGTTCGCCAGTGTTAATGCGTTCGCGCAACCGAACGTGGGTGTCGAAGCCCGCCATGCTTCGAGCCGTCGTGACGCCGTTCGCTACATACAAGAAAAGTTCGTCATCGGCGCGTCCAACGGGGGCCGTCGGCCCAGGAAGATGAACGTGCATGTCCGTCAGACCTGGCACGAGGAAGCCTCCGGTTCCGTCAATGACCATACCTCCGGCAGGCGCATGGCTGGACGCAGCTGGCCCGACCGACTCGATAACAGATCCGCGAACCACGACCGCCTGCGCAGCAACAATTCTGTCGCTGTCCATCGGGATGACCGTGACGTTCCGAAACACGATTGCCTGAGGTGTTTGCATCGTCGCAGTCCCCGGCAAGATCGTGCCAGCGGCCAGTAACAGGACAGCGGCGAATGCAAGGCGATGCCTATTCATAATAGATGTCGGGCAGGTCCTGGACCTCGGCGTCGAAGACGAGCTGGGTGTATTCACGGCGCCCCGCGTTCGAGAGCCAGTAGTCGCCGAGCGTCTTGACGACACGTTTGCCTCCGGGAGTTTTGAGCGTGATGAGACGGGTGCAGTATGATTTTTTTCGTGCTTTTCGTGTATGTCGTGCCTTTCGTGGCGTCTTAGAATCCCGCGCGCAGGTGGACGAGCGTCCAGCGGCGGTTCGCGTCCGGCCGCCGTCGCGCCTTCGGCGCTTCCGCCTTCGCTGGAGCTTCGGCGGACCGCCGTCGCCTTGGCGGAGGCTGGTTGGCGAGCCTCGCCGAAGCTCGCTCCGATTTCAGGTGAGCGGAGGCAGGCAGGAAGAAAAACGCTTCGATGTCCCGCAGCTGACTCACATAGCCTCGGCTGCCCTCAGAGCCGAGAACGAAGAACGCGTCGTCGAGCGCATCGCCGGCCGTTCCGCTGCTCGCCAGCACCGCGACACTCAGCACGCCCTGCGCCGGCCTGCCGGTGCGCGGGTCCATGATATGTGAATACGTGAGGCCTCCGGCCTCGAACGACTTCTCGGAGCTGCCGGCCACCGAAAGCGCCCGGTCCTTCAGTTGAACCGTGAGCGCGACTCTTCGAGGATCGATCGGATCCTGGATCATGACATCCCATCCGTCACGGCCCGGCGGCGCACCGAGCCCATAGATGGTGCTGCCCCCGGCGCTGACCAGGGCGGCGGCGATCTGCCGCCGTCTGAGCAATCCGACGACACGATCGACGGCGTAGCCTTTGGCGATGCCTCCGAGATCCAGCTCCACGCCGGGCTCGTCGAAGCCGATCGTCTTCGAAATCGGATTCAGCATCACATGGGCGCCGCCGACGTGATGCCTCGCGGCTGCGAGCTCCCCGTCAGCGGGCACGCGGCCCTCGCCCCGGAAGAAGCCCCACGCCTTCATCAGCGGACCGACGGTGATGTCGAACGCGCCGCCGGAGTCGCGGTGATATCGCATCGCGTCGGCGATGAAGTCGAACAACTCCGGCTCGACTGCGACGGGATGCTGCGCGGCCTCGCGGTTGACGCGCGACAGGGGACTCTTCGCGTTGTAGTGACTCATCAGCCGGTCGATGCGGTCCACTTCATCGAAGGCTTCGTCCACGATGCGCGGCAATCGGTCCGCATCGGGACCATACGCCTCGATGGCGTACTCGCATGCCATGGAGATGCGGCTGGCGTCGAGGCGGGCAAGATGCTGATGCTTTACGGCTGCCGTGCGCGGCAACAACGCAGTGGCGAGCCACAAGGCGGCGAACGTCGACGCGCAGCGCGGAGTCACCACGACCTGGACGTCCTTGGTCCTTTGTTCCTGGTGCTTGGTCCGTTCCTGGTCCGAGGTCCCTGGTCCGCGCACAAAGGACAAAGGACCTGGGACGGACCAAGGACGAAGGACCAAGAACCAGGGACGCTATGCTCGCTTCGCCAGCACATCGCGAAGGCGCCTGGCGACGATCTTCTCGTCACCCGGTCGCATCATCCAGACGCCGACGACGAGAGCGTCCCCCTCCGAACGCGTTCCGATAGAAGGCTCTCCGGCTCGCAGGCCGTTGACGGCATCCGAAGCCGTCATCCCTCTTGCCGCTTCGTCCCACGAGATCCGGACGTGAGGGACGTGGTTGGCGACCTCGGGTACGAAGATCTCGGCCTTGATGCCGGGTACGGTTGCCACGCCGCTACGGATCACTTCGGCGCGCGCTTCGAACTCACGCTGTTCCGCAAGGTGATCTTTCGCCAGATAGAGCTCCAGCGCCGCCAGCATACCGAGCATCTCTTCCTTGTTGACCTTCATTCCGCGTCCGACGGTGTTGCCGTTCGGGGGCGCGTTCAGGCGGGCCGCTGCGATGAGATCCTGTCGACCGAGCAGCAAGCCGGCACTCTGCGGGCCACGGAGTCCCTTGCCGCCGGAGAACGCCACGAGGTCGAAACCCATCTTCGTGTACTTCCACAGGTTGTCGACGGGCGGTACGTCGGCGGCCGTTGTTGTTGTTGTAGAAGAGCATCATCGCAGTCTTGTCGCCGATCGCCCGCTCGAGATCTTCTCGCGTTTCCACCTCGACGAGCCGAACGCCGCAGTTGCGAACGGCGTGGTCGTAGCCGAAGCGATGCGATTTCTGAATGATGACCTCGCTCTTCATCCCAGCCAGGTTGGGAAGGTCGATGATCTTCTGCCGATCGCTGCCGGTAAGGACCGCTGCCGTCCCGAGCGTGAGCGCAGAGGCAGCGCCCGATGTCACCATGGCCGCCTCCGCGCGGACCAGCGTGGCGATTCGCTCTCCCACTTTGTCGTGAAGCTCGTCGAGCATCACGTAATGTCTGGACGCATAGGTGATGGCCTCCATCACTTCAGGAGGCATGAGCGACGCGGTCATGGCCGTGTAGGTCCCAGCCGCATTGATGAAGGGACGCACGCCGAGCTCGCGAAAATAGTCGCGGCTGGCGCTTCGGGGCGCAACCGCCGCGGCGGGCATCGTCGCGGCTTCGATGATGCCTCCCACGAGCGGCAGTCCCGAGACGATTTCAAGAAAACGTCTTCGACTCCACATCTGTGACCTCCCCGGATGACGAAGGCGAGATGATGGCACATGCGGGAGTAGCCGAGGGCACTGACGCGATGGCGAAGGAGGAAGCCGCCTACTGGCTGGGGATGGCCATGCACCGCCGCCGTCCGAGGCGGGTGCTCCCGGCCCTTCGATGTCTGCTGGTGGAACAGCGCTATTTTAGGCCGAGGCATTCAAGCTAAAATACGAATGTCTATCGACAAGAAACCTAAAATATCGTGCAAGCCACTGACTTCTCACAGGATAGCCCAGGTCGGCTGGTCCCGGTAACCGGCGGCCGTGTCGCATTTGTACCAGGGCCGATGCCGCGGGAGGTGGCACTCGGTCCTGCTGAGGTTCGCCTGCTGTCTGAGGCGGATTACGCACTTGGACGGCTGGCCGGAGCGGCGGGCCGCATGGTCAATCCATACTTGATTCGTCAGCCGCTGCTACGCCGCGAAGCCATTCTTTCGAGCCGGATTGAGGGGACGTTTACGACCCCAGAGCAACTCGTGCTGCTGGAGGCCGGCGTGCCTCCTGCGGACCAGGACGCGCGTGCGTCTGCCGACACCCGCGAAGTGCTCAACTACGTGCGCGCGATGGAGCGTGGCCTCGAACTGCTTCGCACGATCCCGGTCTCGCTTCGACTTGTCCGCGACCTCCATGCGGTGCTGCTCGACGGCGTCCGCGGCGAACAGGACCGGCCTGGTGAGTTCAGAACGGTACAGAACTACATCGGTTCCCAGCACGCGCCAATCACGGACGCGCGCTTCGTGCCGCCTCCGGTTCCGGAGATGCGCGAGGCCCTCGACCTCTGGGAGCGGGACCTGCACCTTCAGCCGGAGCCGCTGCCACTGCTTGTGAGACTTGCCGTGGCGCACTACCAGTTCGAAGCCATTCACCCGTTCCGTGATGGCAATGGACGCGTGGGACGCCTCCTGATCCCGCTGCTGCTCTGTGCGCATCAGCGGTTGACGGATCCGCTCCTGTTCATGAGCGCTTATTTTGAACGGCACCAGGAAGAGTACGTCGATCTGCTGCTGCGCGTCAGCACGCGCGGCGCATGGCAGGAGTGGATTGCGTTCTTTCTCCGTGGCGTGGCTGAGTGCGCGCAGGAGGGGCAGAAGTTGACGGACGATCTGCTGGCACTTCGGGAACGCTACCATGCTGCCGTACGCTCCGCGAGATCGTCGGGTCTCCTCGGCACGCTGATCGATGATCTCTTCCGGCTGCCTTCGATCACCATAGGCCGGACGACCGAGCTGCTTGGCGTCACGCCGGCCTCCGCGTCGTCCAACCTTCGCAAGCTTCAGGCCCTCGGCATCGTTGCCGAGGTCACGGGACGTACCCGAGGGCAGGTCTTCGTCGCCCGCGAAATTCTGGACTTTGTCGGGCGGGATCTTGCTACCCCGCCCTCCCCTCCTGGACGCGCATGACGCAACGCCTGATTGAGACGTGGCTTCCCATCGCGCAAATAGGCATCGAGAGCCCGCGCGAGCGCACGCCCATGACGCCGTACCCGGCGCCGAATCGTTTGCACGTGTGGTGGGCGCGCCGTCCGCTACGACCTACTAAACTTAAGGAACACAGCGAAGCCACGGTCGGATAAGGACAACGAAGCGGTGGCCAACGCCGCGAAGTTCGACGGCCAGAAAGGGGCAAAGGCGCTTGCCTCACTCGACTACCAGCAGCGCATGGCCGGCATCTTCACCGAGTGCCGCCGCGTCCTGAGGCGTGACGGCATCATGACTCTGATGTTCACCCATAAGGCGACAGGCGCCTGGGATGCGCTCGCCTCCGGGCCCATGGAGGTTCGTGCTTTTCGTGCTTTTGTGTATTTCGTGCTTTTCGTGGCGTTGTCTTAGTTAAGTTAGAAGTTCAGGCTGACCCCGGCGTCAATCTTGCGCATGCCGCTGACTGTGGTCGGTCTCCCGAAGAACGGCGACGTCAGGGTGCCGCTGTAGCCGAGATAGTTGGCCTGGTTGGTGAGATTCTCCACCTGCATGAACACCTGGATGCGGTACCGTGCGTTGCCCTGGTCGAACGTCCGCACCTGCGCGGCGCCGCCACCTCCAAAGATCCCGATGCCCGGCGGCAGCGGGGCCCTGCGGCCGAACGCAAACTGATAGGCCGTGAACACATTGACGGTGGTAAGACCACTCGCACGAATCGTGTTGCGTCCGACGCCCGCCGGCCGATCGTTGAACACGCCATCGCCGTTGTCGTCGCGGCCGGTCAGGAGCCTGTAGGCGGGTCCGGTGTTCGCGTTCACGTTCAGCGACACCAGCACGTTCCGAATCACCTGATTATTGAAGGCCGCGTTCAACCGGTGCCGCACATCCGTCGACGCCGGTCCCCATTCGGAGGTCAGGTCGCCCGTCGCCGGAATGCTGAATGGACCGTCCGAATTGTTCCTGAGCGTAGCCAGCCCGTAATTGACGAACAACGTCGTGCGTTTCCAGCTGATACGCGGTCCATTGAACGCCGGGAGCAGCGCGCCGGGATTCACGTTCGCGTCCACTTGCAGTTGGTGCTGGCGCGAGGCGGCGTCGGAGACGACGTCGATGATGTTCCCGAACGCGGGATCCGGCCGGATGCCATCCACCGGGATGTTCAGATTGAAACCACGCGACAGGCTCGATCCGCGCTGATAACTGTACGTGGCGGCGACGCGGATCACCTTCAGCAGCCCCTGGTCCACCCCCCCGCTGAACCGCGTGGTTCGCGGGGCACTGTAGTCGCTCCCCAGCAGGTACCGGTTGATGGGCGGCACGACGCCGATCGTGCCGGGCCCTGGGAACGCGGGGTTGACGATGTTCAGTTCTTCCTGGCGGAAACCATCCACACGGAGCACTTGCTCGTAGGTAGCGCTCGGGAGCCAGTCATAGAACATCCCCGCACTCCCTCGCAGCGTGGTCCGGCCGCTGGCGAATGGCGCCCAGGTCAGACCGAAACGCGGTCCGATATTGCGGTAGTCGTGGACATGGGTCTGCACTTCATAGCGCACGCCCGGGCTCAGTGTCAGATTCTTCCGCACCCGAATGTCATCCTGAACGTAGAACCCACCCTGCAGATTCTGGTACGCGATATTCGCGTCACCCACGCGTCGCGTGTAGTTGCTGGGTTGGTTGGCGAGGAAGGCTTGCAGATTATCGAACGTGTAGGTGCCGAGATAATTCGAAGAGGCATCGGAGCGATACCAGCCACCATCGAGCAGCAGGCCGGCGCGCAGGGAGTGTTTTCCCAGCACGTAGTCCAGGTCGGACCCCAGGTTGAGCCTGCGGGAATGCTCCCCGCCGGACAGCTGCGCCCCGCCGCTGGTGAAGGCATCGAGCACACGAATCGTCGGCGCCTCCGTGGCCGACTGCGTGTCGGCGTCAGACCAGAAGAGCTGGAGCCTCGAGCGCCAGACCGCCCGCCGCCCGAGCGGGCCGAAGTGCTGGACGCGCACATTGTTGACGTTGCTGCCGGTGGAGTACGCGCGTTCCGGCTCGTCGTAGCCCCCGACGCCGAGGTTGTTGTTCGTGACCCGGGTCAGGTTGTACGCAACGCGCAGCGTTTGATCCAGCGTGAGCGCATAATCCATTTGCCCGTTCACATACAGGTTGTCACGCGGCGTTTTGAGGCCCAGCGCCACCGCCTGCGTGCCGTTGGGCAGAGCGGCGTTCAGGTTGGGCGTGTCGTACGAACTGATGCCGTACACATTGATATTGAAGGAGCTCTTCTCCTTGATCAGCGTGCCGCCCAACCCAAACCCGTAGTTGATATTCTGTTCGGGGCCCTTCACGGGCACAAACGGGCTGCGGCCGCTCAACGATCCGTCTCGCGCTCTGAACATCGAATAGTAGCGGATCGGTCCGAGGCCCGGCTGCGTGATGACCTCGATGGACACGCCGCCGGCGCTATGGTTTTCTGCCGCAAACTGGTCGCGCGAGATGCGGATGGATCGGATCTGCGCCTTCGCGGGCAGCGCGCCTCCCTCGAAACCGTCGATGCGGATGATGGCACCGGGGCCGGCCATGTCCTGGAGTTGCTGCTGCAGTTGGACGGGGTCGTCCGACAGCGCCTCGATCTCATCGCGCGTGAGCACGGTCCCGAACGACTGTCCCCGGTCCGCCGCCGCTTCCTGCCGGTCCTGGGCCACGGTGACCGACGTCTCGACTTTTTGAATCGGCAGCATCGCGACGTGTTTGTTCTCGCCACTGCGCACTCGGACATCTTTCAGCAGTCGTGTCTCGAATCCCGGAAACTCGGCCTGGATCGTGTAGCGGCCAGGCGTCAGGTCCGAGACGGTGGCGATGCCGGTGTCGGCAGTCTTGACCGGTGCGATCGTGGCGGCGCTCGTCGCGCTCTCCGCACCGATAACCGAGACGGCGGCGCCGACAATGACGGCGCCGCTCGGATCCACCACCGTCACGCGCAGCGTGCCGGCCGTGGGAGCTTGCGCGAACGCACGCGGAGCCAACGAAGTGAAAAACAGCACCACTAGGAGCGTGGCCGAGAAATGAGAACACGCTCCTAGTAGGCCGGCTCCGCCGGCAAAAAACGGCCTGAGTCTGGAAGTCGTTCCGTGCGAAGCGCGGCTACTACGGGCCCGTTGGGCCTTACTCACACGGGCTCCTTGCCCGAGTACCGGTAACGTCGCACGGAACGTGAAGCGCATCATTTCGGGGCCTCGAATTTTTGGGGGTTGATCCTTGCGTTGATGCGGATCCGGTCGAAGGTTGTCTCCTCAATCGTCTCGCCCGCGATGGCCCGTCTGAGGCGGAACGGCCATTTCAGGCCGTCGACGTCACGGAAATCGCCGTAATAGACACGGTAGTCGATCGGTTTCGACTGGGTCAGCGCCTGCCGCCTCAGCGTGGCGATCGTCGCGGCGTACTGGTCGCGATCCTGCTGACTGGCGGTGGCGGCCGGCGGCGCCGGCGCGTCCACGGTCAACGCACCGGGCGGGAGGGGACCTGGCATCGGCTGCCCCGGAATCCGGAACACGACGTTGGTCGCGGGGACCTGCCACATCAGCATTACCGGCAGATGCGTGTCTCGCTGCACGACGAACCGGGCCGAGAAGCTGGCTGGTCCCGTGACGTCGAGGATGTCGGCCTTGCCTTCGGGGGCCTCCCCCTGAGCCGCATACTTGAACGTCAGCGGATAGCTGGGAAACGAGGTCGCAAACATCCCCAGTGTCAGGCGGACGAAATCCTGCTTGACGTTGGCGACACGCTGCTGCGCCGGGCTGAGGGGCGCCGGCCCTCCACGCCGGCCACCCTCCAGCGACGGCGTGCCGCCGCCGCGTCCACCAATCGGCGCAGGAGCTTCTCCCGCCCGGCCCGCGGGCGGTGCCGGCGGTCCACCGGCCCGTCCGGCTCCCGTTGGAGGCGGCGGAAACTGAATGAGGTCGTCCCCCTTGAATCCCAGCGTCGTGGGATCCGTGTCCTGCGCGGGGAATTCGTCGGTGCGTACGAACTTGTCGGGGAGCTCGCAGTTGATTTCAAACTCAATCGGCACCAGGTTGTTGCCGCGCACTTGACGAGTCCGTCCCGTCGCGGTGAAGGTCTTGATCGCGGACAGCTTCTTCTCGCCTCCGAGCGCCTCCCGGGCGGCGGCAAGCACCTGCGTGGCCTCGGTGGCCTGACCGTGGACCGTGTCATGCAACGTGGAGGCGAGTGCCGCCACAACAATGGCATACCCCAAGACGCGCATCGTCCCGTCTCCGTGGAGGTGACCGGCCTGGATGAGGGTTAGACGTGGCAAGCGGCCATGTGGTTCGCGCCGCGAAGAGACGCGTCAGGCAGCGTCCTAAGCGCGGAACGCATACACAATTACGGTGACGTATTTCGTGACGGCGATCGGTGCTCCATTTCAGAAAGACGACGACATATTTGGCCAGATTTGGTCACAGAGACACAAAGACACAGAGAAGAAACACGGAGCGTCGGCGTAATTACGAAAATCAGGCGACCCACCACTTAGACACCGAAACCGTTTGGTTGGTTGTGGACCTCGCAGGCCGAAACGCGGTTACAAACCGGACAGCCGCGTCTCGGCGTCGCCGAATCGATCGAGCGTGACGCCCATGCGGTCCATGATCGACAGATACAGGCTGCACAGCTTGCGGCTGTCGTCGCCGGCGTACAGGTAGTCCAGCGCGCGGCCCGTCTCGAGCGAGCCGCCGAGGCCGCCAGCCAGCACGACCGGCAGCTTCATGTTGTCGTGCTTCCAGCCGGCCCACATGTTCGAGAGCCAGAGCAGGCAGCAGTTGTCCAGCACCGTGCCCTCGCCCTCCGGCATGGCATCCAGCTTTCCAGCGAGGTAGGCGAGCTGGCTCAAATGGAAGCGCGAGATGCGCTCGTAGCTGTCGGATAGATCGTCGTGCGACGCGCCGTGGTGCCCGTCACGTACGTCGAGGAATGGGTAGTGCAGCGAAGACAGATCGCGGGCGAGCAGCAGCGAGGCGATCCGAGTCTTGTCGGTCTGGAACGCGAGGGCGATGATGTCGCACATCAACCGCGTGTGATCGCGGAGATCTTCGGGCAGCCCGTTCTGCGGGCGTTCCACGCTGAAGACCGAGGGGCCCACGGCCTTCGCCCGGTTGTCCGCCCTGTCCTTCACCTCTCGCATGCGTTCGATCCGGCGTTCGAGTTCCCGCACGCTGGTCAGATACTCATCCAGCCTGGCTCTGTCGGTAGAGCTGACCGCCCGGCTCAGACTCTCCGCGCGATCCGTGACGCGGTCGAGAATGCTCCGATACCGCAGGCTGCCGCGGTTCTCGAACAGGCTGTCGAAGGCGAGCGACGGGTACACCTCGTTGGGCATGGGTGAGTCCGCGGTCTGCCACGAGATGTGCGAGCTGTACACCAGCGAGAAGTTCGTCTCGTGATACCCGGTCATCGGCTGCTCGCATGCGAGCACGATGCCGGGCTGCGGCGTCTCCCGGCCCAGACGGTTCGCGAGGACCCGGTCGATCGTCATCCCCGACCGGACGTTGGGACCTTTCTGAATCGGCACGCCCGACAGCAGGTTGCCGGTCTGTCCGGGGTGAATGCCCATACCCACGGCCGGCTTGTTGAACAGGCCGTTGATCACGTTGATCTTTTTCTTCAGCGGCTCGAGCGGCGCCAGCGACCTGCCGAGCTGCATCCCGGCGCCCGAGCCCCTGGCCCACCAGTGATTCCCGTTGATGCCGTTGCCCATGAACAGCACGGCAAAGCGCCTGGGAAACGGCGCGGGCGCGGCCAGCGAGTTCAACGATTCCAGCCAGGGCAAGGCCATCGTCACGCCGGCACCGCGAAGGACCGTTCGCCTGGAAAGCTTCATCGCGTTCACCTTCGATCAATAGGCACCCATGGCCGGCCAAAAAACGCAGAGAGCACGAGGTCCGTCCCGCGCGTTTCACCTGGCGAACAGGAGAGGAGAGACGCAACCTTCTCCGTGCCCTCATCATAGTAACGAAGATTCGCGTACCGACCGCTCGGCATTACTCGGCGGTTTGAGGCGAAGCTTCGTTACTAGCGGCGGCAGAAACTTCACACAGACCGGCGAGGGGACGGACGCGAAAACGCCGGACGGTTTCAATCGGCCGTTCCCGGCGTCGATTCGACACACCAGGACGGTGTTGGAATCCTGATTCGCGATCGCCAGATGTTTCGCGGACGGCTCGATCCCGAAGTGACGCGGCGTGCTGCCGCCCGTCCCTTGCTCCTCGATGTAGGTGAGCGTTCCCCTCTGCGGATCGATGGCGAACAGCACCACGCTGTTGTGCCCGCGATTGGAAACGTAGAGGTATCGTCCCGACGGGTGGACGCCGACCTCCGCCCCGGTGTTCGCGCCGTCGAAATACTCCGGCAGCGTCGTCACGGTCTGCGCGTCTTTCAGGCCGCCGGTGTTCGAATCGTACGCATACGCCGTCACCGTCGAGCTCAGCTCGTTGACGACGTAGGCGAAGCGGCCGTCCGGTCGGAAGATCATGTGCCTCGGACCGGCGCCCGGCCTCGTCGACACGAACGCTGGGTCGTTTGGAGTCAGCTTCCCCTGCCGAGCGTCGAACCGGTAACTCAAGACCTTGTCCAGACCCAGATCGCACGCGAACGCAAAACGATTGGCGGGATCAAGGGTCATGCAGTGCGCGTGGGGACCTTTCTGACGATCGGGATGGATGCTTTTGCCCGAGTGCTGGACGGCCGCCGTGGCGGCGCCGAGCCGCCCGTCGGACCCAACCGGCAGCACGGCCACGCTGCCGCTGCCGTAGTTCGCCACCAGGACGTTCCGGTTTCCTTTGTCGAGGACGAGGTGGCACGGTCCCGTGCCCATTGAAGGCCGCTGATTCAAGAGCGTCAGCGTGCCACTCGTCCGATCGATCGAGAACGCGCTGACGGCTCCGGTCGGCCTGCCGTCGAATTCGTCGATCTCGTTCACGGCAAACAGGAGCCGCCGCCGCACATCGAGGTCGATGAAGGATGGACTCGGCGTCTCCACGGCCAACCCGAGCGGCACGAGCGTGATGTTCTGGGAGACTTCGAGATTCTCGGTTTGGAGTCTGAAGAGGTAGATACCTCTGCCCGGGCTCCTGCCACGTGTGTACGTGCCGACATACACGAGTGTCTCGTTCAAAGCGGCCCACTCTACCATTGATGGGCGTATGATGGCGCCCACCGCGAAGCGTCGTCATTCTTCCGTTGAGCCAGTCCTGCATGGAGATGCGGCCAAGACAAGTCGAATTCAAGGAAGGATCGGGCGGGACCGCGGGCGATCGGCGGTTCTTCGAGAGGCCGGGCAGCGACGGCAACGTCAAGCGTTATACGTGTTCAAGCTGCGCGAAAAGAGGTGACTCATGATAATCAGACGACGAGAGTTCATCGGGACGGCGTCGGCGGCGGTGGTCGCCGGGATGGCGACGGCAAAGCTCGCATCGGCGCAAGAGGGGAACGCGCCGGCCAAAGTCCCACCAGTGCCGACGCGTCAGGCGAAGGTCGAACGGCTGTTCAAGGCGCCTGACATTCACCCGAACGCACTCGAAGCCGCACCGGACGGTTTGTGGATCGGCGATCAGGTGTCGGAGCGCGTGTTCAAGGTCGGCTGGAAGGACGGTAAGGTGCTGCACGAGGTGCAGACCGAGTCGCACAACACGAGCGGGATTGCCGTCGGGGCCGGTTACCTGTGGCTGGGCGCCAACGGCGGCGTGAGCGGCCGGCGCCCTCCGCGTCCCACGGACAAGCCGTTTGGTGAAGTGATTCAGGCGGATCTGAAGACAGGGAAGACCGTCAAGATTCATCAGCTGATCTGGGGCGGCGGCGTGCACGGCATCACGTTTGTGCCCCAAACGCAGACCCTGTGGGTCACGGCGCTGAGCATCCAGGCGGTAGCCGAAGTCGATCCGAAGGACTTCCGCGTATTGCGCCTGCGTCCGGCACGCGGCGACCGCCCCCATGGACTCGACTGGGACAACGGCGCGCTCTGGGTCCTGATCGCCGGCGACCATCTGATTCAGAAGATCGATCCGGACTCCGGCAAGGTGCTCGAGATCGTGACGCTCTCCAGGACGTCCGACCCGGATCCGCACGGGATGTGCATTCACGACGGCTACATGTATTACTGCGATGCCGGCCTGACCGCTCCAGGCCCCGGCAGCGAACCGGCTCAGATCTGCCGGTTCAAGATGGCGTGACGTGGGCAAAAGTTCGAGTCCCGGGTGAAAGCGCGCCGGTTTCGGGATTGACTCGCCGCACGTCAGCGTTGTGGGCGCCTTCGCGCCCGCGCGATCGTTGTTGCGATCGACGACATGCTCGCGCGCGGACAGCGCCGATCGGCAGAAACAAGAATTTGCGGCAAGACAGTTACAAGAATTTGGATTGTGGACAATCTTCCGGTGAACGCCGAAAACTTTCACTTGCCCTTGTTCGGCCGTTGAGCAACAGTATTTGGCCGTTGGACCGACAGTCCGACAGTCACACAGATTCGGTCGCGTCACATCGGCCGACCGGTGAGGAGGTTCGTGATGTATGTTTTGCGCAGATGCCTGTTCGGGCTGATCGCCATCGTCGCCACGGGGCTCATGGTCGCCAGTTGCGAGAGTGTCAACAAACTTTCGAACCTGACCGGGCCGACGCCCGACCTGGCGCCGACCTTCTCGTCGATTCAGCTCGCGGTGATCCAGTCGTCGGGTTCCAACCCTCAGCGATGCATTGCCTGTCACACGAGTCAGGGACGCAATCCAGCGGCCGGTCTGGATCTATCGGCGAACGCCTTCAGCGGCCTCGTCAATGTCGCCAGTCGCAACAAGCCCGGCGCCACGCTGGTCGTTCCCGGTGACCCTGATAACAGCTACGTGATTCAGAAGCTCGAAGGCGCGACTGGTATCGTCGGCCGGCAGATGCCGTTCAATGGTCCGCCTTATCTGACCGCCGGTCAGATCCAGATCATCCGCCGGTGGATCCTGCTGGGCGCGAAGAACGACTGACCGGGGCGCCCACGGTCCATCACTCGAAAGGAGCATTCGCAATGCGTTTCGGAATCCGTGTGTTCGTGGTTGCAGCAGTGGGACTCCTCGTGGTCGCGCCCGGCCGGGCCGCAGCGGACTGGTTCATCACGCCGTTTGCGGGCGCCAACTTCGGGGGGAACACCGGAGACAAGAAGTTCGACGCCGGCGTGTCGCTCGGCGGCATGGGCAAGGGCGTTGTGGGCGGTGAAGTCGATCTCGGCTTCTCGGCGGATTTCTTCGATCAAGGCAACACGAAGATCGTGTCGAGCAGCCGTGTGTTCACCCTGATGGGCAACGTGATCATCGGCGTGCCGGTCGGCGGACAACGTGGACCGGGCGTCCGGCCGTACATCGTGGGCGGGCTCGGCCTCATCCGGCCGCAGGCCGAGGACCCTGCCGATCTCTTCACGGTGAAGCACAATGATTTTGGCGGAGACATCGGGGGCGGCGTGATGATCTTTTTCGCCGATCGCGTCGGCGTCAAGGGCGACGTCCGCTACTTCCGCAGCTTCAAGAGCTCCGAGGGGGCCAACGGGTTCGGCATCGATTTCAGCGGCTTCAACTTCACGCGGGCGACCGGCGGCATCGTGTTCCGGTTCTGAGCAGTTAGAGTCCAACGTTGTAAGCAGTGTCATTGTCCCTGCGCTCTTCGTGTGTGTTTACGGTTTCCGGCCTGTCGAATCCGTCGGTCGAGTATCCCCAGACCGAACTACAGCATCGTCCATGGATGAGGGAGGGCGTGCTCGCAGCCTTCGCGCAGTTCGACAACGACGTTCGGTCCGACAGGACGCGCGCCGGGATGCGAGCAGCGCTCGAACTCGGACGCTGGACCTTCCTCGCGCCGCGTCATGAGTGATCGACACGACGCAGCGAAGGTCGATTTGCGTTCTGCTGACATCGCACAGGACAGGCGGCGTGAGCTGGCACGGCTGTTTCCCGAAGTCCGCACCGGGGACGGAAAGATCGATTTCGATTGCCTGAGGCTGGCGCTCGGCGAATCGGTCGATGTCGGCCGCGAGCGCTACGGGATGAGCTGGCCGGGCAAGGCGGACTGCTTCAAGGCGATTCAGGCGCCGAGCCTGGCGACGCTGCGGCCCTGCCGCGAGGAGAGCGTCAACTTCGATACGACCGGGAACCTGATTGTCGAGGGCGACAACCTCGAGGTTTTGAAGCTGCTGCAGAAATCGTATCTCGGCAGGATCAAGATGATCTACATCGACCCGCCCTACAACACCGGGAACGATTTCATTTACCCGGACAACTACGGCGAGTCGCTGCGGACCTATCTCCAGTACACCGGCCAGGCCGACGCCGAGGGCAGGAAGTTCGGCACGAACCCGGAAACCGGCGGCCGCTTCCACTCGAAGTGGCTGAACATGATGTACCCGAGACTCTACCTTGCCCGTAATCTACTTCGAGACGAGGGGATCATTTTCGCGAGCATCGACGATCGTGAAGTGATATCGCTTCGTGTGCTGCTGAACGAGATTTTTGGCGAGGAGTGTTTTGTCGCGACATTCGTGTGGAAACGAAAAGCCGGAGGTGGCGACGACAGCGGATACGTTGCGGCCGAGCACGAGTACATCCTGTGCTATGCCCGGGACCCGGAGCGGGCCTCCCTCGGTGCCGTCGAGCATGAGAGTCCGGCGATGACGGCCAAGTACAGCCGGTCTGAAAACGGACGGCGCTACTATCTGGAACGCCTCGACAAGACCAGCCTGACTTACAACAGCTCGATGGATTTCGCAATTGAATGCCCGGATGGCACGTCGATTTTTCCGCCGCAGCCCGATCCGTCGAACCCGACAACCATCTGGCGATGGGGTCGGAGTTCAGTTGCCGAACGGCGGAACGAACTCGTGTTCGATCGCGACAGAAGAACGTCGGAGTGGCGCGTCTATACGAAGACCTGGGAACCGTTACAGGGGGTGACACCACGAAGTCTGCTGGTTGACAAAGAACACGGACGGAATCGTGACGGCACGCGGGAATTGAGTGAGCTGATCGGTCCGAAGATCTTCAACAACCCCAAGCCGACAAAGCTTATCAGGCACCTGTTGAACATGGGCGCGAAGGAGAAGGATTCGATTGTTCTGGACTTCTTTGCCGGTAGCGGAACGACCGGGCAATCCGTGCTCGAACAAAACCAGGAGGACGGCGGCCGCCGGTCGTTCATTCTCGTGCAGCTCCCTGAGCCCACCGGGCGCGAGGACTATCCGACCATCACAACGATTCTGAAAGAGCGCGTGCGCCGGGTCGTCGAAATGGCGGCGGCCGGCTCCTCGCTGGATGCCGGTCGAGACATCGGATTCAGATCGTTCCATCTCGCGGCTTCGAACTTCCAGCCGTGGAATGCGGACACGTCAACCGGTCCCGCCCAGCTCGAGGCACAACTGGAGCTCCACATCCGGCACGTCCGGCCCGATCGGACACCGGAGGATCTGCTGTTCGAGATCCTTCTCAAAGAGGGTTACGCTCCGGCGACGCGCGTCGCGGCGGCCTCGGTCACCGGCAGGGATATTTTCAGCGCAGGGGATGGCAGCGTCCTCGTCTGCCTCGACCGCGCGCTCACTCTCGACGTGATTCGCGCCATGGCCGATCGCAGCCCGCAGCGCGTCGTCTGTCTCGACGAAGGCTTCGCCGGCAACGATCAGCTCAAGGTGAATGCGGTCCAGATCTTCAAGTCAAAGGGCATCGTCTTCCGGACGATCTGATCGTCGGGAGGCGGACGCTGGATTCCTTGCCGCGCACCACTGAAGGGTGTATCCGAGATTCTGCGTACCCGGGGATGAGGCAACGGAGCATACGGAGGTAACGGCCAACCACGGAGACACGAAGAAACGGAGGCACACGGAGAGCGGTTCGACGGGCGTCGCGAAGCGACGCGCGCTGCCGGATCGGAAACACGAGCGCCATCCCGGCTCGAAGCGTTCGTGTTTCCGATCCGATCCAGCAGCGCCAGGTCGGCCTGCTGCGCGGGCCGACCCGGTGCGCCTCCAAGCGCACACATCCAGAGAGGTGCAAGTCCTCTCCAGGCATACGCTCTCCGGCCTGAAACTGACGATAACTGCGCCGCCGCGAGGCGGCGTGGGGAGCAATCGGAGGTGGTGGACCAGTCCGT
>QHWJ01000210.1 GCA_003222535.1 Acidobacteriota bacterium | reverse complement strand
GCGGCTGCCGCGTTGGGAACCCCGGGGCTGGCTGCGTTGCTCGTCGCTTACATACTCCCGGTATGCGCGCTCCTCGCGCCTTGCCATCCGGGCGCCGCGCTCCGGGACTTATGCAACGAATCACTGTTACGGGACACTAGGGCGAGGCCAGCGACACGCGGTACAAGCTGATTTCGCCGTGCGTCCCGCCCTGCTGCCACGGACGCCGTGAGATGAGTGTGAGATCCCGGCGCCTGTCGAGCATCGGCAGCAGCTGTTCATAACGTCCGCCGTAGAGCCGCTCACCGTGGATGACGAGGTACCGCGTGCCGTGAGACTTGATCGCGTCCATTGACGGCTCGTCGGGAAAGTTCTGTACCGCCGCGGCGAGACGCCGATACGACGGAGGGAAGAATCCGCTGTAGCCGTTGACCAGACTCTGCCAGTGGAACGTCGAGTAATAGAGGTACGCCGGATCGTCGAGCGCCGATGTGGGGAACTCGAAGAGCACCGCTGTCGGGCTGTCTCCGCGATCCCGAACGAGGTCGCCGTAGGTCTCCGGCGGATAAGACGGCGCCATCCAGAACGGCAGCGGGATCGACGAGTACTCGATCAGCATCAGCACGCCGAGCACTCCGAATACCGCCATCCGCATCGAGTCCGACCGCAGGGGCGCGGCGATGCGGGTCGCGCCGTATCCGGCCAGCACAGCGAGCGAGAACCCGACCATCAGCCCCATCCGCGCCGGGATGCGCAGCGCCTTGAAAGGCAGGAAATAGTCGTATAGCACGGGATAGATCAAGCCGTTGAATCCGAGTGAGACGTCGAACGCGAGCACAAGACCAAGGCCGTAGGCGAGCCGCGTGGCGTTCAGAGGCGGCCACAACGCGACCATCGCCAGTCCGATCGCGACGAACCCGGGAAACAGGCGCCGCTCGGGCTGCATGAACCGCGCGAAGACTTTGCCGTAGAGCGTGTTTACTTCCGGCGGCGCCAGGTAGCTGCGCCACGTGGCGCTGTTCTCCGCCGCTTCGGCGCGCCCACGCTCCCCGACGACGTTTCGCGCGGCCATATAGGCGCGACCCACTGGAATCATGGCGACGAAGAGGACGGCCGCGCCGGCCGCCAGCGCCACGAGCCGCTCGCGGGGCATCCTGCGATCCGCGATCAGCATCGCGCCGCATGCCACGGCCATGTATGGAACGAGAAACAGACCGTAGTACATGCACGACAACATCTGACCGGCGACGAAGACGCCCAGCAGCACGCCGTGGCGCAGGCGGCCGGTATCGAGCAGGACGTGAAAGGCCCACATCGCGAGCGGAATGAACTGTGTCTGCTGCAGTTGCAGGTGGGCGTAGTGGTCAATGCGGTATGGCGGAAACGCAAAGACGATCCCGGCGAGAATCGCCGCGCCAATGCTGCCGGTGAGCCGCCGCACGAGAAGCGCAGCGCCGACGCCTGAAAGAGCGAAGCCCGACAGGAAGACCAGGTTGTAAACCAGAATCGACCCGACGCCCAGCCAGTGCAGCGGCGCGACGATGACGCCCGGAACGATCAGCGTTTCCGAGAAGGCGAGCGTGTTCCGCTCGGGATAGAACATGTTGGCATCGAAGAGATGCGCCGGCGCTCGCGGCAGCTGATGAGCGACCCACGCCAGCACCCACGTCAGCATCAACGGATCCCCATCGTCGTGCACGCCGTCCGTCATGTGAAGGGCTTGCGGGTATGTCATCACGACGGTGAGGAACGTGAAGAGAACGAGCGTCGCGGCGAGAAATGCCCTGGTGCCGGGAGCTCGTCGATCGGTCGTCCCCCTTGTAACGAAGCTTCGCCTCAAATCGCCGAGTGACGACGAGCGGTCGGCCCGCGAATCTTCGTTACTAGGCGGCCGCTCTGCGGCCGCTAAGACAGCTTCTAAAGCCTCACCTGAAAAAACTCGCTTCATTTCGCCAGAATACGGCTTTAGAAGATGTCTAGGCCTGGAGGATTTCGAGCAATTCGGCGAGCGCCATCAACTCCTGGTTCGCCGCATGGATGAGCGCCCGCCGCTCTTGCCTGCAGCCTCATCACACGCCCGCGGCGGCGGCCGCCCGCTGGGCGTCTTCGACGCCGAGGACGATCGTGGCCGTCGGGGCGCCGTCCGAGCCACCGCCGTACGCGTATTCAATGTTGACGTTGGCGTCGCTCACCAACTTCAGCGTGGGCGCGAGCGCGCCGGGGCTGTTGGGCACCGCGGTCACGATCACATCGCGCTCGGTCACCTGGTGGTGATGCTCCCGCAGCACCGCTGCGCCGTGTACATGGTTGTCCACGACAAGCCGGAGCTGACCGCCGACCTCGAGCGTGATCGCGAGGATGTTAACGCGCTCGTCCGAGAGGAGGCGGCAGACGCCCGCAAGCGAGCCCGGGCTGTTGGGCAGGCGCAGGGAGATCTCGATTCGAATCATGGTGCAGAGGTTATCAAAACCGGCGCTGATCAACCACAAAGGACACGAATATCGAGCCCGTTTGCAAACGGGCTGAACTTCTGTGTCCTTCATGTCGTCGGTGTTGAACGCCTTTTTGAGAGCAGACTCCAGGGGCTCAGTCACCGCCCGGTTTTCACCGACCGGCGGCTGATCCCTCGGGCGCCGGACGCGTGTCTTACGCGAGCACCTTGATGACGACGCGACGGTTCTGGGCGCGACCGGTCCTGGTCTTGTTCGGCGCGATCGGCTTGTCCTCACCGTAGCTGATGACGTTCATCTTGTGGAGCGGAATCTGGTACTGCTCATAGAGATACCGCTTCACCGCCTCGGCGCGCGCGAGGCCGATCCGCTCGTTGGCCTCCTTCGCGCCGACATTGTCCGTATGGCCTTCGATTTCGAGGTAGATGTTCTTGGGATCCTGCTTCATCTGCGCGACCATCTCGTCGATCTTCTGCTTGGCCTCGTCGGGCAGCACGGCCTTCCCGAACTTGAAGTTGCCCTGGTCCTCGCTCAGAACGACTTCGAACACCAGCCGCTTGTTGGCCTTGTCCATCGTGTCGAACTTGCCGCCGGCCTCGGTCGCGGCGCTGTTCGCCGTCGTCGCGAGGCTGTTCGCCGCGTTGGCGGCCTCGTGGGCCTGCTGCGCCGACTGCGCGGCGGCCTGGGCCTTGGTATCGACTTCAGAGATGCGCCCTTCGTTCTTGCGCGTCCGCTCCTGTGTTTCCTCGATGGAGCGGCCCATCGAATCGACCTTCTCGTTCACTTCGCCGACGTTCTGGCGCACGAACTTTTTAGTGGCGCAGGCCGTCGATCCGCCGATGGCGAACACCGTGATGGAAGCCACGAAACATTTCCACAACATGATCGATCCTCCTGCAAGTTACGCCGGGTTTGAGTGTCCCGCGATGTACCCGTTCCGGGCTCGAACGACCAGGTCCTTGTTACGCGCGCGGACCACGAGTGGATGCCAGCCCGGCTTCCCACTCGATTCGAAGGCGATGAGGTACTGGTGCCGCAGCTCGTCGATGATCTGCCGCGCCGCAACGCTGCGTTGTCCCGGCGTGCTCGCGATGAATACGTGCCCGCCGGTCCAGGCGGCGAGATCCGCAAGCGGACCGGTGAAGGCTGCGCCGCTGACCGACTGCGTCGACGTGTCTTCCGACGGGTTGTCGATAGACTGCACGATCCCGAAGATGTAGACCGGCACGTCGATCGCGCTCGCCATGGCCGACACCTGCGACGGGGCCAGGCGGCTGGCGTTGTCGGCGCCGTCGGTGAGAACGACGACCGCACGCCGGAGTCCGTCACGCGTCCCGACGCGGCGAGCCGTCTCGGCGATGGCGTCGTGCAGCGACGTCGCGCCAAACGGCACCACCTGGCTGAGCGCGTCAGGCAGCGCCTTGAGTCCCGCGGTGAACGGCATGCGCTCATCGAGATGCGTGTCGAACGTGTAGATCGCCGCTTCGTCGCGCGACGCGTCCATCCAGCTCAGCACGTGCAACGCCGCCTCACGCGCGTCCCGAAGCCGGCCTTCCATGCTGCCGCTGACGTCGAACAGCACTGCGAGGCTGACGCCGGCCGTGTCGCGCCGGAAGTCCGCGATCGAGCGGGCTTCGCCGCCGTCGAGCACCTCGAAGTCGCGCGCCTTCAAATCCTGAACGAAGCGGCCCTTGTGATCGCGGACGACGGCGGCAATCCGCACGACGTCGACGCTCGACCTGAACGCGACGATCGGAGGCACCGGCTCCTGCGCGCGGGCGCCGTGGAGGCCGAGGCTCAAGCTGAGCAGGGTCGCTCCAAGGATCAGCTTGGGCCGCGTCACGACCAATTTCCTTCCAAGAGATTTGCCAATCCTGTAAGTGATAGAACGATTTGGTCTTATACGTTCACTTACGATTGATGGCTTCAATAAATCGGTCAAGAAGCCGACGAATCGAGTAAGGGTTACGTGACTAGGCCGATCTTGAACACTCGGCTGAGTAGATTTGACGTTGCGCTGTTGCAAGTTGGTGATTTGTTGGTGTTTAGTCGTCATCTTGTTTGGACATCCATTGAAGCGGGCCGGGACGTTTCCGGCGTCCTCCCGGGTTAAAATGCGCCGTGACAACAGCGAAAGCTCAGGCCTCAATCCCTACCGCTGCCCGCGTTCACCGTTTCACCTACGCCATCCGCAACATCGTTGCCGAAGCCCAGCGCGCCGAGGCCGCCGGCACGCGGGTGCGGTATCTCAATATCGGCGACCCGGTCGCCTTCGGCTTCAAGACGCCGCCGCACCTGATCGCGGCAGTCGAACGCGCGCTGCAAGAGGGCCACAACACCTACGGTCCGTCCGCCGGCATTCCGGCCGCGCGCGAGGCTGTGGCCGCGGAGTACACGGCGAACGGATTTCCGGTCAGCGCGGATCGTGTGTTCGTGACCGCGGGCACGTCGGAAGGCATCGAGCTCACGTTGAGCGCCGTGGTGGAAAGCGGCGGCGAAGTGCTCGTGCCGATGCCGACCTATCCGCTCTACACGGCCGTGCTCGCGAAGCTCGACGCGAAAGCGAAGTGCTACCGGCTCGATCCGTCGCGTGGGTGGATGCCCGATCTGGATCACCTGAAGAGCCTCGTCACCCCGGCGACGCGCGCGCTCGTCATCATCGACCCGAACAACCCGACCGGCGCGGTCTACCCGGCAGAAACGCGACGCGCACTGCTCGACTTCGCCGACCGGCATGGAGCCTGTCGAAGGCGTATCTCGCGCCGGGCTGGCGCACGGGCTGGATGGCCGTCGGCCGCTCGCCGCGGCTGGACGATGTGGTCGGTGCAGTCAGGAAGCTGGCTGACGGGCGCCTGTGCGGTACCGTGCCGATGCAGTATGCGATCGCCGAGGCGCTCGGCGGCGACAGGTCACACCAGATCACGTTCCGGAAAGAGCTGAAGGCGCGCGCGGATCTGACGGTGAGGCGCCTGCGCGCGATGCCCGGCGTGACGTGCGTGCCGCCGGCCGCAGCGTTCTACGCCATGCCCCGCATCGCGCTGCCGCCTGGCCGCACGGACGAGCACTACGTGAAAGCGCTCCTCCATGCGACCGGTGTGCTCTGCGTCTACGGATCCGGCTTCGGCCTGCCGGCCGAGGAAGGATTCCTGCGGATCGTCTTCCTTGCGCCGCTCAACGAGCTGACCGAGATTTACGATCTGATGTCGAGTTTCACGGCCCAGTACTTCTCATGAACGATTGAGATTCCCGATTGCCGATTGCCGATTCCTGATTGCAGAATGATTGCTGAATGCTGATTGCGCGCAGAATTGAACGTCTGCGATCTGAACATTTGAATCTGCAATTGGATTAATTGGATTCTACAATCTGAGCTCCGCAATCTGCGGTTTCTGTATTGTCCCTATGCTCTCCAATCGCGACTATGCGCGCCGGATGATTCAAACCGTCCTGACGGCGGCGGGCGTCGCGATCCTGCTGGCGGCGCTGTGGGCAGCGCGCGAGGCGCTGATGCTCATCTATGTGAGCGCGCTCATCGCAATGGGCTTTTCGCCGCTGGTCAGGATCATCGAGCAGCCGCGGCCCAACGAGCGGCGGCGGGTGCCTCGCTGGCTCGCGATTCTCGTCATCTATATGGCGATCGTCGCCGTGATCGTCCTCGTCGGCCTGATGGTCATCCCGCCGCTCGTGGCGCAAGCCGCATCGATGTGGGAGCGATTGCCCGGCGAGTTCAACAGGCTCCAGAGCTTCCTCATCCGTTACAAGCTGATGACACACCGCGTGACACTCGGGGAGGCGGTGCAGAACGCGCCGACCGGCACGGGTGGCAACGCCGTCGGCACCGCGCTCGTCGCCATCTCGAGCCTCATCGGCGGGATCTTCGGACTCATCACGATCCTGATTCTCACCTTCTACCTGCTGATCGAAGCCAGCGCCATGTTCGATTACTTCATGCGCTTCGTTCCCGCGGCACGCCGCAGCGACGTCGGCGTCGCGGCCCGCCAGGCGGTGACGAAGGTCAGCGCGTGGCTGCGCGCGCAGTTCGTGCTCGCGGGCGTGATGGGCGCGTGTTCAGCCGTGGGGCTCGGGTTGATGAGCGTGCCGTACTTCTACGTCATCGCGCTGGTCGCGGCGGTCGGGGAAACGATCCCGATCGTCGGGCCCGTGATCGGCGGGATCACGGCCGTCGCCGTCGCGATCACCGTCTCGCCGAAGCTCGCGCTGGCGGTCGGCGTGTACTTCCTGGTGCTCCACCAGCTCGAAGCCAACATCCTCGTGCCGAAAATCATGGAGAAGAACGTGGGCGTCAGCCCCGTCGCCGTGCTGGTCGCGCTGCTGGTCGGCGGCGCCCTGTGGGGCCTCGTCGGCGCCATCCTCGCGATCCCCACAGCCGCGATTCTCTCGGTCGTCATCGAGGAGATCGCCGCCGATCGCGACGTCCGCATTCAGCGCATCAGGTGACGACCGATCACCATACGCGCAGAGATCGCCGGGCACCGAGAGCGCTGGATTTCCCGGCGATCGCCGCGGCCTCCGCGGTTCCGGGCCGGGACGCGTTTGTCGTCACGGCGCTCTACCTCGCGACGACGCTCGCGCTCACCTGGCCGCTCGCGGCCGGCCTCACGCACGACATCGCCGGCGACTTCGGCGATCCGCTCTTCACGTCGTGGGTCATCGCCTGGGACGCGACACATCTCGGCCGCGGATGGTGGAACGCGAACATCTTCGCGCCGCATCCGCTGTCGCTCGCGTATTCCGAGCACTTTCTGCCGCAGGCGCTGCAGGTCGTGCCGCTTTACCTCACGACGAAGAATCCGGTCCTCTGCTACAACCTCCTGTTCCTCTCGACGTTCGTGCTGTCCGGGCTCGGCATGTATCTGCTCGGCCGCGAACTGACGGGGAGTGGCGCCGCCGGCGCGGTCGCGGGCCTTGCGTACGCGTTCGCGCCTTATCGAATCGCCTCGATCCCGCATCTGCAAGTGTTGTCGTCGGCCTGGATGCCGTTCGTGCTGTTCGGTCTGCGGCGGCATTTTGCGACCGGCCGGATACGACCGCTCGCCGGCGCGGCCGCAGCCTGGATCGCGCAGAACCTGTCATGCGGGTACTACCTGCTCTTCTTCAGCCCCATCGCGCTCTGCTACATCCTTTGGGAGCTCACGACACGCCGCCTCTGGGCCGACGGGCGGGCGCTGCTGTGCACGGCCGCCGCCTGCGCGATGGTGTTTGTCGCGACCGTGCCGTTCGTGCTGCCGTATCTCGAGCTCAGGCGGCTCGGCTTCAGTCCGCGATCGCTCTTCGAGACCCAACGCTTCTCCGCCGACGTCTACGCGTACTTCACCGCCGATCCCAACCTGCGTCTCTGGGGACCCATCGCGCAGGCATGGCCGAAGGCGGAAGGGCTGCTGTTTCCGGGCGTGACGATCGTCGTGCTTGCGGTGCTTGGCGTCACTCGATCGGCGGCCCTGAAAGGGTCGCCCTACAAGACTGGATCCGCGGCCGGCACGTCGAACGCAGGGCGACCCCTTCAGGGTCGCCAGTCGAACGTAGGGGGAGCCTTTCAGGGTCGCCACGCCATGCGGATTGCCGCGACGATCGTCTTGCTGCTCATCGTCACCCTCCTGCTCGGGTATTCGATTCGACTGCCGGGCCTGAAGATCACCGACCTCTCACGCGTGCTGATCATCGCCGCGGCCGCTGGCGCGATGCTGCTCGGGGTCTCGCACGACGCACGCGCTTCCGTCATGCGCTGGCTCTCGTCCCCCGTCGCGTTCTTTTCGCTGATGACGCTCTTCGCCGTCGTGATGTCCTTCGGGCCCGGCATCCACGCAAAGGGAAGGGTCGTCGAAGCCACCAGCCTGTACTCGGCCTTCTACAGCTTCGTGCCCGGGTTCGATGGCCTGCGGGTGCCCGCTCGATACGGCATGATTGTCACGCTTGGCCTCGCGGCACTGGCCGCGATCGGCATCGGGGCGATCGACCGCGGCCGGCAGCGGCGCGCCAGCGTACTGGCCGGCGCGTTGATTGTGCTCGAGGCGTTGGCGATTCCGATCCCGATCAACCAGAGCTCCACGGATTACACCCGGGCCGGGCTCGCGCCGCTCCCGGCGTCGGTGACGACCTCCCCCGCACCCGACGTCTATCGCTTCATCGCCACCCTTGCGAAGTCCGCGGTCGTCATCGAGCTGCCGCTCGGCGAGCCGGCGTTCGACATCCGCTATATGTTCTACTCGACCACCCACTGGCGCCGGCTCGTGAACGGATATAGCGGCGGCGCTCCGCCGCAGTACGCGTTCCTGACCGAGGCTTTCAAGGACATCGCCACCCGGCCCGAACGCGCGTGGCAGGCGCTCGCCGATTCAACCGCGACGCACGCCGTCGTCCACGAGGGCTTCTACACGAACGACGGTGGCCGCCGTCTGAGCGCCTGGCTCCGCGCCCGCGGCGCCCGCGAAGCCGCCGCCTTCGGACCGGACCGCGTGTTCGAACTCCCTCAACCATCAGCCATCAGCCCTCAGCCATCAGCCATCACCATCAGCCCTCAGCCCTCAGCCCTCAGCCATTAGCCATTAGCCATCAGCCATCAGCCATCAGCCATCAGCCATCAGCCATTTTCCCCCCGACCTCGCCGCCGCAATCCTGCCGTGGACGCGCTCTTTCCGACGAACTAAACTGACCGGCATGCGCCGCGATCCGCTTTCCTTCCTTGCGAGCGACCTGGATTCGCTCAAGGCGCAGGGTCTCTACCGTCACCTCCGCGTCCTCGAAGGCGAGCAGAAGCCAAAGGCGAGCGTCGATCATCGCCAGGTCGTCAACCTCTCATCGAACAACTATCTCGGGTTGACGACGCACCCGGCCTTGCGGGAGCGGGCGATCGAGGCGGTCCGCCAGCTTGGGGTCGGATCCGGATCGGTGCGCTCGATCGCGGGCACGATGGCCATCCACCTGGAGCTCGAGCGCCGGCTGGCCGAGTTCAAGAAGACCGAAGCGGTCGTCGTGTTCCAGAGCGGCTTCGCCGCGAACGCCGGAACGGTCGCCGCCGTCCTCAGCAAGGACGACGTCGTCGTGTCCGACGAGCTGAACCACGCGAGCATCATCGACGGCGCCCGATTGAGCCGCGCGACGATAAAGGTCTTTCCGCACAAGGACGCCGACGCGGCGCGCAGGATTCTGCAGGAGCTGCCGGCCGGGCAGCGCAAACTGCTGATCACCGACGGCGTCTTCAGCATGGACGGCGACCTCGGTGCCGTGCCGGCGCTGTGCGCGATCGCCGAGGAGCTCGGCTGCATCATGATGGTCGACGATGCGCACGCGAGCGGCGTCTTCGGCCGGAACGGACGCGGGACGATCGATCACTTCGACGTGCATGGGCGCGTGGACGTCCAGGTGGGCACGCTGTCGAAAGCGATCGGCGCGCTGGGGGGATATGTCGCCGGGAGCCGCACGTTGATCGAGTTCCTGCATCACCGCGCTCGGCCGTTTCTGTTCTCTACGTCGCATCCGCCGGCGGTCGCCGCGGCGTGCATCGCGGCGCTCGACGTGCTCGAACGGGAGCCGGAAATCATCGATCGGCTGTGGGAGAATACGCGTTTCTTCAAGTCGGGCCTGCGGGCGCTCGGTTTCAACACCGGGCCGAGCGAAAGCCCGATTACGCCGGTGATCGCGGGCGACGGCGCGCTGGCGATGAAGCTGTCGGATCGCCTGTTCCAGGAAGGCGTGTTCGCGCAGGGCATCGCGTTTCCGACCGTCGCGCGCGACAAGGCGCGAGTGCGCACGATCGTCACCGCCACGCACACCCGCGACGAGCTGCAATTCGCGCTGGACGTGTTCGCGAAGGTTGGCGGGGAACTCGGCATCCTGCTGTAATGTTGTGCGCGCACTGTGGTTAGTACGGCATTTCGCAACTAACGCTGCCGTATTGACTTTGACAGGCCACAGAGGCACTGAGGCGCTCGACGCGGTCGGCCCGCACAGCAGGCTGAGCAGTCGCGCTCGTGGTGAGCCTGTCGAACAACGAGCCATCTCGGCGGCTCGTCCTTCGACAAGCTCAGGACGAGCGATGTATAGAAGCGTCAAGCTCACGAGACTAAAACTGTGATAAGAGCTCCGGGACCCTCTCGTCTGGCGGACTTCTTCGACACCTACACGAAGGATCTGACTGCCGACGATCTGCAGCGGCTGTTCACGCGCGACGCGCGCGAGGCGTACAGATTTTTCACGCGCGGCGTGGATGTCGACGCGCTGAAGCGGATGCCCTGGCACAAGCGCGCGATCACCGAGGCGCGGATCCTGTTCTTTGCCTTCTCGATGAAGCTGTCGCCGGCGCGCCGTGTCGTGTTTGGCGCGTCGCTCCTGCTGGCGATCATCGGCCTCATCAACCTGTTCCGCGGCATCGGGATCGTCGACATCGCGCGCGTGCCGTTTCTGGGCGGCATCGGTGTTCCAGGGCCGCTCTTCAGCCAGGGCACCTGGTCGCTCCTCTTCGCGCTCGCCCTGATGAACCTCCTGGTCCTGCTCGAAGTCGCCGATCGGCTGTCGCTGAAAAACGACCTCGAGATCGCGCGCGACATCCAGCAGGCGATGCTGCCGAGCGGGTTGTACAGCGCGCCCGGCGTGGAGACGTTCGGCATGAGCCGGCCGGCGAACACCGTCGGCGGCGACTTCTACGACATCCTGCCGCTCGACGATGGCCGTCTGGTGGTGGCCGTCGGCGACGTCGCCGGCAAGGGCAGTCCCGCGGCGCTGCTCATGGCGCTGCTGCTCGCCATGCTGCGCACGCTCGTCGACGAAAGGCTCGAGCCGGCGGATCTGGTCACGCGGCTCAACGTGCAGGTCTGCCGCCACTCGCCGCGCTCGCGGTTCATCACGCTGTTCTACGGGGTCTATCAGCCGCTGACCGGCGAGCTCACCTACGTCAGCGCGGGCCATATGCCGCCGCTGCTGATTCGCGTCGACGGGCGCTCGGAACGGCTCACCGACGGCGGCATCTCGCTGGGGATGTTCGAGCACTCGACCTACACGACCGGGCGCGCGATCATCGAGCCCGGCGACATGATCGCGGTGTACAGCGACGGCATCACGGAATCCGAAAACCAGGCCGGTCAGCCGTTCGACGAAATCGGGCTCGAAACCGCGTTGAAGGCCAACGCGCGCGACAGCCTCTCCCGCATCAGCGCGGCGGTGGTCCGCGCCGTGGAGCGCCACACCGACGCCTCCAAGTTCGCCGACGACCTGACGATCCTGCTGCTCAGGCGGACGGCGACGACGGAGCCCGGCGGGCGGCCCTGAAGGGCTACAATTCAGTCTCGCAACACGCCTGAGACACGATGGCGCTCGCCTCCGGCACCCGTCTGGGAATGCGTATTTCGGCAAAGACACAGTGGCTATGAAGGCCCCTCTGGCGATCGTGCTCCTGGCGCTGACGATGTCGGGCGGTGGGATGCCGCGCGCACAGGAAGACGAGGGCGTCCGCCTGCTCCTCGGCCGCGTGGAGCGCATCGTCCAGGCCGGCGATACGGCCGGGTTCGTGGCGCTCCTTTCGGCGTCGGCCGACCGCATACGCGCGCGCGACTTCGCGAGCAGTGAGCTGATGCCCGGCGTGAACCGCAGCGTGCTGCAGGAACGCGACCGCCAGCCGCTGCCCGGCACGCTGCCGGGCAACGGGTATCGCCTCATGGTCGACGTGCTCGCTGAGTTCGGCTCGAGGGCGCGCATCGCGACCTGGCGTCTCGACGTCAAGCGAACCGGCGATGCCCGGACCGATCGCGAGTGGAGCGTCGCGGACCAGGAGCGGCTGTCGTCGGTCGAAAGCATCTACCGGGTGTCGTTGAACGCGACGAAGCAGTACACCGCCCGCAACCTGAAGATGGGCGCCGAAGATCTCGACCTCACCCTGCCGGAAGGATCGGTGTTCGTCGCCGACATCGATGCCGGCGTCACCGCCATGGTGATCATCGGCCGGGGGATGATCAACTTTCATCCTGCGCCGGCAACCGAAAAAGGCCAGGTGAAGATCTTCTGCGGCAGCGAAACGCTCGAGACGCGCTTCGAGGCCGCCTATATCCGGATGAATCCTGCCGATTTCGAATCGGTCATTGCCGATCCGTCGCTGCAGCCGGCGGCCGTGGACCCGCGCGAGCTGCGGCGCGCGCAGGACGTGTTCCGCGACGAGTCGCAGAAATCGTTCGTCATCGACCTTGGCGATCTGAGCCGCGACGCCTGGACGCTGCTCCCCGGGCAGGGCGATTTTCTCGCCGAGATGCGCACCCGGCGCTTCGACACCCTGACGTACGCGAAGTCCGGCGCCGAGGCCGAGGACATCACGCTGTTCGATCGGAAGCGCCACCACAACATCAGCCTGTATTCGTCGAAGCAAAAGCGCGAGCGGCGCGGCGCGTTCTACAACGAGGACGAGCTCGTCGACTACGACGTGCTCGACTACGATCTCGAGGTGGCGGCGACCCCCGATCGGCAGTGGATCGACGGCCGCGCGCGCATCCACCTCAAGGTGCGGGCGTACGTGCTCGGGAGCATCACCCTGCGCCTCGCGGACCCGCTCATCGTCCAGTCGATCGTCAGCTACGAGCATGGACATCTGTTCGGCATTCGCGTGAAGAACCAGAACACGCTGGTCGTCAATCTCCCGACGGCGATCGCGCGCGACAGGGAGGTGACGCTGACGATCGCGTACGCCGGACGGCTGGAGCCACAGGCGCCGGAGCGCGAGACCGTCGCGCCCTTTGAAGGCGCTCAGGCGCGGGACGACCTGCCGATGCTGATGTCCCCGGAGCCGAGCTTTCTCTACAGCAGCCGCAGCTTCTGGTATCCCCAGGCCGCGGTCAGCGATTACGCGACCGCCCGGATTCGCATTTCCGTGCCCGCGGCGATCGACTGCGTCGCCAGCGGCGAGCTGGAGCCGGGATTCCCGATGCTGATTCCGGCGAAGGACCCGGCGCAGAACCGGAAGCTCTACGTGTTCACGGCGGCGCAACCGCTGCGCTACCTCGCCTTCATCATGAGCCGCTTCGCACGGGCGGAAACGGTGACCATCGCGTTTCCGGGCGACGGGGCCGGAATCAATTCCGGCCCCGGTTCCGGCCCCGACGTCTCGTTGAGCGGCACGACCTATCGCAGCCTGAATCTGTCGGTGGAATCCAACCCGCGGCAGGTGCAGCGCGGCCGCGAGCTCGCCGAGCGCGCCGCCGACATGGCGATGTTCTACGAGTCGCTCGTCGGCGATTCGCCATATTCGAGCTTCACGGTCGCCCTCATCGAGAGCGATTTGCCGGGCGGCCACAGCCCCGGCTATTTCGCCGCGCTCAATCAGCAGCTCCCGAGCTCGCAGCTCGTCTGGCGCAACGATCCGGCCGCGTTCGGGAGCTATCCGGAGTTCTTCCTCGCGCACGAGCTCGCGCACCAGTGGTGGGGCCAGGCGGTCGGCTGGCGGAACTACCATGAGCAGTGGATCAGCGAGGGCTTCGCGCAGTACTTCGCGGCGATGTACGCACAGCACCAGCGCGGCGACGACGTCTTCGTCTCCGTCCTGCGACAACTCCGCAAGTGGGGCATCGACGAGACCGAGCAGGGGCCGGTGTATCTCGGTTACCGGCTCGGGCACATTCGCGGGGAGAGCCGCGTGTTCCGCGCGCTGGTCTACAACAAGGGCGCCGCGGTGCTGCACATGCTGCGGCGGCTCGTTGGCAACGACAGCTTCTTCCGCGGACTGCGGCGCTTCTATCGCACGTCGCGGTTTCGCAAAGTGGGCACCGAAGAGCTCCGTGCCGCGATGGAACAGGAGACCGGCCGGCCACTCGAACGCTTCTTCGCGCGGTGGATTTACGGCTCGACCCTGCCGAAGATCAAGGTGGGCTATCGCGTCGAGGGAACCGACGCCGTGCTTCACATCGAGCAGGTCGGCGAGGTGTTCGACGTGCCCCTCACCATCACGCTCCAGTATGCCGACAGGAAACCCTTCGACGTGCTGGTCGCCGCGACCGACCGAATCGTCGAGCAGCGCGTCCCGCTCGCCGGCGCGCTCCGGGGCATCGACGTGAGCAAGGACGACGGGACGCTGGTGGAGATTGTCAAGAACTGAGCATCGCATTGCGGATCTCGGAATTGCGGATTGCGGACTGCGGATTGCGGAAAGACCAAATCCGCAATCAATCCGCAATCCGGAATCCCGCAATTCTCGACAGCCCGCGACGCGCGGTGGGCGTCCTGATATGCCGGTGGGCGTCCTGATATGATCGACTGCTATGGAGACCGTGACGCTGACGATAGACGGCCGGCAGGTGACCATCGAAAAAGGCAAGACCGTCCTGCAGGCCGCCATCGAGAGCGGCATTTCGGTGCCGTACTACTGCTACCACCCTGGTATCGGCATCGACGGCTCCTGCCGCGTCTGCATCGTCAAGATCGAAAAGATGCCGAAGCTGCAGACGTCATGCTCGACCGTCTGCACCGAAGGGATGGCGGTGTCGACGCGTACGCCTGACGTGGTCGAGGCGCGTGCGGGCGTGTTCGAGTTTCTGCTGATCAACCACCCGCTCGATTGCCCGGTGTGCGACAAGGGCGGCGAGTGTCCGCTCCAGGACTTTTCCTACGCGTTCGGCCCCGACCTGAGCCGGATGGATTTCCCCCGCCGCGTCTTCGATGGCGACGGCGTGAGGGGTGACGTCGATTTCGGGCCGACGCTGATGCTCAACCGGCAGCGCTGCATCCTCTGCACGCGCTGCGTGCGGTTCATGCGCGACGTCGACGCGGACGCGCAGATCAACATCATCGATCGCGGGTACGGCAGCGAGATCGCGACGTTTCAGGAGGAAGGCGTCCACTCGCTCATCTCCGGCAACCTGATGGACGTCTGTCCGGTCGGGGCGATCACCACGCGCGACTACCGGTTCAAATCGCGGCCGTGGGACAACCCCCTCGCGGCCGACACGATCTGCACGCAGTGCGCGAAGGGCTGCAACGTCACCGCGTGGATCAAGGCGAAGCCGGAGTGGGCAAAAGGATCGCAGCTCATCCGCTTCACGCCGCGGCTCAATCCCGACGTCAACGACTACTGGATGTGCGACATCGGCCGATTCGAATACCACTGGATCGAAGGCGAGCGTCGAGTGCGGAAACCGCTCGAGAGGCAGGCCAGCGGCGTTCAGCAGCCCGTCTCCTGGGACGACGTGACGGCGAAGCTGTGCGACCGGCTCGCCGCCGCCGGGACGTCGAATCCTGACGGAGTACGCTTTCTCCTCTCGGCTCATGCCTCGCACGAGGAGCTGTTTCTCTTCAAGCGCCTCACCGAGGAACTGGTCGGTGAAAGCGGGCCGGCGGCCATCAGCGTGAGCTGGCGGTACCGGGAGAAACAGCAACCTGCAGGCACGAAGTTCAAGGTGCCGGCCGTCGACGCCCCGAACGTCAACGGCGCGCGCATGCTGGGCCTCGTGCCCGGCGCGCCGGGCGATGAAGTACGCGGAGCCGATGTGACCGCCCTCCGGCAGGCGGTCGAGGCGGGCCGCGTGACGGCCTTGTATGTGTTCGATCCGGGCCCGGATGGTTCGCTGGGCGACACCACGTGGATTGTCGAGGCGCGTACACGCGGCCCGCTGCCCCTGTTGATCGTGCAGGGCGTGCTGCTGACGGACCTGGCGCGCGCGGCCGATTTCGTGCTGCCGGGCGCATCGTACGTCGAGAAAGAAGCGTCTTATACGAACGGGCACGGGCGGCTCCAGGGAACGACGCGCGCGATCCCGACGCCTGGCGACGCGATGGAGGATTGGCAGATTCTCGTCAACCTCGGCACCGCGCTCGGCGTGGCCTTCGATTACAAGAGCGCCGCCCATGTCCGCAGTGATGTCACCGGGCGGTTCTCCACCATCACGGAGCTCCAGGGATTGAGCACCCTGGCGTTCAACAAGCCGATGGAAGCACGCCACTGGCTGCAGGCGTCGAATCCCTCCGAGCGGTGGAAGTGGGATTTCATGTTTCAGGATCTTCCGCCTGTGAAGGGCAACGTCGATCCCACGTCGTTGCCGTTGCCGCCGGGGGCTATCCCATTGAAGGAAGTGTGACCGAGGCTGTGACTGAGACAAGGACACAAAGGCGACAAAGGACACAGAGGGGAGCGCCTGTTCGGATGAGGTCTATCCGGATGATCACCTTCCTCTGTGTCCTTTGTACCCTTGGTGTCCTCTGTGCGCGCGATGCCAATGCGCAGTCACGGCGGCCTTCGGCCGCCGTGACTGCGCTCACTGAGCGCGCGCGCGCGCACGGCGGCGACACGCTGCGGGTCGCGCTCGAGGTGTCCCTGCCCGAAGGGCTGCACACGCAATCGGACAAGCCGCGCGACCCCCTGCTGATCCCGACATCCCTCACGATCGATGCCCCGGCTGGCGTCACCGTTGAAGAGCTCGTCTTTCCGCCATCGACGGACCTGCAGCAGGCCGGCCAGGATCAGCCGCTCGCGGTGTTCGAGCGTGAGTTCCTGATCGGCGTCCAGTTGACGATCGCGCCTGCAGTTCCGGTCGGAATGCTCATGGTTCCGGCTCACCTCAGATATCAGGCGTGCGACGCGAAGGTGTGCTACCCGCCGTCAACGGCGGACGCGAACTGGACGATCGCCATCTTGCCGGCCTCCAGGGTGACGGGCCTCGCCGACAGCGTCAACGAGGCGGCGTTCAGGAGCATTGCCTTCGGCCACGGCAAAAAGCCCGGCGCCACGCCCGACGCCGTGCCGGGCGCCCTATCGGGCGCCGCTGCCGGGGGCGGGGACGGCGTGGCGAAGCTCGACGCCTTCACCGTGCTCGGCACGACCGTCGGATACCTCAATGCCGATGAGTTTCTGCGGTTCATTCACAACGCGGAGAACGGCGTGAAGGAACGCGGCATGTTCGAGGGCCGCGGGCCGCTGGCGATCCTCCTGCTCGTGCTCATCGGCGGGCTCGCGCTCAACCTCACACCCTGCGTCCTGCCGATGATCCCCATCAACCTCGCGATCATCGGCGCCGGCGCCCAGGCGTCGTCGCGCGGCCGCGGCTTCATGCTTGGCTCGGCCTACGGTGGCGCCATGGCCCTGGTCTACGGCGTCCTGGGCCTCATCGTCATCCTCACCGCCGGCACGTTCGGCACCATCAATTCATCGCCCTGGTTCAACCTCGGGATTGCTGTCCTCTTCGTCGTTCTCGGCCTGGCGATGTTCGACCTGCTGTTGATCGACTTCTCGAAGTACTCGGCCGGTCTGGGCGGCTCCTCGGGCCGGGGAACGTTCGCGCTTGCTTTCAGCATGGGCGCCGTCGCCGCGCTGCTGGCCGGGGCGTGCGTGGCGCCGGTCGTCATCCAGGTCGTGCTGTTCTCGAGCAATCTCTACGCGACCGGCACCAGGCTCGCGCTCGCGCTGCCGTTCTGCCTCGGCATCGGGATGGCGATTCCCTGGCCGATTGCAGGCGCCGGCCTGGCCGCGCTGCCGAAGCCCGGGATGTGGATGGTCCGCGTCAAGCAGACATTCGGTGTCTTCATCCTCGCCACCGCCGCGTACTACGGTTACGAGTCGTACTCGATCTTTTCGAATCGCTGGGTCGACCCCGCGGCCGTGACGTCGAGCGTGCAGGCGCAGCTGAAGGCGGGATGGCACGCGTCGCTGGCCGAAGGCCTCGACACGGCCCGGCGCGAGCAGAAGCCGGTCCTGATCGACATGTGGGCGACCTGGTGCAAGAACTGCCTGACGATGGACAAGACGACGCTCGAGAATGGCGACGTGCGGGCGGCGTTGTCCCCCTACGTGAGGATCAAGTTCCAGGCGGAAGATCCCGAGAAGCAGCCGGCGAAAGCGGTGATGCAGAAGCTCAACGCCGCTGGCCTTCCCACCTACGTCATCCTGCGGCCGTCGAAATAGCCGATGGTCAGCTTGGACCTGTCCGACGTGCAAAACGGCATCGAAGGGGGCGCGTATACTGTAGTGAGCATCCCTCGCGCGGCGATCGTGCGTCAGATCGGATTTTGCGATCCGACATGCGTCGACGCCATTGACGAAGCGCTGCGTGTCTGGCTCGCCCTCTGACGCCGTTCGGCAGGATCTGGAACGGTCTATCGAGGGCGAGGTCCGGTTCGACCAGGTCTCGCGCGCGCTGTATTCCACCGACGCCAGCGTCTATCAGATTGAGCCGCTGGGAGTCGTCCTGCCCCGCTCCCCCGACGACGTCGTCCACGCCGTCCGGATCGCGGGCCGTCACGGAGTGTCGATCACGGCGCGAGGCGGCGGCACGTCGCAGGCGGGACAGGCGATCGGCCCGGGACTGCAACTCGATACGTCGAAGTATCTCAACCACGTGCTCGAGCTGAACGTCGCGGAAAGATGGGCCTGGATCGAGCCGGGCGTCGTGCTCGACGAGCTGAACGCGCCACTGCGCACCGACGGCCTGCGCTTCGCTCCGGATATTTCCACCGCCAGCCGCGCCACGGTCGGCGGCATGATTGCGAACAACTCGAGCGGCGCGCGGTCGGTGCTCTACGGCAAGACGATCGATCACGTGCTCGAGCTGAAGGTCGTCCTGGCCGACGGATCCCTCGCGCACTTTCGCCCGCTCGGATCCGCGGAGATTGACGCCGCTTCCGCCGGCAGCCGTCTCGACGCCGCGTGCTACCGGACGGTGCGCGAGCTCGCAGGCGCGTGCAAAGAGGAGATCGAGCGCCGCTTCCCGAAGGTCCTGCGGCGCGTCGGCGGATACAACCTCGACGAGCTCGTCGACACTCCCACGCCCGGAAAGCCGTTCAACCTCGCGAAGCTGATCGTCGGCTCCGAGGGCACGCTCGGTCTCGTCGTCGCCGCAAAAATCAACCTCGTTCCGCTGCCGGCCGCGAAGGCCGTGCTGACGATCGAGTTCGAGGATCTGCTCGACGCGCTGGCGGCGACGCCGCTCG
>QHWJ01000209.1 GCA_003222535.1 Acidobacteriota bacterium | reverse complement strand
TGCAGCCGCGCGAAGCCGAGACGCAGGTGAGCCTGCCCGTTGCGCGGATCCTCGCGCACGATGCCTTCGAGCGCCGCCACCAGCTCGGGGCCGGCCAGCTCGCCCGACGTCACCTGCGCGATGCGCGCGGCGAGCTCGCGCCGGTCCTTTGGGTCGGGACGAGCCATTGCGGATTGCGGATTGCGGATTGCGGACCCGGAACTGTAACCGAGCGCGCGCAGGCGCTGCTGCGCTTCCGCGCCGGCGGACGCCGCGGCTGGCAGCTCCGGCCCGCCGTAGCGGCTCACACGCTCGGCGAGCGCCCGTGCGGCGCTCGGCTGCGCGGCGACGAGGTTCATCTGCTCTCCCGGGTCCTTGTCGATCTCGAACAGCTCGGGCTTCGGTGCGGCGACGAGCTTCCATGGCCCCGACCGAATCGCCCGCAGCGGTGCCCAGCCGAATTCGATGGCCGGCGCGAACGACTCCGCATACAGCTCCCGCCCCTGGTACGAGGTCAGCGGCATGCCGTCGAGCGCCGGCGAGAGATCGACGCCGTCCACGCCGGTCATCGTCGCGCCGAGCAGGCGCATGACCGTCGGCGCCACGTCGGCGAGCGTCACCGGTTCCGCGACGCGCGTGCCGGCCCGGATGCCAGGCCCACTCATCACCAGCGGGACGCGCAGCGTCGTGTCGTACACGAAGATGCTGTGCGCGTATTCGCCGTGCTCGCCGAACGCCTCGCCGTGATCGCCGGCCGCGATGATGAGCGTGTCGCCGATTGCCGGCCGGACTGCGCCGAGCAGGCGGCCGATCTCCCGGTCCGCCGTCGCGATCTCTTCGTCGTAGCGCTCGAGAACCGGGCGCGCCGCTGCAGACGGAGTAGAGGGATTGCCATATGGCGCGTGCGGTTCGAAGAGATGAACCCAGAGAAAAAATGGGGCCGCGGACCGGGGGCCGGGGGCTGGCTGTCGCAGCCAGGCGATGGCTTCGTCGATCACGTCCGACGCCGGCCGTTCGTTCGATGGACGTCCGTCCGCTCCACGCGGGAGGTGGTCGCTGTACACGTCGAACCCGCGGTTCAGCCCGAACTGGTGATCCAGCGGAAAGGCGGCGACGAATGCGGCGGTCCTGAATCCGCGCGCGAGAAGCAGGGTCGCGATCGTCGGCACGGTCGGCGACACGCGCAGGCCGTTGTCGCGCGAGCCATGACCGGGTGGATAGCGGCCGGTCATGAGCGTGGCGTGCGAAGGCAGCGTAATCGGCGCCGCGGCATACGCGCGCTCGAAGAGCGCGCCGCCTTTCGCGAGGCCGTCCAGCGCCCGCGTCCGTGCGCGCGAGTGTCCGTACGCGCCGACATGGTCGGCACGCAAGGTGTCTATAGTGATCAAGAGCAGATTGCGGGCTGTCGGATTCGACGTCGGCCCGCCGGAACTGCACGCCACGGCCATGGCTAATGGCTGAAGGCTGATGGCTATGGCGAAGGGCCGCACCATCTTCCATATGCCATCAGCCATCAGCCCTGAGCCATGACGTGCTCTCATCATCGAGCGCTTGCGAGCGCGGCGAGCAACGTGGCGGCCACCTGTTTCTCGCGGTCGTGGCCGCCTCGCGCGGCGAGGACTGCTCGATACGCCTCGGCAGCGCGAGCCACCTGTCCGCTCTGCTGCAGCGCGATGCCAAGGTTCAGGCGCGCTTCGACGAGATCGGGCGCGGCGCCGATCGCGCGCTCGAACCACGGCGCGGCCTCGGCCGCCCGATGGGCCTCAACCAGGAGGACACCGAGCCCGTTCGCCGCGTCGGCGGCCCGCGCGTCGACATCGAGCGCCCGCCGAAATGCCTGCTCGGCGCCTCCGCGATCGCCGGTGGCGCGGCGCGCGTTACCCAGATTCGTCCAGTACCACGCGTTGTTCGGATCGATCGCCGCGGCCCGCTCGAAGGCCTTGACCGCTTCGCCCGGTTGACCGTCATCGATCGCCAACAGGCCAAGGCCGTTGTGCGCGATCGCGCTGTTGGGATCCAGGGCCAGCGCCGCCTGGTCGGTGCGCCTCGCCTCGTCGCGCATCGCCCGAGCGGTTGTCCCGTGCGCGGCGTTGGCCGCGTCGCGCGCCGACACTGCAAGGTCGTGCAGCAGCGTCGCGTCGGCCGGCCAGCGCCGGGCAGCCTGGCGATAGATCGCCAGTGCGGCCTGGACCTGTCCCGCCTCCTTCAACGCTCGCGCGTAGGTCGCCTGCAGCACCGGCGCGCCGGGGTTCGCCGACGCGAGCCTCCTGAGGGCTCCGACCGCATCGGGGACGTGCGCGGTGAGGGCGGACAGGGCGGCTTCGAAATCGTTCCATGTCGCGATCATCGTCGCCGGGTTCCGTGCGCCGGAAGCGGGAGCCGGCTGCAGCGTGCCGGCGACGTAGCCAAGCGCACGAAGGCGCTCAGCGGCGTCGGCGGACAGCGAATGCGCCTGCGAAGTCGTCGCGCTTGCATGGAGAGCCTCGGCTCGCGACGCCATCGCGGCGGCGACAGCCGGCTGTGCCAGAGAGGCGTCGTGCTCCTCGCGCGGATCGTTCTGCAGGTCGTAGACCTCGGTCGATGCGCCCGCGCGGATGGCCATCCAGCGGCCGTCGGTCAACGCCTGCAACGGGCTCCAGCCGGCCACGCGCGGGTATTCCGTTTCGCTATACAGGTCCGGCTGAAGCGGGACACTACCGGAGTCACGACGACCGGAGTCACGACGACCAGAGTCACGACCACCGGAGTCACGACCTGCGGCGACACCTGTTTCGGTAGTGTCCGGCTTCAGCCGGACCATTTCGAGCAGATCCCGTCCCTTCATCACATCCGGCGGCGCGACGCCCGCCGCTCGAAGGATCGTCGGTGCGATTTCGCTCAGGCTCACCGGATCGTCGATCGTCCGCGCCGGCTGGCCTGGAGCGGCGATCACCAACGGCACGCGCAGGGTCGAGTCGTACAGCAGCATGCCGTGCGTGCGCTCGCCATGGTCGCCCAGCCCTTCGCCATGATCGCCGGCGACCACGATCAGCGTGCGATCGATCTCCCCGCGCGCGCGAAGCGATTCGAGCAGGCGGCCGAGTTGCGTATCCGCGTAAGCGATCTCGCCGTCGTACGGCGTCCTCGATCGGGCGCGGAACTCGCCCGGCGGATTGTAGGGGGCATGCGGATCGTAGAGGTGGATCCACATGAAGAAGGGTCCTTTGGCCTTGGTGCTTGGTCCTTGGTCCGTCCCTGGTCCCTGGTCCGTCCTTGGTCCCTGGTCCGTCCCTGGTCCCTGGTCCGTCCCTGGTCCCTGGTCCCTCCCTGGTTCTGGGTTCCTGGTCCGCCGATCGAGCCATGCGATCGCGCCATCGATGACCGCCGACGCGGGACGTTCGGCTTCGAGCCGTTCGGTCGCGTTGGGATCGCGCGGGATCCGATCGTCGTAGGTATCGAACCCTTGCGCAAGGCCAAACCGGCGATCGAGCACGAACGCGCCGACGAACGCGCCCGTGGCGTACCCGGCCGTCTTCAGCAGCCGCGCGATCGTCTGATGCGTGTCTGCGAGCGCGTCGGTGCCGTTCTGCCGGACGCCATGCGCCGGCGGCAGGAGGCCGGTGTGGATGGTCGCGTGCGACGGCAGCGTCAGCGGTACCGCCGTCCGCGCGGCCGTGAAGCGCGTGCCCGCCGCCGCGAGTCGATCGATGGTCGGTGCGACGCCCGTGCCGACGCGGTCAGCGCGAAACGTGTCGATCGTCACCAGCAGGACGTTCCGTGCCTGCAACGTCGCCGGCGGCGCGGGCTGGCTGCACGCCAACGCCATGGCCAATGGCAAATGGCTGATGGCTATGGTCGACGGCCGCGCCATCCTCCATGAGCCATCAGCCATCAGCCATGAGCCATGACGTGATCTCATCGGAGGCATCCCGAGGATTGTAACAAGCGCGGTTACAATCCATGTCGGCAACGCTGCCGCCTTCGCGCCTCCGGCGCTTCCGCCTTCGCTGAAGCGTCGGCGGACCGCCGCAGCCTTGGCGGGGCCGGCCGGCGAGCCTCGCCGTAGCTCGGGGGCGTTGTGACCGCGTGGAGGCGGGAAAAGGTAGCCCTATATTTTCATGGCGGCATTTCCGGTGACCCGGTATTCCATCGTGGCCGCGATCCGCAGCGAGCGGACCGACGTGCGCCGGTCGGCGTTCGACACCCTCGTGACCGCCTACTGGAAGCCGGTGTTCAAGTACGTGCGCCTCAAATGGCACACCTCGCCGGACGACGCGGCGGATCTGACGCAGGGGTTTTTTCTCCGCGCGTTCGAGAAGGATTTCTTCGCCGGGTTCGACCCATCGCGCGCGAGGTTCCGCACGTATCTCCGCACGTGTCTGGACCGCTTCGTGTCCAACGCGCGCAAGGCCTATACGCGTCTGAAACGCGGCGGTGCCGTCACGCTCGTCCCGATCGACTTCGATGAAGCCGAGCGCGAGCTGCGGCATCAGGCGACCAGTGCCATTGGGGTGATCTCCGAGCCCGCGTTCGATCGCCTGTCCGCGATGTTCCGCCACCCCGACGTCTCCGCTAAACGTCTCTCTTCTTTGTAGTTCGACCGATTCAGCGACCGGGAACAGGAGGACCGGCCGTCTGGCAGTCCGATGACTGCAAGAACTCCCGACACGATCGTTCTCAGGCAGAGGAGCCTGAGAAATGACTCTCCCCGGCGTGATTCGTCGATTGCACCCGCGAGACCCCCGCCTCTACCAAATTGCGACGCTTGCCTCGCTGCTCCTATACGGATTGACCTGGCTGGATTTCGAGATCACGGCGGCCCGCGCGATCCTGATTCTGGCGACGGTGCTGTCGACTCAGGCCGTCTGCGATCAGGTGACCGCTGGTCGATTGATGCCCGGTCGGCCGGTGGCGGTGAACATCAAGAGCGCGCTCATCTCGGGGCTCTCGCTCTGCCTCCTGCTGCGCACCAATCGCCCGGAACTCGCGGTCGTGGCCGCGGTGCTGACGATTGCCGTCAAGTTCCTGCTTCGATTCCGCGGCAAACATCTGTTCAACCCGACCAACGGCGGACTCGTGGCCATGCTGCTCCTGACCGACCAGGTGTGGGTGTCACCGGGCCAATGGGGATCCGCTGTGCTCTTCGTATTCCTCATGGCCTCGGTCGGGAGCGTTGTCGTGATGCGTGCCTCCCGCAGCGACGTGACGTACGCGTTCATCCTCTTCTACGGTGCGATGCTGTTCGGCCGGGCGCTCTATCTGGGCGAGCCGCTCGCCATCCCGCTGCATCGGCTCGAGAGCGGCGCGCTGCTGCTGTTCACCTTCTTCATGATCTCGGACCCGAAGACGACGCCTGACTCCAGGGCGGGCCGCGTGCTGTTTGCCGGACTGGTCGCCTTCGGCGCGTGGTACGTGCAGTTCCGGATGTTCAGAACGAATGGGCTGCTCTGGTCGCTGGCGGCGTGCTCGCTGTCGGTCCCGATCATCGACTGGCTGTTGCCTGGCGACCGCTACACCTGGCTCTCGCCGCCGGCCGCCGCAGCAGCCGGTGCGCCCGAACTGAGATGGCGGCATCCGAGCACACCGACGACCGCAGCGTTCGACAGATTCCAGAGGAGGACGATATGAAACGGCATGTGTTCAGCGTGGTGGTGGCGTCGATGGTCGCATGGTCGGCGCCGACGGTTCTAGGCTTCTGCGGCTTCTATGTCGCGAAGGCCGACACGAAACTCTTCAACAAGGCCTCGCAGGTCGTCCTGGTTCGCGACGGCGATCGAACGGTGATGACGATGGCCAATGACTTCAAGGGGGACCTGAAGGAGTTCGCGGTCGTGATTCCGGTGCCCACGTTCCTCCAGCGCGAGCAGATTCACGTGGGCGACAAAGCGCTCATCGATCACCTGGATGCGTACTCGGCGCCGCGGCTCGTCGAGTATTTCGACGAGGATCCCTGCCGGGTGATCGTGAGCGATCGCATGGTGTTATCCATGTCTCGCCCGGCGGCGGCGGCCGGTGTTAGTGGCCGAGCGCGAAGCCTCGGGGTCACGATCGAGGCCCAATACACCGTCGGGGAGTACGACATCCTCATTCTCTCGGCGCAGCAGAGCTCGGGGCTCGAGACCTGGCTGCGCGAGAACGGATACAAGATCCCGTCCGGTGCCTCCTCGGTGTTATCGAGCTACGTGAAGCAGAACATGCGCTTCTTCGTCGCCAGGGTCAATCTGAGGGAACAGGCCAAGCTAGGGTTCTCGTACCTGCGCCCGCTGCAAGTGGCGTACGAATCGCCGAAGTTCATGCTGCCGATCCGGCTCGGCATGGTGAACGCGGACGGCGCGCAGGAGCTGTTCGCGTATGCCTTGACTCGCAAGGGACGCGTCGAGACGACGAACTATCGCACGGTGAAACTTCCAACCGACATGGATCTGCCGGTCTACCTGAAGGAGCCCGGAGAGTTCGCCAGATTCTACACGGCCATGTTCAGCCGCCAGGTCGGCAAAGAAGGCATGCGCGTGCTGTTTCTCGAGTACGCCTGGGACATGAGGTGGTGCGATCCGTGCGCGGCCGACCCGTTGTCGAACGACGAACTGCGTCAACTGGGTGTCTTCTGGCTGGACGCCAACGGTGGCCCGTCACCACCGCCTGGCGGCTCTGGCTCCGTCGTTCGGCCGCGCCCGATGCCACCGTCTATGAACGCGCCGGAAGTGTTTCTGACCCGACTGCACGTCCGCTACGACAGCGCGCACTTCCCGGAGGATCTCGTCTTCCAGGAAACCGCGGACCGCGTCAACTTCCAGGGGCGCTACGTGCTGCGCCACGCCTGGCACGGAGAAGAGTCGTGTCCGGCTGCCGGGGCGTATCGCCGCAGCCTCCGCGATCGGCAGGAGCAGGAGGCCCAACGCCTGGCGTCGATGACCGGATGGGACGTCTCCGAGATCCGGAAGACGATGAACCTCGGCGCCGAGGGTCCCGACGCGCAGCCGATCTCCAACAAATGGTGGGAACGGCTGTGGAGAAAATAATACCCTTTGTCCCTTGTCAGGTTTTCATACGTCCTCGAAGACCCCGGTCTCGCGGTTCTTTCGCACGCCATCCCATGTGAAACAGCGGCCGTTCATCGCGATGTACACACCGGGCGGCAGCAGCTGCACGAACGACAGGGCGCTGCCCAGGTTGAACAACCCGTCGGAGCTGCCAAACGCGTACGGAATCATCGCGCCGGTGAGGACGATCGTCTTTCCAGAGCGTGGAGCCAGTCCCGCGGCGAGGGCGCCCGCCGTCTCGACCATCGTGTCGGTGCCGTGCGTGATCAGAATCCGCGCCTCGGCCGCCAGGCGGCATTGCTCGACGATGAGCGTCCGGTCGGCGCCGGTCATCTCGAGGCTGTCGATCATCATCAACGTCTCGATGGCCAGATCGACGCGGCTGCGGCCGAGCCGCAACATCTCGGGCAGATGGGTGTCCTTGAAGAACAGGGTGCCCGTCAGCTCGTTGTATTCCTTGTCGAACGTGCCGCCGGTCACCAGGAGCCTGATCCGTTCGGGGTTCATGGTTCAGGGTTCAAGGTTCGTTCAGGTTCTGAGTTCGAGGTTCGAGGTTCGAGGTTCCTCGTTCTGCGTTCGGTGTCATGTCCGACGGTCCCGGTTGTGGGTCGCGACTCTGGGAACCCTGAACTCCGAACGATCGAACCTTGAACAGAGAACCTTGAACAGAGAACGAACCTTGAACCGTGAACCCTGAACCTTGAACCGGACCGGACCGGACCTGACCAGGCTACTGTTCAGTTGCGGGAGTCCGGCGGGCGACATCTCCAACCGTGGACATGTAGAGCGCATTGAAGAGCATCGGGAACGTTGCGTGCGTCTGCGCCCGGTGCTGCGGGCGGAGACCGAACAGCACGACACGGCCGGGATTCATGTCGATCGAGACGACGGCGGCGCGGCCCGCCATCAGCTCTTCACCTTTCAGCCAGCCCGATGCGATCACGTTGGTGTTCGGATAGCGGGCGACCACGCCGATCTTCTGGGACGCGAAGCCTTCCACGATCGAGAAGAACGGGCTGTTGACATAGAACCCGAACGTCTCGGATGCCACGCCGTACCCGATCGGGTGCTGCGTGTCGACCTCGAGCTTCAGGATCGCGCCCGGCGCGAAATGTTGATCGCGCGTCAGCCCTTTCTTGAGATTCCGGACGGGAATCGGCAGCCTCTCGATCGCGAGGTCGCACGCGTTGCCCATCGCGACGAGCGTCCCGCCCTCTGCGACGAACTGCTTCAGCCTGTCCAGCCCCGGCTCGCCGATGCCGCCTCGGTACTCCGGCCGGATGGCGCTCGCGTCGAAGCCGTCGATGATGTCGCGCGGGTTCTGATCGGCGACGATGATCGCGTCGAACTTCTCGCGCAGCTTGCCCGCCCGGATGTCGGCGTTGTGGATCGAGGTCAGGTTGAACTCGTACTGCTCGAGCACCCAGCGCGTCCAGCCCTCGTCCATGTTGCCGCCGGTCCACGGTTGATACATCGCGACACGGGGCGCATGAAAAGCCAGGTCCTTAGGGTTTGGTTCCTGGTCCTTGGTCCGTCCCTGGTCCTTGGTACGCTCCGGGTCCGTTGCGCGCACGGACAGTCCGAAGTCCCTGGCGATCTGTTCGACCTTCGCGCGCGTCACGCCGCTGACGGCCACGTGCGAGGGACCGTCGAACGCGAGGCGTGCGCCGTCCTTCAGCAGGCGATTGATGGCGATCGCCGAATCGGGCCCTTTGTAGTCGAACGCGAAGCGGGCGCCGCTGCCGGTCACCTGGCCGGCGGTTTTCGGCAGACCGTCGATCTTCGTCATCCTGATCGCCGGCAGCGGGTTCTTCACGAACACCGTGTCGACGCCGAGCAGCATGCCGAGCGACCACGCAGTCACGTCGTACGGCGGCTCGGGCGGCGCGTTCGGCGCCCGGCGCACTTCCGGATACGTCTGCCTCTCGAGCATATCCTTCGCGTACCGCGCGAACACCTGCGTCATCGGGATGACGAACGTCCCGGCGCCGTACGTTTTCCCGTCGGCTTCGAACGCCGCATCGGCGCGATGAATCTCGACGCCTCCCAGGTTGAGGCGATCGACGAGGTGCGCCGCTTCCCGCGCGTCGTGCTGGTTCTCCACCGGCACCAGAATCGACGACGGATTGTTTTTCCTGCCGTCTTCGATCGTCTGCCGGTTCACCTCGTAAATCCCCCGCATGATCGTCTCGCGCCGATCCGCCGCGGTCTCCAAAAGCGCCATCGTCGCGATCAGCTCGTAGTCGACGATGTCGCGGAGCGTCCAGTGACCGCCCATCCAGGGACGCGGATACTCGGTGCGGGAGTTGATGTCGGTCGGCGCCGGGATCGGACCGCTGCCGAAGCGGCCACCGCCTTCGCCACCCGCTCGCCCTGAGCCTGTCGAAGGGCCGCCGCCGTCACCACCCGCTCGCCCTGAGCCTGTCGACGGGCCGCCGGCCGCGTCAAGGCCCCGTCCAGCCCCGGCGCGCACCTGGTCGATTGGAGCCGCCACGCGCGCGCTCGCCACTTCGGTGAGCAGGCCGATCTGGTTGTGCCACCACCCGCTCCACGCCATCGCGCCTTCCCAGAAGTTGGTGTACGTGGCGTTGTAGATGATGCCTTCCTTGCCGGCGGCCTCGAGGGCCGCCGCCTGCGACTGCCCCAGGATGCCGTTCCAGCGATAGATGAGCGGGTGCACGTTGGCGTTGATCGGATCGGTTGCCGGCATGACGAAGATGCGCGCGCCGTTGCTGCCCATCTGATGCTCGTCGAGCCACACGGCCGGGAACCAGTCGTGCCACAGCAGCCGTGCCGTGTGCTCGCTCTCCTTCTGCGTGAACATGTACATGTCGCGGTTGTTGTCGTGGCCGACGTACGGGTGATAGAGGTAGGGAATCGGGCTGTTCGCGTACTCGGTGCCGGCGTTCTTGTTGAACCAGTCGGTCACCATGATCTGCCCGTCCGGGTTGAGGCTCGGCACCAGCAGGAAGATCACGTTGTCGAGAATCTTTTTCACCGCAGGCGAATCGTCCGTCGCGAGCCGGTGTACCAGCTCCACGGACATCTGCGACGCGCCAATCTCCGTTGCATGGATGCTGCAGGTGACGGCCAGCACCAGCTTGCCCTGGCGGAAGATCTCGTCGCGCTCGGCGTCGCCCGGCGCACCGCCCTGGAAGTACAGCTTGCGCTCGAGCTGCTTGTAGCGTTCGAGATTCTTCAGCGTGTCCGCCGCGCTGATCTCGAGCGCGATGAACGGGTTGTTCTGGCTGGTCTTGCCGAGCTCGCGGAAGCGCACGCGATCGGAATTCGCCGCGGCCAGCTTCATGTACTCGACAATCCTGTCCCAGCGCACGAGTTTGTTGTCGGCCCCGACCTTGAAGCCCAGAAACCGGTCGGGTGTCTGGAGCGGTCCCGCGGCTGTGGCGAACAGCGTGGAGACCGCGGCCAGAACGACCGCGGGCAGCAGTGCGCGTCGGCGTATCATGAAGCCTCCAAACAGCCCATATCATGACTCAACGCCGACTCATCACAAAGGACACGGCTCGAATATGCCGCGTTCGCTGAAGCTGCAAAGCCGCATGGACGCCGTGCAGGCGCCCATCATCGCGGTCATCGGCGAGTTGATTCGTGAGGTGCCCGGCACCATTTCGCTCGGACAGGGCGTCGTGCACTACGGGCCGCCCCGGGCGGCGATGGACGCGGTCGGTGCGGCGCTCACGAGCCCGGCGACGCACGAGTATCAGGACGGCGGCGGTCTGCCGGCGCTCGTCGAGCGGCTCTCGCTCAAGTTGCGCGACGAGAACGGGATCGACGTCAGACGCGGCAGCCGCATCATGGTCACCGCCGGCGCGAACATGGCGTTCATGCATGCCGTCTTCGCGATCAGCGAGCCGGGCGACGAAATCATCCTGAACGTCCCCTTCTATTTCAATCACGAGATGGCCATTCAGATGGCCGGCTGCGCGGCGGTCCGCGTGGCGACCGATGCCTCGTATCAGCTGCGCCCCGATGCGCTCGGCCGTGCCATCACCGACAAGACGCGCGCCATCGTCACGGTTTCACCGAACAACCCGAGCGGCGCCGTGTTCGGCGAGTCGGCGCTGCGCGAGGTGAACACGATCTGCCGCGACCACGGCATCTACCACATCGCCGACGAAGTGTACGAGTACTTCACCTACGGGTCCGTGCGGCACGTGTCGGCCGGGTCGTTTCCCGGGGCGGAGCCGCACACCATCGCGATGTACTCCATGTCGAAGGCGTACGGGTTCGCCGGCTGGCGCATCGGCTACATGACGTACCCGGACCATCTCGCATCGGCGATGATGAAGAGCCAGGACACCATTCTCGTGTGTCCGCCGGTCGTGTCGCAGGTCGCCGCGCAGGCCGCCCTCGAGGTGGGCCGCTCGTACTGCCAGCCACACGTGCGCCAGCTGGCGGAGGTTCGCGACGTCGTCGTCGCGAAGCTGTCGGCGCTGGCGCCGCTCGCCAGCGTGCCCGCCGCCGACGGAGCCTTCTACTGTCTGCTGAAGGTGAACACCGCGATGGACCCGCTCGCGCTCGCCGAGCGGCTCATCCGGGAGCACAGAGTGGCCGTCATTCCAGGCTCGGCGTTCGGGATGACCGACGGCTGCTACTTGCGCGTCGCCTACGGGGCGCTGGAGAAGAACACGGTCGCCGAGGGCATCGGGCGGCTGGTGGGCGGGCTCCGAGACATTCTCCATTCGACTCGCCGCTCATCCTGAGCCTGTCGAAGGATGAGCCGTTCGGTCAGGACAGGCGGCTGACCCGCGTCATCATCAGTGCCGCGCGGCATCGTGTCCGACGTTTAACTTAACCGCAGAGGACGCAGAACCCGCAGAGAAAGAGCTTCAACCACGAAGCACACGAAGCACAAGAAGGACACCAGGCCACGAAGGCCACGAAAAAGACTGAGCGCGCGACGCCCGCGGAGCGGGCGACGAGACGAAAAAGCGCCTCGCAAACACAAACACAAACACAAACACAAACACAAACACAAACACGGTATTGCCAGGGTGTTTGCGTTTGTGAGACGCTTTTCGTCTCGCTCGCGGCCGGCTGCGCCGGCCGCCGTCGCGCGCGCCTCTCGGCGGGCTTTCCGGTCTCTGCGGTTGAACGTCTTCTTTTTCGTGTTTTCGTGGTTTTCGTGTTTTCGTGATCTATCGAAGCTCGCTGACCAAACGGAAACGGCTGTCGGCCGATGAGAAGTCAGCGCACCACGACCTTCAGATCGTCGGAAGCGGGACCAACCCCGCACCGATTCTTGCCGCGAACGCGTACGAAGTACGCGCCCGGCGGCACGCGCGTTGCCCTATAGACCAGCCACTCGCTGGCCCATGACTCCCGCGTCCCCTGGTTCGTGAGTCCGGACGCCGAGCCCGCTTCGATCGCATACGACGTGGCGTGTCCCGGCGCCGCCTCCCACGTCAGGACGACGGTCGATCCGTTGATTGAGACCACCGAGACATTCGCGGGCGCGCCGGGAGGTGACGAGCAGATGACGTTGCTCGCGTCTCGCCAGCCTTTGGACGGTGAAAAGGTAATCCCCGCAAGAAACGGCGGCCGCCGCCAGTCCCACAAGCGGTCTTGAGCGTAGTCGATGTCGAGCGGACGCCGGTTCCAGTACGGCGCTTCGCGGCTGAGCGCACCGTGGCCGTGCATGAAGACGCTGACCGCGATCGACGCCGCAAAGAGCCCGACGGCGCCGGCGCGCCGGATTCCGTGCCCGACGCGAAACCAGCTCACGAGCGGGATCAAGAAGTAAACCAGATACGGGAGCATGTCGGTGAAGAAGCGTGGGCCATATGAGTGGCCGCCCCACCAGCTGCGGTTCGTCGAGATGAGGACCCAGTGCGCCAGGATCGTGAGCGCGAGCGAGAGGTCCAGTGCGGCGAAGCGCCGTTGCCGAAGCTTGATCGCCGCTCCGGCAAATGACCCGAGGAGCACGGGCGAATACACGAACAGGCCACGCGCCGGGCTCACGAGCTGTCCTCCGAGCGCTTCCCAGAAGAACTGGTTGAAGCCGAAGAATGAGGGCTGATAGTACGGCGGGAGCCATGTTCCGTATACGTGCCGGGTGGCGGCTGCGAACACTGCCCCGACGCAGGCGGCGCCGGCAAGGAACGCCGCGACGCGAGCGCGCGGGTCCAGCCACGCCCACACCGCGCCGAACGCGAGCGGAATCGCGTTTGTCGGCCTGATGGTGTCGCGCCATGCTGCCAGAGCGACCGGCTGGCCGTCGACCATGCGGAGGTGGCGAACGCGAAGATCAGGGCCACGAGCAATGCGCCCCCGACACCCAGCTCCACGCGCGCGATGTTGAACATCAGGACCGTCGTGGCCGCGACGATCGCCGAGGCAATCAGCGCTTCGGTCCACGAATGTAGATGAATCACCGGCTCCCCGTCCGGCGGAGCGCATCCACGCTGCATTTGAACCGTCTCCATCTTGACGGCCAGCGACGGCGCCAACCGGAAGACCGCCGCGGCGATCGGGCGGAGTACTGCCACGCCACGCGCCGCTATCAAGGACGTGGCAAACGGATAGACGGTGTAGTAGTGCCCTCCCGCTTCCTGGATGAATGCGGCGCGCCGCGCTTCGATGAGGGGGAGGTAGCGATCCAGCCGAGGCGTTCCCTCGTCCAGCAGGGCGGCGGCGGTCGGGATGCTCCACATGGAATCGCCGCAACCCATATTCCCGAACCCGTACGCACACGCGACCGAAACGAACAGGGCGACCAGGCGCGCTCGATGACGCATGCGCACGCTTCAGCTCTTTCGGCCGCGTCACCGTGTCCGCGCGACCGTGTGCTTTCTATTCACGTTTCAGACGTCCAGCTCCTCGGCCTCGTCGGCTCTTTCCATGATGAAGCGAAATCGCGCCGACGCGTCCTTGCCCATCAGCTCGTTGATCACGCGATCGGTGACGATCTGGTCGGTGACCTCGACACGCAGCAACCGCCGCGTACGCGGGTTGAGCGTCGTTTCCCACAGCACTTTCGGCATCATCTCGCCGAGCCCTTTGAAGCGGGTGATCTCCGGCGTCGATCGGCCGTGGCCGTTTTTCGCGTGCTGCCTCAGGATCGCATCCTTGTGCGCATCGTCGAGCGCCCAGAAGGTGTCCTTGCCGATGTCGATGCGGTAGAGCGGCGGCTGCGCGAGAAACACGTGACCGCTGGTGATGAGCTGCGGCAGGTGACGGTAAATGAAGGTGAGGAGCAGCGTCGCGATGTGATTGCCGTCCGAGTCCGCGTCGGCCAGGATGATGATCTTGCCGTAGCGCAGCCTGGACAGCTCGAAGTTCTTTCCGAGACCGCAGCCGATCGCGGTGACCAGATCCGAGAGCTCCTTGTTCTCCAGCACTTTCGCCAGCGTCGCGCTCTCGGTGTTCAGGACTTTGCCGCGCAGCGGCAGGATCGCCTGGCGGGCGCGGTCCCGGCCCTGTTTCGCCGAGCCGCCGGCCGAATCGCCTTCCACGACGAACAGCTCGCTGCCTTCGCTGCTGCCGTTGGTGCAGTCGCTCAGCTTGCCGGGCAGGTTCAGGCGCGCGGACGTCGCGCTCTTCCGCGACACTTCGGCCTGCGCGGCGCGGCTCGCTTCGCGCGCCCGCGCCGAAAGGATGATGCGCGCGACGATGGCTTCAGCGACGCTGATGTTGTGGTTCAGCCAGTGCTCGAGCCCCGGCCGCACGAGGCCGTCCACCGCGGACAGGAGCTCCGGATTGTTCAGGCGATCCTTGGTCTGTCCCTGAAACTGCGGCTCCTGCACGAACACGCTGAGCACCCCCGTCAGGCCTTCGCGGATGTCCTCGGCGGTGATCGCCACGCCTTTCGGCGAGAGGTTATGCGTCTCGACGAAATTGCGCACGGCCTTCCCGATGCCGGCGCGCAGGCCGTTTTCGTGCGTGCCGCCCGACCCGGTGGGGATGCCGTTGACGTACGACCGCAGGTGCTCGTCGGTCGCTTCCGTCCACTGCAGCACGAGGTCGAGCCGCAGCGCGTCGTCTTTCACCAGCGTGAACGCCGCGTCGTGCACCGGCCGCGCGCCGCGCTCGGCGACGATCTTCTTCAGATAGTCGACGATCCCTTCGCTGTGCTCGAAGACCGACTTCTCCTTCGACGTCTCGTCGTGGAACGTGACCTTCAGCCCCTTGTGGAGATAGCTCGCGACCTCGAGACGGTCCTTGATCACCTGCGGATCGAACTCGATTTTCGGGAAGATGGCGGCGTCGGGATGAAAGTACACGGTGGTGCCGGTGCCGCGCGCGGGTCCGAGCTTCTTCAGCCCGCCAGCCGGCTTGCCCTGCTTGAACCGCATCTCCCACTGGGAGCCGTCGCGCTTGACGGTCGCAATCAGCTCCTTCGACAGCGCGTTGACGACGCTCGCGCCGACGCCGTGAAGGCCGCCGGCCGTTTTGTAGCTGCCATGCTCGAACTTGCCGCCCGCGTGGAGCACCGTGAAGATCACCTCGAGCGCGCTGGTCTTCGATGTCGGGTGCCTGTCGATCGGAATGCCGCGTCCGTCGTCCTCGATGGTGATCGCCGATCCATCGGCGTGAAGCGTCACGCAAATGTGTGTTGCGAAGCCGTTCATCGCCTCGTCGACGGCGTTGTCGAGCACTTCCCAGACGAGGTGGTGGAGTCCAGCTGAGCCGACGCCCCCGATGTACATTCCGGGACGTTTCCTGACCGGCTCGAGACCCTCCAGAACGGTAATGTCTTTGGCGGTGTAGTTTGCGGATGCCATGTATATAATGACCGGCCTTGAGATCCTGGCTGCTGCGACTGTCGTTCTCGACGATTGTAGCGGTATTTCCGCTCCGCCCCGCCGCGGCAGCCGGTGTGACCGAGGACGTGCCGCTCCCTGGCGGTACTGCCGCGCTGGCACGAGCGCTCGGGATCGATCCGGTACCGGACCGATCGCGCTTCATGTTCGAGATCACGCGGCTGCTGTACAACACGCCTGAAGGCAGGAGGCCGTCGGCGGACGCCTTTCTTCAGGCGCTTCGTCAGTCGGTGGCGCGCGCCAGGCGACTGGACGTGCCGGTCGATACGCGGCCGGCCGAGCTCGTGCCGGTGCCGCTGAACGCGGAGCTCTGGAGCAGCGCCGTCTTCCATCGCAAAGTCGCGCCCCGGGAGCTCGTCCCCGCCATCGTCGCCGACCGCTCGGCCGCGCTCCTCTGCCTCGGGCTGGCCGCGCTGGACGATCGGACGCTGGAGTACTTCGCGGATCACCCGTTGCTGATCGAGCGGATCTACGAGCGCTCGGCGCCGGCCTTCGGCGCATTCTCGAGCAGCCTGCGCATTCAGGACAATCGCGTCGTGCCTCCGGGAGCCCGAGCCCCATCGAGGGGTGAGAGCCTCGGGGTCGCCCCGCGCAAGGTCGAGGAGCGCCAGGCTCAGGGTGATCGGGACGAGGTGACGGCGTTGTGGGAGGCGGTCATCCCCGAAAAGATGACGCGGCCCGAGCGCTTCGTGCTCCAGCTGCTGGAGCTGAACGAGGGACGGTTCTTCTACCTGTACGACGTCATCGGCCAGCTCGATCCGCCGCGCCGCGCGTTTGCGCTGGGCCTCTGGATGACGAACGCCGTGGCGCGCACGGAGCGCTTCAAGGCGCTGACCGCCGGTGTCGGCGTGTTCCGCGAGTCGCAGCTGCGCACGCTGCCGCTCGGCAGGGCGTCCTACGATCTCTCGATGACGCTGATGCGAATCGAAGTCGGTCCGGACGGCACCCCGCTCCCGCCGGCGTCGCGCGGCCTGTGGTCGCGCGTGTTCGGCGGCGCCGACCTTCCGGACGATCCGGTGCGGCAGCTGCGAAACGCCGAGGACGATCCGATCGATGCCGCGTGGCTGATCGACACGATCGGGTCGGTGGAGGTGCGGCTCCGGGCCGAGCGTCTCGACCAGCTGTCGTTCGGCCAGCGCGTGTTTGCCGGTGCCGCCGAAACCAGCGAGCGCGGCGATGTCTTAGTCGCGCTGCGGGCGTTCTCGCGCTACCGGATGCTGCTGTGGACGTTCGAGCGCATCGGCATCAGGGCGCCCGCGGCGTATGCGACCGCCGCGCGACGGGCCGCCCGTATCGGGGCGCTCGAAGGCCGTCGCGGCTTCGAGGCGCAGGCGCAGTTCCAGGGCGCGCTCGCGCTCCTCACGCGCATGGCCGGCGTCGGGACGCTCGACGCGCCTCGCGCGCAGAAGCTGATCGAACGGCTCATGGCGTTACCGACGACCGAGGATGGCCGCTTTGCGGGCGCGGTGGCCCGGTGGCTGCGCGACGACCTGGCCGCCGCGATCGCTTCCGCGCCGACCACTGAGGCGGCGGTCCTCGCGGCCATGTCCGGTCCGGCTTCCGACGGCGCGATCGCCCGGCCTGTCACCTGGGAGGGGCAAGGCTACCGCCTCGATCTGGGCGCGGCTGAGCGGCGGCGCCTTCAGCGCGTGCGCGAGAAGCAGGAAGGCGTGCCGCTCGATGCGGCGCTCGACGTGGCTGCAGCCGGCCGCGCGTTGAGGGCCGAAAAGCTGGCACTCGACGACGCGGAGTCGATCGTCGCGCGGTTGAGCGCCGTGGTGACCGACATCCCGCGGCGTGTCGGGCACGACGGCGAGGACAGCACGCCGACGGGCCTCACTCCCGCGCCCAATGCCGCCGACGCGCTGCGCAAGGCGATAGACGAGCTCTCGCGGGACATCCGGAACAAGGACGTCAAGAAGGCCGCGCGCATGGCCGAGGCGCTGATCGAGCTCGGGGACACGCTGCTCGCCGAGGCGCTGCCCTCGATCGCCTACGCCGCGGACGTCGGCGACCCCGACGGCGCGGTCCTGCTCGCCGACGACGTCTCTCGCCGCCACGATTTCGGCTTCGGCGGCCGGGATGCCGAGACCCGCGCGCGATTGCCGTGGGCGGTTCCGCGCGCGGACGTCACCCCGGGCGTGCCGTGGCACATCACCGGCTCACTGCTCGGCCTCGACCTCGGGCTGGCGCCGCTCGCGCTGCGACGGCTCAACTACGAGCGCGTGCTCGAAGCGCCGAAGCTCACGTCGAACGAGCGCGACGCGTTCGCCTTGAGCGTCTCGCTCATGAGCCCGTTCGCGCTGCACGACGCCGATCGCGATGCGATTGCCGACGCCTTTGAACGCGGCCGCCGCAGGGTCGCCGCGCTCGCCACGCCGTCCGATCGCGGGCGCGCGGCGTCCCGGCCAAACGACGACGCGGCGTTCGACCGCCTCGCCGACGAGCTCTCGATGGAGGCGTGGCGCCGTCGCGCCGTGCGGTGGACGCTCGCGCACGAGGCGAATCGCATCGAGTCGATGTTCTCCTCCGTCGAAATGCTCGTGCTGGGCGGGGGCAAAACGGCCGACCTCGACGCGTGGGGGATGGCCATGGTGACACTGCAGGGCTGCATATGTTCCCGCTTGACGCCGCCCGGCCGCTGGCCGAATCTGTTGGGACGGCCGCAGCTTGGGTTGACCGCCTCGGCCGTTGCGGACCTGAACCTGCACGTCGCGATCATGCTCAAAGAGCTGCACCTGCCCGCCGCCCTCGCCAAAGTCGTCCTGTCGGGCGCGATGCAGGACTTCATCGACGAAGTGAGGCCAACCGACGACGCCGACTGGCTGACGCTCTCCAGAGCCGCGCGAGTCATTTCGCGCGATCGGATCGAGGACTACATTGCGGCCGCGACGGCGGCCGGCCCGCTCATCCCGGATGCGGGACTGCGGCATCAGGATTGAGATGATCATCGAGATCATCGAGCGCCCGCGCGCGTCAATAGTCATCACGGCCCTGGTCGGCCTCACGCTGACGATGTGGGCGCAGGCGCCTTCCGACGGCCCGCAGCTGACGATCATCGCGCCCGGCGACGACGCCTACCTCGTCGGGCCGACGGTGCTGCGGGCTGGCGTCGATCCGCCCGAGGCGGTGGTGGCGTTGACGTTCTTCGTCGACGGCCGCCAGGCCTGTGCGCTGACGCGCCTGCCCTTCGAATGCGACTGGGACGCCGGCCCGGTGATCGCCGAGCATCAGGTGCGCGCGGTCGCCACGCTTCAGGGCGGCGCCCGCGTGGTCCAGACGGTCCGGACCAGAACGGTCGGGTACGCCGAGCGGATCGACGTCGACGTCGTGCAGGTCACCGTGACGGTGACCGACGGCCGCGGCCGGTTCGTGCGAGACGTCCCGCAGTCGTCGTTTCACGTCTCGGAAGACGGACATCCGCAGGCGATCACGCATTTCGCGTCCGAGGATGTCCCGCTCGAGCTCGTGGCGGCCGTGGACATCTCCGGCAGCATGGCGTCGGCGATGCCCAGAGTGAAGGGTGCAGTGAAGCAGTTTCTCGGCGAAGTTCCGCCGCAGGATCAGGTGACGCTGCTCGGCTTCAACGACAACATCTTCACGTTGACGCGGAAGACCACTGATCCGGCGGAGCGCACCAAGGCCGTGGACCGCCTCGCCCCGTGGGGCTCGACGGCGCTGTATGACGTGCTCTTGCGCGGCGTCGAGATCCTGGGCCGCCAGACGGGACGCAAGGCGCTGGTCGTGTTCACCGACGGCGAGGATCAGGGCAGCCATGCGACGATCAAGGATGTCGAGCGGCGGCTGCAGGCGAGCGACATCACGCTCTACATGATCGGCCAGGGCCGGGGCGTGACGATGGAGCCGCTGAAGAGGATCATGGAGCGGTTGTCGACGCCGACCGGCGGCCGCGCGCTGTTCACCGACAGCGCCGAGGATCTGCAGGTCGCCTTCGCCGATCTGCTCGACGAGCTGTCGAACCAGTATCTGCTCGGATACCAGTCGAGCAACACGCGCCGCGACGACGCGTGGAGGAAGATCAAGGTCGACGTCGACGGCCACCACGACGTTCGTGCGCGGCAGGGCTACCGCGCCCTGGCCGGGAAGTGATGCGCGGGCGGGACAGGCTGGACCGGCGGGTGCGGCAGGAAGGGCAAGATGGGCGGGAGGGGCACGTGGGCCAGGCGCGTAGAACTGCGAGAAAAAGGATCGATTTGCGGTCTCTGCGGGCTTTGCGTTCGATCGTCGTCGCGCTAGCTGCGATGTACGTGGCGTTCGGCTTCGGCCGGACCGTGCACGCGCAGCAGCCTCCGCCGAAGCCGAGCTTTCAGACGTCGGTCGAAGTCACCTCGCTCGACGTCACGGTCGTCGACGATCGCGGCAAGCCGGTCGCCAACCTGACGCCCGCCGACTTTGTCGTCCGCGTCGACGGCAACACGCGGCGCGTCGTGACGGCCGAATGGATCCCGCTCGCGGCGGAGCCAGCCGGCGCCACGGTGGCGTTGCCGCCTGACGGGTACAGCACCAACGAGAGTGCCACCGGCGGCCGCCTGATCGTCATGGCCATCGACCAGCCGAACATCCGGTTCGGCGGCGCACTGGCGATTGCCAGAGCGGCCAACGCGTTCATCGATCGCCTGGCGCCCTCGGACCGCGTGGCGGTGGCCGGCTTCGGCATTGGGGCTCCCGCGACGACGTTCACGGCGGACCGCGCTCGCATCAAGCAGGCCATCAGCCGCATGGTCGGCCAGAAGCAGGCCAGCCGATCGGTGGACCTCGGTCACAACATCGCGCTGGTCGAAGCGCAGGCGATCGACAAGGGAGATCGCACGACGCTCGAAGGGGTGCAGGCCCGGGAGTGCCAGGGGATCGCGATGTCGCCGGGCGCGCAGGAAATGTGCCGCGGGCAGGTCGAGATCGAGGCGCACTCGCTCGCGCAGGATGTCACCCTCGAGGCCGACCAGACCATCCAGACACTCCGCGATCTGTTTGCCGGCCTCCGCCGGATCGATGCGCCGAAGACGCTGATCCTCATCTCCGAAGGCTTCATCCTGTCCGATGAGGCGATGATCATCGATCTCGGCACCATGGCGGCGGAGGCGCGCACCAGCCTCTACGCCTTGAAGCTGGACAACCAGCTGTTCGACATCACCGATGCGCGCATACCGATCAACCCGTTCGCGGATCGCCAGGCGCGGTCGGAGGGCCTCGAGCTGCTGGCGGGCGCCGCGCGCGGGACGCTGTTCACCGTCACCGGCACCGGGCAGACCTTGTTCGAGCGCATCGAATCGGAGCTCTCCGGCTACTACCTGCTCGGCGTCGAATCCGACGCCCGGGACAAGGACGGCAAATCGCACCCGGTGCGGATCGAGGTGCCGCGCCGCGGCGCGATCGTGCGATCGCGGCGGCAGCTCCTCGGCACGCCGGCGGATCAGCGCGCGGCGCGGGCCCTGCGATCGCCGCGTCAGGCGGTCGCGGCCGCGCTCGCCTCGCCGCTCCTGGCTTCGGCGCTGCCGCTGCGCGTCGCGTCGTTCGCGCTCCAGGGCCCCGAACCCGACAAGGTGCAGCTCCTGATCCACGCCGACGTCGGCACCGATTACCCGGCGTCGAAAGTCGTGTCGGTCGGCTACATCATCACCGATCACAACGGCCGCATGGTGGACAGCAAATCGGCGGACATGCGGCTGCTGCCGACCATGACCGGCGTGCCGTCGGCGCTGCAGTACACGTCGGGCGCGAGCCTCGCCCCGGGCGAGTACACCCTGAAGCTCGCCGCCGTCGAGGGGGAGCGCGTGGGCACGGTCGAACACACCATGCACGCCACGCTGCCGGAGTCCGCCGGCATCACGCTGAGCGAATTGATGGTAGGCGGACCGCTCGAGGTCGGCCAGCTGCTGACGCCGACGATCGGCTATCAGATCACGTTCGGGAGCGTGCACGGCTACGTCGAGGCATACGGCGCGAAGACCGACGGCGTGACGATGGAATACGAGATCGCGACGGGCCCGGACGCGCCCGCCCTGTTCAACGCCGACGTGCCGCCGCACGCGGTCGGCGACGCGCGCGTGATTTTCACGCGGGTGATGCCGACGCACGCGCTGCCGCCCGGCAAATACATTCTGAGGGCGATCCTCTCCGCCGGCGGCAAGTCGATCAAGACGCTGTCGCGGGGCTTCGAGATCGCGGCGCCCAAGGTCCTGTTGACGTCCGCCGACGGCCTGGGCGACACCTCGGTGGACGCCGAACTGTTCCTGCCGGTCGACGACACGACGATGGCGCCGTCCTTTCACCGCGATCTGGTGGTCCAGGACGCCACGGTGTCGCCGTTTCTCGAGCGGCTGGCGCCGAGCGCGCGCGCGTCGTTCGATCAGGGTCTCGCCTTTCTGGCGGCCGGCGACTATTCCAAGGCTGAAGCCAGCTTCAAGCGCGCCATCGATCCGGATCTCGACAGCACGGCGCCGCTCGCGTTCCTGGCCGCGTGCTTTGCCGCGTCCGGCCACGATCGCGAGGCCGCGAGCGCGTGGCAGACGGCGCTCGTCGAGGGCACCGATTTTCCGCAGATCTATCAATGGCTCGGCGACGCGCTGCTCCGAAACCACGACTTCGGCGAGGCGCGCGCGATTTACGAAGAAGCGATCGCCAAATGGCCGGCCGACGTCCGCTTCACCAAGCCGCTCGCGATGCTGTACGGGACGTTCGGGAAAGGCCGGGAAGCGGTGCGTACGCTCGAGCGGTACCTCGAGGGGCGGCAGGACGACCGGGACGCGTACTACTTCGCGGTGCAGTGGCTCTACACCGTGCACGCAGGCGGCGCGATGGTCCACACGCGGGCCGAGGACCTGAAGCGCGCGAAGGAATACGCCGACGCCTACGCGCGCGCGCGGGGCCCGCAGCTCGCGCTGGTGAAGCAGTGGGTGGATTATCTCGAGAAGGAAAAGCGTTGAACCACGAAAGACACGAAACCCACGAAAGACACGAAACCCACGAAAGACACGAAACCCACGAAGAAGGCGATCAACGCAGAGCCCGCATAGCCCCCAGAGATTTCTTGTGACGACGAAACCCGCGAGACCCACGAAGACCGACGATCAACGCAGAGCCCGCATAGCCCCCAGAGATTTCTTGTGACGACGAAACCCGCGAGACCCACGAAGACCGACGAAGACCGACGATCAACGCAGAGCCCGCAAAGCCCGCAGAGATTTCTTGTGACGACGAGACCCACGAGACCCACGAGGCCCACGAAGACCGACGATCAACGCAGAGCCCGCAAAGACTTTCTTTATCGTACGTAGTGTCCGGCTTCAGCCGGACCGTGCCACTGAACCTTCCGGCGACTCCAAACTGCAGCGTGCGGTCAGCGGGAATCTGCTCGAGCCTCGGAACGATACGACGAGCCCGCTGGCGTATTCGGATGCTCGCGGCTCGAACCGCTCGATGCCGGATTCTCGCTATTTAGTCCAGCGTCCGTGGCTCACCCGCGGCTGCACAGAACCAGGAAGCCGTCGGGTGCAGCCGCTTGTTGGGCTACGTGGCGGGGTCTAGAATGGCCATATGACGTCTCGAGCCCAAGAACTTCTTCGTGAAGCCCTGACATTGCCGATTGACGAACGAGCTGATGTGGCCGCCGAACTCCTCGCCAGTCTTGACGATGCCGGGACGGAAGACATCGCCGAAGTTGAAGCGGCCTGGGCCGCGGAAATCGAGAGACGCGCCCGCCGGGTCATGACCGGAGAGTCGGCAGGCATTTCGTGGGAAGACGTGCGGAGCCGCGCCGAAGCTGAACTGCGCAAACGGTGACCTCGCGCGTTCGCTTTGAGGACGAGGCTGACGCCGAGTACCGAGCCGCCGCGCGTTGGTATGAAGGCCGTCGAACCGGCCTCGCCCTTGAATTTTTCGATGCCGTCGACGCCGCCGTTCGTCAGATCGTCGACCTGCCGCGCGCAGGCGCAAAGGTGCCCAGGTTACCCACCTCCTTACCGGTGAGACGAATCCCGGTAAAGCGCTTCCCTTATCACGTGGTCTACCTCGAAGAATCCGCCGCAATCCGAGTTCTCGCTCTTGCGCATGACCGCCGCAAACCCGGGTACTGGAAAAGCCGTTTGCCGTAGTCGCTTGTCATCGCCTTCGTCGGCCTAACAGCAAGATTTCAGCCGCGCCGGCTCATTCTCGCGCCAGCCGCCGTCGGCTGCAAAGCTTGTCAGCCTACGGCCAGCTCGAGGCCCGCGCCAAGGTGAACGGAAGTCGCGTACTCGATGTGCAGGACGCGGCGTGGCTGGTTGTCGCTCGCTTTCGACGAGGCGTGGACTACTAACGGCCGCATCGCGACAACCCCGCCTGCCGAAGCCATACACGCGACGGGCGTGACGACGGCGGCCAGCCGCTGAATCTCGTCGTGGGTGAGCAACCCGCCCGTATAAGACATCAAGTCGCCTTGCGTGGCTCGATCGTGTAGTTCCAGTCTCCATCAAACGTGTGAGGCTTGAGCCGCAGAGCGCGCATCTCGTCGGCCGTGATCTTTTGTCCGGGTTCGTCCGTTGCTCGTTGAGCCATGCTTGGGCGTCGGCTTTCGTGACGACGGCGAGGACTTGGACTTGCGTTTCTGTAACGTCATCAAACACCCTGATGTCGTCCAGTCGCAGGCGGTACTGAGGCTGGCTCAGACCCCGAAGTCTCCTGGTGCAACGTGTTGTCACACGGCTTACGCGCGAGACCTCATCTCACCTCGCGTCGACAGTGAGAATCGCCACGTAATCATCCGGCCGTATCTGCCGATCCGATCGCGGATACGGCGCGAGCGCCACCAGCTTGATCACGTATCCCAGATACGATGCTTCCGAGCCGCTGGGATCGGTATGCAACTCGCGCCCGACCTGTCTGCCGGCCGGTCGCGACAACCACACCGTAATGATGGCGTCACCCGCCCAGACGCAAAGCGCGTCCATCGGACACCGCGAATCAGACCTCACACCTTCGAACCTGACGTTCAGTCCGTCCCGCAGAATCGCCGAGGTCCCGGGGCGCAGCTCGAAGGCCTGGCCGAGCGTGAGCTGGCTCGGCTCAGTGGGATGACCGCCGCAGCCAACGCAGACACTTGCGCACAGACATGAGGCGATGGCGAAAATCCGCGCAAGCTGAAGGTTCCGGTCATCGGCGGTCATTCTTGCAGAACAGCGGTTTCCTGATGATACGAGTTCAAAGCTGCTGGTACTTCCAATCGCGGAAGTCGTTCTGACGCTAACCCGCTGGTTGTCGCGCATGGGGCTTGTCTAAGCGGCCGCGCACGATCGCACCAGCGGCCGCCGGGTGCAACGCGGGGTTGGGCCGCGTGATGTCGCCGGCTACCACGGAAAGCGTTCACCAGCAGCCGCTCGTGGTCGCACGCGGCCGACTGGTGCAACGCGTGTCAGGCGTCCCTGGGCGTCGAATCCGCTGCGCCCAAGAAGCGAACCGGTAATCGGGTTTCGACGACGCGTCCTTCTACACGCTCGATTCGATATGCGCCCGCGTCGGGTCGAGAGCTGACCACCTCAACGAGCGCCGACCCAGCGAAGTGAAGAGCAGCGCCGTCGTCAGCAGCGTAGCCCGATCCGAGCCCCTCAGCGACTGCCCGATGATAGGTTCGCCGCCGCTCTTCATTCCCGCTATAGTGCGGGCAGGCGGTCGCCTCTATCAACGCGAGTCCGTCGCTCAATCGTTCCAGTCCGCCGTATGAGTCGGTGAGCCCGCCGCTGAACCAACAGACCATTCCTGCGCTGACACCGCTCAACACGATCCCGTTTGACCAAGCCTCCCGAAGCACGACGTCCAACCCGTGGACCCGCCACAAGGCAAGCAGGTTTGCGGGGCTCCCACCACCGACGTAGATGACATCCTGTTCGGCCACGAATGTCGCCAGCTCTGAGCTTCGTGCTGGACGTCGCGTGAGTAGCGGCGAATCGAAGAGCGTCAAATCTGTCGGAAAACACCTCCCGCTGAAAGCGCGATAGAAGGTCACGATGTAGGTGGCTGAATCAGCACTGGCGGTCGGGACGAAACAGACTCGGGCGGGATGCCGCCGCGAGAGCGACAGCACGAAATCGTCCAAGAGGGGATTGTCCGGCTCCATCGAAAAACCGCCACCACCCATCGCGACGATGTGCCCCACGCCAGGGTTCGATGCCATTGGGTTCACCAGAACTGAATGCCTCCGAGTGTACGCCTAACGCAAGGCGGCTCACTGAAGTTGCGCCATTCGCACGTCCCAACTCCGCTCGCGACGACCAGGCCCGCGACAGAATCCTGCATCACACGGTCGCGAGCAGAGCCGGTCGTCATCCAAGAATGCTGATTCTCTATTTCCTATCCCGGTGCTGTGACTTCCAGGCCTGATAGGCCTTCTTCAAGGCGGCGACAACTCGTTGGAATTCCTCTGCACCTACCCAGTCGGTCACTCTCAGGGCTGGCGGATTAGTTCCCGTTCTGAAGATGAGCACTTCAGGTCTTCGTGTCACGCGGATTTCGCGAATCTCCCTGTATCCGAGCGTCCCCATCGTCCGCTGATGAATCGGTGACAGGCACCCGGGCGACTTGCCGGGCTCAAAACTCACATCTAGATTCGAAATGGTCAGCGTTCCCAGGCATCCCAAGGCCGCAAACTGGCGATCCGTGCTCGGCGGTCCCATGCCATCCCACAGAGAATACGTTGAAATGATCTTACGGTTTGGGGCGGCACTAGCACTAGCGCGTCGATGGGCGCAGCCTGTGAAGGAAAGCATTTGCGCGGCGAGAACGGTGACCGCTCCTAACAATTTGATGCATCTCATCGACGCCACCATTCCTGAGGAACGCTGTGATTCGAGCACGACAGCCAAGAATCTACATTTGGACGCTCACAGGACTGACCAAGTCGTCTTCCGAAGGTTGTACGAGCCGCCTAACCTTGGCTGATTTCTTCGCGCCGTTCTGTCGCAGCAGATCGTCCCTGCTGCCGCGGCCGGGAGCGTCGTTGCGGGATTGCCGGCCGTCTTGTGAGAAGCTCGCCGGGTGGAAGGCGAGCGGATCGTACCAGCGGCTCGGGCGTCCGGCCGCGCAGCGTTCGGACCTGGGATCCCATGATCGGGCTGGCGGGTTCTCTGCGTTCTCCGCGTTCAGCGTTTCTTCTTTCGTGGTTTTCGTGTTCTCACCGGTTTCGTGTCTTTCGCGGGTTTCGTGTCTTTCGTGGTTACTGTGAGGAGGTTACTGTGGGGAGCTCTTGCTGATCGGCTTCAGGTACTTCGAATACCACGCGATGTAGCGGCGCCGGACCAGACACCGACACAAGCACGAGCCCGATCAGCGTGCGCCCGGTCATCATGTGCTCCTCAGTTTTCGGTGTCGTCGTTCGCGTGGACCGTTGCGGGCTTCTTGTTCCGCGTCCGCCGCGCTGCCGGTTTCCTCGCGGCGGCCTTCCGCGGCGTCGTCGCGGGGGCCGGGCGCGGTGCCCGCGCGCGGGGTTTCCGCGGCTTGGCGCGGCCGAGCAGCTCCGCCGTCGTATCGATCGGGATCGACTCCATCTCGGGCAGCTCGATCACCTCGCCCGGTCCGGCTGCGGGGGGCGCCGCTCGCTGCAACGAAGCACCCTGGAACACGCGAAGGCCGCCGCGGCGATCGCGCTCGATCCGCAAGAGTCCGTCACGCTGGCACGCTTTCAGGAGATCCATCAGCCCGCTGAAGCCGTAGCGCCGCTCGTCGAAGCCGCCGTCGGCCTGGCGGAGGATCTGTTTCACGTTGCGTAGGTACATCGGCCAGCGCGCGGTTGTCGCGGCGCCGAGGATTCGGCCGGCGCGCAGAACGCCGGCTTCGGCGCTCTCGGTCGCGCGCGCTTCAGTGGGGCGCCCTTCCACCGGGGCCGCCGGCTCGTCTCCGTACTGTGCCGCCTGATCTTCCGCGGCCCTGAACATCTGCGCGACATCGGCCGGAGGCCGGAGGGTCCCGCCTCCGTCTTCACTGCGGCGAGGGGTGCTGTAACGCGGAGCGGATACGGCCGCCGGCGGCTCGGCCGCCAGCGCCGGCGCCCCCGATGCACTCTCGTCGGAGAAGGCCGCGTTGAGCTCCACCATCACGCTGCGGCCCGACGTCTTCAGCTGCACGAACCCGGATTGCGCCAGCTTCTCGACGAAATCGAGGAACGACGAGGCGCCGTAGTTGCGCTCGGAGAACGTGGAGTCGAGCTGCAGGAGCGTGCTCTTGAGCAGGCCGGTCTGCGGCGAGACCTCGCGATCGGCGAGGATCTTCAGCGCGCGTTCTCGTACGCGATGAATTCGTGGCAGTTCCGCTGCAGGATCACGCTGGTGAAGGCGCGGCCGCCGACGACAAACACTTTCTTGTCGTACTGCTTGAGTTTTTCGACGAGCGAGAGGAAGTCGCTGTCGCCTCCGACGATGACGTACGCGTTGATGTGCTGGTGCGTGAACACCATCTCGAGCGCATCAAGCGCCAGGTTGATGTCGGCGCCGTTCTTGTCGCCGCCGGGGGTGAGGTTGCGCTGCACGAGCCGGATGGCGTGCTGCGTCAGATGCCGGCTGTACTCGCCGGCGCGCGTCCAGTCCGCGTAGGCGATCTTGGTGACGACCTCGCCGCGCTCCTTGATGGCGTCGAGGATGATGCCGACGTCGAACTGCTGGCCGAGCGTGGTTTTGACGCCGATCTCGATGTTGTCGAAGTCGATGAAAACGGCGATGTTCAAGCGGTCTTGGTGAGACAAAACGGATTCCTTGATGAAGCCCATGGCTGACGGCTGCTGATGGCGGCTGGCTGACGGTCCATGGCCCGGTCGCCCGATGGCTCAGCCGGGTCGGAGCCCGGGTGGACCATCGACCATTATGCCTCTATCTGAAGCGACGCATGAGAGCGCTTTCGAATTCACCCCGAGCGACTCCAAGGAGGCTGAGGCTCTCCTCGAATGTCTGACCTTTCCCCATGTATTCGAGCAGGATTGCGGTGTGCGTGCCGAGGCGCTGGACCAGAACATCGGCGGCGACGAGGCTCTCTTCGTAGGCGACAGCCGCCTCTGCCGCGCCAAGACCGCCGAAGCCACCCTGCAGATTGGCCAAAGGAATCACCACGCCCAAGGCCTTGAGGCGGCGCCCCGCGAGCGCCGCATCACGTGGCTCGAAATAGCTGGCCAGGCCCTCGTGGAGCCAGCCGGGCACCCCCCGGTTCGCCAGGCTGCTCACCATCGCATGGGTCAGCTCGTGCGTGAGCACACGATCGAACTGAGGCAGATCCTGCGCCGCGCCCTTGACCGGAATGCGAATGCGGCCGTCGAAGATGCCGCCCGACCAGGCAGGCGCGTGCGTGATATCGCGGAACTGCCGTTCGCTGTAGAGCGTGACGGCGATGCGGTCCGACGGGTAGGCGCCGATGGCCCTGCCAATCCGCCAGTAGGCGGCGTCGAGCACGTCGAACCCGCGCTTCCCGAGCGTTCGGTTTATTTGTCCATCGAACACCACCGAGAACCGGTGATCGCTCCACTGCTCCAGCGTATCGTGCACCGCCGACTCGTGGCGCCACTCATCCAGGCGCGCCCGCAACGACGGATTCCCGGGTGCGCGCGCGAGTGCCTGTTCGTAGGTGCGAATGGCGGCGTCGATGTTACCCTCGTGGCGCTCGATCTCGCCCAGCAGAGCCGAGGCGGCGATCAATCTCGGTTCGAGCTGCACCGCGCGCCTGAGCGACTGCACGGCATCCGTTTCGAGGCCGAGCAGGTGGGCGGCGACGCCGGCGCCGAAGTGCAGCGTGGCGTCGCGTGGATCCCGGGTGAGCGCTTCGCGAAAGACCGCCGCGGCTCTGTCACCGTCGCCAGCTTGAAGGGCCTGCCAACCAGCTTCGGCCCGGCCGGCCGCCGGCGCCTGAGCGTGCAGCGGAATCGACGCCAAAGCGATGGCTGCACACGCGAGCAGGGGTTTCCACATTCGATAGTTTCGCGAGGCTGACACTTCTGTGCGCCGCTCATCCTGAGTTTGCTCAGCGCAGCGAGGCTTCAGCGAGCGGTGCGGCTCGCCTGAAAGGCTCGCCCTCCATCTATCGACGTCGAAGGACGATATCGACGTCGAAGGACGAGCCGCCGAGGTGGGTCATCGTTCGACAGGCTCGGGATGAGCGGTGGGCCGAATGGCCCGCCATGGGAGTTATCGGCACATCGCGGGCACGGCACCAGCCCGAGTGGTGGGACCTTCGGAGCAGCCACTAGCTCAATTCCGGGAGCGGTGGGGGCGCTTCCGGCGCGGGCCACAGCACCCGTGTGAACCGGCCGCGCTGAAGCAGCTCGCGGCCCTTTCCGCCTCGTCCAGTCACTTCGTACTTCGCGGTGCTGATGGTCTGCTCCGCGCCGCGGGTGGTCTCGACCGTCAGCAGATCGCGGTCGCCCCTCGACGCGATGGCGCCCAGCACGCGGTCGTCGTCGCCGAGCTTGATGAGGATCACGCCCTTGCCTGGTCCCGACAGGTAGTTCACTTCGTCCGCCCGGCAGAGGATGCCCCGGGCCTCGGCGGTGGCCGCGATGAGCACCTCGCCGCCCGTCAGCCTGGCGACGGCCAGGACCTCGGCGCCCTCCGACGGACGGGCGAACCGGCGTCCCGATCGAGTGCTCGGCTCGACGAAGCCGTCCAGACCGAAACGCAGGGCATAGCCGTCGCTTGTAACGGCGATGGCGTGGACCGGTGGGATGGCTTCTTCGGCTGCGGCTGAAGCCCCGGGCTTACGCGGCGGAGGAGGCATGATGTTGCCGGCCACGCGCGCGTCCAGGCTCAGCGCGGCGACGATCTTCTCGCCGTCCTTCAGCTTGAAGAGCCGCTGAATCGGCTCGCCGTAGCCGGTGGACGCCGGCACGTCGACGATGCGGCTCGTGTAGGCGACGCCAAAGTTCGAGAAAAACACGCAGCTCGCGCGCGTGCTGCCGGCGAACGCCGCCAGCACCGCATCGCCCTCGCGCAGCCTGGACGTCGACAGATCTTTCACTTCCTTCTGGCGCTTCACCCAGCCGTCACGCGACACGATGACGACGTTGTCCTCCTCGACGATGAAGTCGTCCGGTCTGTATTCCGGCTCCTCGCTGTCGCTCGCGATGGCGCTGCGGCGCTTGTCGCCGTACCGGGCGCTGACGTCCTCGATCTCGGAGCGCACCAGCTTCCAGCGGCCCGCCTCGTCCTTCAGCAGCGCGGTGATCTGCCGCGAGCGCCCGCGCTTCTCTTCGAGCTCCTTGCGGATGATCAGGATTTCCAGGCGCGCCAGCCGGTAAATCTTGAGCTCGAGGATGGCGTCGGTCTGCTCGGCGTCGAGCTTGAAGCGCGCCATGACCTTTTCCGCGGCGTCCGCCTTGCCGTCCGACTTGCGGATCATCCTGATGATCTCGTCGAGCGCATCGAAGACCGTTTCGAAGCCTTCGAGGAGGTGGACGCGCTTCTTGAGCGCCGCGAGCTCGTGCTCGAGCCGCCTGGTGACGACGTCGAGGCGGAAATGCAGGAAGTGCCAGAGAATCTGCTTGAGGTCGAGACGCTCGGGGCGGCCGACGTCCGGGCTCTCGGTCGGAACCAGGCAGGTCAGGTTGACGGGGAAATTGATCTGCAGCGGCGTGTGCTTGAAGAGATACGCCATGATCATCTTCTCGTCGGCGTCCTTCTTCATCTCGATCGCGATGCGCACGTCCTCAGTCGACAGATCCTTCACGTCGAGGAGCTGCGGCAGCTTCCGGCCGATCACGATCTCGGCGATCCGCTCGACGAGCTGCGCCTTGTTGACGGTGTAGGGCACGCTGTCGATGTAGATCGTCCTGGTCGACCGTGTCTCCGGCCCGATGTCCCAGGTGCCTCGCAAGCGGATCGATCCCGATCCGGTCTTGTAGATCTCCTTCAGCTCGTCCTGCGAGTTGAGGATCTGGCCGCCGGTTGGGAAGTCCGGGCCTTTCACGTACCGGCACAACTGCGCGCTGCTGAGCTCTTCGTTGTCGAGCAGCTTGACCAGCGCCGTGCAGATCTCGCCCAGATTGTGCGGCGGAATGTTCGTGGCCATGCCGACGGCGATGCCGGTGGCGCCGTTGACCAGGAGATTGGGCACGCGCGCCGGCAGCACGACCGGCTCGGTCTTCGTCCCGTCGTAGTTCGGCCGGAAGGGTACGGTCGACTGCTCGATCTCGGTGAGCATTTCGTCGCTGATGCGCGTGAGGCGGCACTCCGTGTACCGCATGGCCGCCGCGCCGTCGCCGTCGAGCGATCCGAAGTTGCCGGAGCCGTCCACGAGGGGATAACGCAGCGAAAAGGACTGCGCCATGCGCACGAGCGTCTCGTAGAGCGCCGAGTCGCCGTGCGGATGGAAGCTGCCCATGACGTCGCCGACGACCTTCGCGCACTTGCGGTGCTTGGCGTCGGCGGTCAGGCTCTGCTCCCTCATCGTAAAGAGGATGCGGCGCTGCACCGGCTTCAGGCCGTCGCGGGCGTCGGGCAGCGCGCGCGCCGTGATGCCCGAGAGCGCGTAGTTGAGATAGCGCGACCGCGCCGCTTCGTGCAGCGCGACGTTCGCGGTGCTGCCGGGTCCGTGGCCGCCGCCCGAGAGCAGCGCGCCGCGCACAGCCGCCTCGCTGCCGGTCGATGTCTCGCCCGCGCCGGCCGTGTCGATCTGGTCGAACAGCGAGTGGTCCGGCCTTTTCCTGCGTTTCGCCACAGTTCGATTATCTTAGCAAGGCGTGGAATGCGTTCAGATTCATCGCCGCTGAAGGGGACCTGAAGAGGGCTTCTGAGAGGTCGCGTGGGTCGAGTGGGTGGGGTAGGGCAGGTGAGTCAGGTCGCGACCTACCCACCCACCCTACCTGACCTACCTGACCAATGCTTACTTGATAAAGAGCATCTCGCGGTACGTCGCGAGCGGCCATATCTCATGCGGGATCATCAGCTCGAGCGCGTCGCCCGTCTCGCGCAGCGCGGCCATCGCCGGCACGATGGTGTCGCGGAAATGCTTGGCGTGCTTTTCCGCGGAGCCGTTGCCTTCGTGGTCGAGCGCCCCGGCGAGCTTGTCGGTGCGGCGCTTCAGCTCGTCGGTCAGCTTCGTCAGCGCGTCGAGCGTCTTCTTTCCCTCCACCGACCTGCCGCCCGCCGATTTGACCGCGGTCACGCTCTGGGCGACCGACGTCTGGTAGTTGAACGCCGCCGGAAGGATGTAGCGGTTGGCCATCAGGACCATCAGCTGGCCTTCGACGTTCACCGTCTTGTTGTAGGTCTCGAGCATGACCTCGTAGCGCGCGTGCAGCTCGCGCGCGTTGAGGATCTTGTATTTTGCGAACGCTGCAATCACGTCCTTGGTGACCAGCTGCGGCAGCGCGTCGACGGTGTTCTTCAGGTTCTGCAGGCCGCGCCTGCCGGCCTCGATCTCCCACTCCCGTGAGTAGTTGTTGCCGTTGAAGATGATCCGCTTGTTCTCCTTGATCACCTTCGGCAGCAGCTCGGCCACCGCGGCCTCGAGCTTCTTGCCGGCCCTGGTCGCCTTCTCCAGCTCGGTCGCCATGTAGTCGAGCGATTCTGTGACCGCCACGTTCAACGCGATGTTCGGGTACCCGATGCTCTGGTTCGACGACACCGCGCGGAACTCGAACTTGTTGCCCGTGAAGGCGAACGGGCTCGTGCGGTTGCGATCGCCGGCGTCCCGCGGCAGCTTCGGCAGAACGAGGACGCCGGTGTCCAGCTCGCCGCCGTGCTTGCTCGACTTCGCGCCGCCTTTTTCGATCTGCTCGAAGATGTCCGTGAGCATGTCGCCGAGAAAGATCGACAGAATCGCCGGCGGCGCCTCGTTCGCGCCGAGCCGGTGATCGTTGCCGGCGCTGGCGATGCTCGCGCGCAGCAGCCCCTGCCACTTGTTGACGGCGCGGATCACCGCCGTGCAGAAGACGAGGAACTGCATGTTGTCGTGAGGGTTCGCGCCCGGTCCGAGCAGGTTGTTGCCCTCGTCGTCGCTCATCGACCAGTTGACGTGCTTTCCCGATCCATTGACGCCCGCGAATGGCTTCTCGTGCAGCAGGCACGCGAGCCCGTACTTCGGCGCCGTGCGCTTGAGCGTCTCCATCATCATCATCTGATGATCGGTGGCGACGTTCGCGTTCTCGAAGACCGGCGCGATCTCGTACTGACTTGGCGCCACCTCGTTGTGGCGGGTCTTCACCGGGACGCCGACTTTGTAGAGCTCGTTCTCGACGTCCGACATGAACGCCATCACGCGGTCCGGGATCGCCCCGAAGTACTGATCTTCGAGCTCCTGGCCCTTCGGCGGCTTCGCGCCGAACAGCGTCCGGCCGGCGTTGATGAGATCGGGCCGCGACAGATAGAAGTAGCGGTCGATGAGGAAGTATTCCTGCTCGGGCCCGCACGTCGTGATGACGCGCTCGGCCGTCGAGCCGAACAGCCTGAGGATGCGGATCGCCTGCCACGACAACGCTTCCATCGAGCGCAGCAGCGGCGTCTTCTTGTCGAGCGCTTCTCCCGTCCAGCTCACGAATGCCGTCGGGATCACCAGCGTCGTGGAATTACCGCTCTTGAGCAGCCACGGCGGGCTGGTCGGATCCCACGCGGTGTAACCGCGCGCCTCGAAGGTGGAGCGCATGCCGCCGGAGGGGAAGCTCGACGCGTCCGGCTCGCCGCGCACCAGCTCCTTGCCAGAGAATTCGGCGACCGCTCTGCCGTCGCCGGTCGGCGACAGAAACGAATCGTGCTTTTCCGCGGTGATGCCCGTGAGGGGTTGGAACCAGTGCGTATAGTGCGTCGCGCCGTGTTCGACCGCCCACTCCTTCATGGCCGAAGCCACCGCGTCGGCCACCGAGCCATCGAGCTGCTGGCCGTGCGACATGGTGCGCCGCAGCGCGTGATAGATCGGCTTGGGCAGGCGCGTCTGCTGGACTTCGTCGTTGAACACGAGACTGCCGAACGCCTCGGTCGCGCGCGGCCCCCGCGGCTCTTTGGCTTCCGTCACGGACCAATCCCGTATCGAGCTGATCGCTTCACCGAGCACAGCAGAACCCATGACGTCGCCCCCTTCGGAACTGAAACACGCACAATCGAACGCCGAAACAGTAACGAGGCTTCCCTCAAACCGCCGAGTCAGAACGCGGCTTTAGAAGATGTTCAGCCCAAAGGGAGGATCATATCGCGGCCTATCAATGCGTGCATTATCGCGTATTCGTGCACGCAGTGCAACATACACATTAAAAGCACTCTATTCGACTGCCAAAAAGTGCCAAATGATCATAAAAATGTGCACACTTTGCACAAACAACGGATCATCTGGCCGGCCGGCCGGTCCAGCCAAGCATCGCCAGAAATTCCGCCAGCACCATCGCCGTTGCGCCCCAGATTTCATGGCCGCCGACGTGAAAGGCAGGAACGGTCTGTGGGAAACCGTCTCGTTCGCGCTCGGCCGCTACGAAATTCTCGGGGTTCAGAAGATCTTCCAGGCCCACCTCGAGGATGTGCGCCACCTCCGCGTCCGACGGGGAGAGCCTCGGATGCGACGTGGTCACGGCAAGTACCGGGTGGAGGCGGAAGCCGCTGACCGGAATGTCCAGCGCGGTCAACACGCCGAGCACGCGAACCTGTTCGAGCCGCAGCCCGATTTCCTCGTGCGCCTCGCGCAACGCGGCCTGCTCGATGGTTTCGCCTGGCTCGACGCCGCCGCCTGGCAGCGACACCTGACCGCTGTGACGCCCGAGCGAGTCGGCGCGCACGGTAAGCACGACGTGCGCGTCTCCAGACGATGAACGCAAAGGGCGCGAAGCACGCATGCGTTCGTCAGGCTCACCATGAGCACTCATCCTGAGCCCTTCGACTCGCCGCTCACGCTGAGCTGGTCGAAGGGTGCGCGTCTCGCTCAGGACAGGCTTGTCGAAGGATGCGGGATCGGCGTCGATCGGTTTCGGAAATACCAGCAGGAGACCCGCTGCAGGCCGGATCCGCGCGGGATTGAAGCCGGCTGGCCACTGGCGCCGGGGGATCGGGGCAAGCCGTGCTTGCGCGTCCGGCCCGGGAAGTTCGCTGCGCAGACTCGTTTCGAGTTGCTGCACGGCGTCCGCAAAGATCATAAAGGGACGCTCGATCCGACACCGTTCGCATCGCTGGCCCCGACCGCCGTGTAAACGATTGTGGAGCCCGGAGCGGGTGTGCCGGGCGCCATCGGGCTCTTGTCACCACCGAGTCCTAATGTGTCACACGCGCCCGATGCCGCCAGAAGGAACGCGGCGATTCCGATCCGCAGAATTGGAGAATTGCCGATGACATGAAAAAAGCTGCTCATGGATTGCCGATTGAACTCACTGCCCTTCACTAGAATGGCATATCCCGATGGAGCCGCCGATGGGCCTTTTGAAGCGGCTGAGCAGGATCGCTGTCACCGTGGCGGCGACGGCGGCAGGAGTCGTCGACGTGGGCACTGGTCAGCAGGCATCATCCTTCGAGCTGAAGACGGGCGAACCCCGCGCCCGATTTCTCGCCCGCGGGATCGGATGGTCGAACCTGTCGTTCAAGGGATCTGGTTGGCCGCCTGTGGTGTTGGTGGTTTCCGAAGGCGTTCACCGACGCCACGTTCCGGGTTCGCGCTGTTGAACCGAACGGGCGTTGAACGCTGCACGCTGGACCTCGAACCGGGACACAAGCCGGCTGCACCCGGCTGGAGCGCGTAATGGCACTGCTTGATCGATTCCGCACTCAGTCGCGTCACAAGCATCCCGACGCCGCCGTTCGGCTCGCCTTCGTGCAGGAGACTCCGCTCGACGAGCGCGATCTGCTGATCGAAGTCGCCCGCGAGGATCCCGATGCGCGTGTGCGGCGCGCGGCCGTGAGCAAGCTGATGGATCCGGCCGTGCTGGCCGCGGTCGCACGCGACGATGTCGACGAGAGCGTGCGGGTGCAGGCGATTGGCATGCTCCGCGACATCGCGCTCGAGGCGTTCGAAGGCATCGGCGAACCGGAGAGCCTGGCCGCGGTCGACGCGCTGGCTGACATGAAGACGCTGGTGGGCATCGCGAAGAGCGCACCGCGCGAATCGAGCGCGCAGCGCGCGGTGGCGCGGGTGACCGAGAGCCATGCCCTCGGTTCGATCGCGCGGCACAGCGACCACGAATCCGTGCGGCGGACGGCCTTCGACGCACTCCAGGATCAGGCGGAGATCCTCAGCGTCGCCCTGAACAGCGAATTCAAGGACCCGACGCTCGCGGCGGTTGATCGGATCGCCGACCGGCACGAGCTCGAGCAGATCGCCGCGCGCGCAAAGAACAAGAGCGCGGCCAAGCGCGCGCGGGCGATCGTGCGCGAGGCTGACGAGCGCGCCGCGGCGGCGGCCCGGGATGCCCTGGCCGCGGAGGCCGCAGCCGCCGAAGCGGCGGCCGCCGCGTCCGCCGCGGCGGCGGCGAAGGCGGCCGAACCCGATCCCGCCGAAGTCGAGCGCGCGGAGCGCGAGGACGCCGAGCGTCGCGCGGCGCGGGCGCGTGAAGAGGCCGAGCGCGCCGCAGTCGAGCGGCAGGCCCGCGCGACGCGCGACGCGCTGGCACGGGCACGCATCGCGGTCTGCGAACGGATCGACCAGCTTGACGGCGCCGCCGCGCTCGAGGACCTCGAGGTCGCCCGCGCCGAATGGGAAGGCATGCCGGCGCTCGACGACCGCGCGGCTCAGGCCGAGCTGACGCGCCGCTTCGATCTGGCGGCGCAGGCCTGCCAACGGCGCCACGCGGCCTGGAAGGAGGCGGAGCGCCGGCGCGAGCGGTTCGCGGAGCTCGCCGACGAGGCGGCGCGGACCGCGGCATTCGAGGATCTGACGGTGGCACGCCGCCAGTTCAACGTTGTCCGCCGCGAATGGCAGGGCATGACCGCCCGGACGACCTGCGATCCCGACGTCCTTGCGCGCTACGCCGAGGCCGACGCGGCGTTCGCGGCCCGCGACGCCGCGGCCCGCGAGGAGGATCAGCGGGCGCGCCGCGAGGCCTTGATCCGGCTGCAGCAGCTGGGCGGCCGCGTCGAGGCGATTGCCGCACGTACCGATTTGTCGCTCAAGGCCGGCGAACGCGCGCTCAAGGATCTCCGCACGGCGCTTGGCAGGATTCCGCCGCTCCCGTCCAAGCGTGACTACGAGGAAACCGTCCGCCGGCTGAAGGCCGCGCAGACCGCGCTCATACCGAAGGTCCAGGAGTTGCGCGACGTCGCCGACTGGCAACGCTGGGCGAACGTCGGCATCCAGGAGCAGCTCTGCGAAAAGATGGAAGCGGTCAAGGCCCTCGACGATCCCGAGGAGATCGCGAAGCAGGTGAGAGAACTGCAGCAGCAGTGGCGCCAGGCCGCCGACGTGCCGCGCGCGCAGGGCGAGGCGCTGTGGCGCCGGTTCAAGGCGGCGCACGACGAGGCGTGGAAGCGCTGCGAATCGCATTTCGCGGCGCAGGCTGAAGCGCGCGCCGAAAACCTCGCGAAGAAAGTCGCCCTGTGCGAGCGCGCCGAATCGCTCGCCGGGTCGACGAGCTGGATCCAGACCGCCGACGAGATCAAGAAGCTGCAGGCGGAATGGAAGGGGATCGGCCCGGTCACCCGTGGGCAGGAGAAAACGATCTGGGAGCGCTTCCGCTCCGCCTGCGATCGCTTCTTCACGCGTCGTCACGCCGACCTCGCCGAACGCAAAGCGAGGTGGGCGGAGAACCTGGCAAAGAAGGACGCGCTCTGCGCGAAAGTCGAAGCGCTCCGCGAGTCGACAGACTGGGACGCCACCGTCGGCGAAATCAAACGCCTCCAGGCCGAATGGAAGACGATCGGCCCGGTGAAGAAAAGCCGTTCCGAAGCGCTGTGGCAGCGCTTCCGCGGCGCATGCGACCACTTCTTCACGCGATATGCGCAGCGGCACGACGTCACCCGTGCGGAGCGGATCGCCGCACGCGAGGCCATTTGTCAGGAACTGGAAGGCCTCGCAGACGATAATCAGCAGCAGGCAGCCGGCAGTCAGGAGTCGCCGGTCGACAGTGCCGAGTCGGTCGTCGACAGTTCCGAATCCGCAACGCCCGCTCCGGACTCCGCAGTCCGCACGCCGCAGTCCGCACTCCGCACGCCGCACTCCGCACTCGAGGAGCCACCAGCCGATCTCATGGCAAAGGTCCGATCGCTGCGTGCGCGGTGGCAGTCGGAGCTGGCGGCGCGCGGCGTCGATCGCGATCGCGCTGCGGCGCTCGACGAGCGCTTCACGACCGCGTTCAACCGCGCCATCACTCGCTGGCCATCCGTCTTCGGCGGAACCGACCTCGATCCCGATTCAAATCGCAAGCGCATGGAAGCGCTCACGATCCGCATGGAGGAGCTCGCGAGATCGCTCGCCGGCCCGGCGGCCGGCGCCGCCGACGCGGCGCTCTCGCCAACCACGCGCCTGGCAGCGATGCTGAAGGAAGCGCTCGCGGCCAACACGATCGGCGGCAAGGTGGACGACGACAGCCGCTTCCGCGCGGCCAGCGACGAAGTGCGGCAGGCGCATGCGAGCTGGTCGCGCCTCGGTCCGGTGGCCGAGGAAGCTCGCCGACCCCTCGCGGAGCGTTTTCAAAAAGCGGTTCGGCGAATCATGGAAGCGTCGAGTGGGTCGGGTCGGTCGGGTGAGTCACCTACCAGACCCACCCGACCTATTGGATCTTGAGCAGCTCCACATCGAATACCAGCAGCCCGTATGGCGCCTGCTTCCCGCCATAGGCAAGCTTCTCGGGAATCCAGAAGCGGGTCTTCTCGCCTTCGAACATCAGCTGGAGGCCTTCGGTCCATCCCGCGATGACCCCGTCGAGCGCGAACTCCGCCGGCTGGCCGCGCACCACCGAGCTGTCGAACATCTTCCCGTCCGTTGTCCAGCCCGTATAGTGCACTTGCACCTGGCTGTTCGATCTCGGATGCCGGCCGCCCGTTCCCTGCTGCAGCATTCTGTACGCGAGGCCGCTCGCCGTTTTCTTGGCGTCCGTGGGCGGCGCCTTCACGTCGGGCGGCGCGTGGGTCGGAATGTCGATCAACTGGACGTCGAAGACGAGCATCCCCTTCGGTTCGCGCTGGCCTTTGTAGGCGAGCGCCTCGGGAATCCACAACCGGCGTTTCTCACCGGGCACCATGAGTTGCAGGCCTTCGCCGAAGCCGGCAATCACGCGGGCGACACCGAAGCTCGACGGCTTGCCGCGCGCGACCGAGCTGTCGAACATCGTGCCGTCGGTTTTCCACCCCGTGTAGTGGACCGTGACGACGTCATCCTTCGCCGGATGGTCCTTGCCTGTGCCGGGCGTGATGACTTTGGTCGCGAGGCCCGATACGGTTTTGG
>QHWJ01000118.1 GCA_003222535.1 Acidobacteriota bacterium | reverse complement strand
TCCTCGCGGCGCGCGGCCTGTTCGACATGGTCGAGCCGGACGCGCTCGTGCCGGACGTGCTGCTGGCCACGGTGCGCGCGGCCCTCGCGCGGCCCGTCCCCGCCGCGGCGATCGATCTCGACGGCCTCTCGCGCGTTCGCGCGCGGGTGACGGCGCTGCTGGCGGATCGGCCGCGATGATCGGCGCGGGGCTCGCCATCGTGCTCAGCGTTTCCCCGGCACGGCGCATCGCCGTGGCGCGCGCTGACGCGCGCGCTCGCTCCTGCGTTGAGCGGATGGCGACCGACCTCGCGGCGGCGGTCGGCGCGGTGAGGTCATGAAGATCGAAGATCGCCGTCATTCGTGGCGCGAGCTGGTGCACGCCTTCGGCCCGGACATCTGGGTCCACCGCCGGCCGATCGCGCGGTCGTACGCGTTCCGCGTGGTGGAGGTCGCGACGGGCGTGCTGGCGCCGTGGCCGCTCAAAATGGTGATCGACCACGTCCTTTCGGCGCGCCCTCTGCCCGGTCCGCTGCGCCAGCTCGACTGGAACCTTCCGCCGGTCGCCCTCGTCGTCCTGGCGGCAATCGCCATCGTGATCATCTCGTCGGTGCGCGGCGCGGCAGACGCGCTGCAGAAGACAACAGGCTCGCGCGTCCGCGAACAGCTCAGCCTCGAGCTCCGCGACCGGATGCTGGCGCACCTGCAGCGGCTGCCGCCGACGCTTCGCACGTCGCATCGCAGCGGGGAACTGGTGCTGCGGATCGTCGGCGATGTCGAGATGTTCGTCCGGCTGCAGACGCGGATCCTTCCCGCGATTTTCGAGAACGCGCTCACGACGGTCGCGACCTTCGCCGTCATGCTGTGGATTGTTCCGCCGCTGGCGCTCCTGACGCTGGCCGTCCTGCCCGGGTTGGCGCTGATGGTCGGGTATTACGGCCGGCGGCTCCGTGAAGCGTCACGCGCGAAGCGGCGGCACGAGGGCGACGTCGCCGGCCTCGCGCAGGAAATTGTACGGGGACTGCCGGCGATTCAGGCCCTCGGCGGCGAACGCCACTCGCGCGCACGGTTCGCGCGGATGAACGCGCAGAGCCTGCAGGCCGGCGTTGAAGAGACGCGCGTCACCGCCCAGATGGAGCAGGCGATGAAGCTCGCGCACGGCGTTTCGGTGGCGCTCATCGTCGGCGTGGGCTCGATTCTGGTGATGAACGGGCGGCTCACGATCGGCGGTCTGACCGTCATGGCCAGCTACATCGTCCAGCTGCTGAAGCCGATCGAACGGTTGAACGACATCGCCGAGACGGCGTCGCGGGGTCTCGTGGGCGGCGAACGGCTCCTGTCGCTGCTGGCGCTGTGCCCGACGGTCGAGGACGCACGGGGCGCCGTCGCGATCGGGCGCGCGCACGGCGTGATCGAATTCCGCGACGTGTCGTTCCAGTACCCGACGCTCGACGGGCGCCGGGCGCCGGTCCTGCGGGGCGTCAGCCTCCGCGTCGAACCGGGCTCGACGGGCGCCCGCTCGCCTCGATCACGCTGCAATCGCTGCGCGCCCAGATCGCGTCGATGGCGCAGGACACGCACGTCTTCGCGGGCACGGTGCGCGCCGCCCTGACGCCCCACAACGCCACCGTGGACGACGACCGCGTGTGGGAGGCGTTGTCGCTCGTCGCCCTCGACGACTTTGTGCGCGCGCTGCCCCACCGGCTCGACACGTCGCTCGGCGAAGACGGCGTGAACCTGTCGGGCGGGCAGCGCCAGCGGCTGTCGCTCGCGCGCGCGTTTCTCCTCGACCGTCCGATCCTGGTACTCGACGAACCGCTCGCGCACGTCGACGCGCAATCCGAAGCCGTGATCGTGCGCGCGCTGCAGCGGCTGCGCGTCGGAAAGACCTGCATCGCCGTCACCCATCAGCCGGCCCTCTTCGAATGCGCCGACATGGTGTACCGCCTCGAGAACGGACGCGTGCACGACGTGACGCTCGCGCCCGCCTCATTGCATGCCATCGGCATGAAGACAGGATGATGACCGTGTGCCCTCAATCACCGCAGCGAGTGTTGTGCGTCACCGATCGCGAGGACCGCAACATCGACGTAGCCGACGATGCGGTCAGCCAGTGGTTCAAGGGGACGGTCGCGCGCAGCACCGTCACGGTGGACGGCCTCGATCAGGTGTCGTACCGGCCTGGCCGGCCAAAGGGACCGCTTCCGCGCGCGACGCTTCTCGGGCGATTCCAGTCCGACACGCTCGACCTGTCGTGGGGTGAAGCGGTCAGCCCATGCGACGACGCGGTTCACCAGCGCCGCATCCTGTTCGTCGCCGGCGAGTACTGGGTCATCGAGGACCGGCTGATCGGCGCTCGACCGCACCGCTACGACCTGCGATTCCATCTGACGCCGGACGCGTCGTGTCACGCCGTCGCGTACGGCGGCGGGCACCCTGCGGTGTGGGCGCCAGGCCTCGCGCTCGTGTTCGGGGCCCCGCACAAGGTCGCACTGCAGCATGGCCGGGTGTCGCCCCGCTTCGCCATCAGCGAGTCGGCACCGATCGTCGTCGTGACGGAAGACGAGACGTGCGATGCGCGTTTCATCACGCTGGCCGCGCCGCTGGCGGCCGGCGCGCCGCTGCCGAGGATGCGCGTGCGCACCGGCGGGCAGGCGCCCGTCACCGTGATCGAGATCGAAGGGCGCGGCCGGCAGGGACGTGACGTGGTCGCGTGGACCACCGGCGGCGACCGCGGTCCGCTTGGGATCGTCGCCGGGGCCGGTCGCGCGGCGGTGGTGAGAACGCTGACGGACGGCACGTGCGTGACCTGGCGCGTCGACGGCGACGCGCCGTCTTGCCAAACGTGGTCGCCCAACTCCAGGAGATGACACGGTGACTCTTCCGTTCGCGCACGATCCGGCATTTCCCCACCGCGACGCGCTGCTCGACCCGGCGTTCGTCGCCGCGCGCCTCGTCCCAAGCTTCGACTGGGCGGCGCGCGTTACGCGGTCCGAGCGCGTTCGCGCGACGTATCGGATGGGTGGCAGCCTGCGGATGCTGTACCGGTTCGAGGCGGGCGGCGCCGAGTACAACGTCGCCGCGCACGCGTTCCGTCCGGGACGGAGCGCGCGGGCCTTCGAGAAGGCGGTGGCGGCAGCGGACACCTCGCACGCGGAGGCGCCTGGCGTCGTGCACGATCCGGGCCTCGACGCCGTGTTCTGGCTCTTTCCGAACGACCGCCGCGTCGCGACGCTCAGGACGATTGAGGCCGCTCGCGCGTTCCTGTCGCCGCGGCTGCTGCGGCCGTGGGTCCAGAGCCGGCTCGTCGCCTGGGCCCCGGAGAACTCGGCGACCTTTCAGTGCCTCGACGCGGCGGGCGCCGTGATCGCGTACGCGAAAGTCGGCGCGCGCGCCCGCTCCGAGTACGAGCGTTACATGGCCCTCACCGACGCGCTGGCGCAAACCAGCGCCGATTTACGAGTCCCACGCCCGATCGCGTTTTCGCCGGTGCACGACACGATGCTGGTTGAGTCGGTCGCCGGGCGGCTCCTCACCTACGAGCCGCACGACATGCGGGCGATGGGCATCGCGCTGGGGCATCTGCACGGGTTGCCGCTGGCGGGCCTGCCTCGGTTCGACCGTTCCGGTTGCTCGGCCCGCCGCGAAGCCGTCGATCTGATCACGCGTTCGATTCCGTCGCTCGCTTCGGCTGTCGAGGGGCTCGCGGCTGAACTGTCAGCGCGCGAGGAGGGCACGGGCCAGCCCGGCTGTCTGCACGGCGACGTGCATCCGAAGAACGCCCTCGTCAGCGGATCGCGCGTGACGCTGATTGACGTCGAGGATATGGCGATCGGTCCGCGAGCCGCGGACCTCGGCAGCCTGCTCGCCCGGCTGCTGGATGCGCGGACGTCGGAGGAGTGCTCGCCTGCGGCGGCGCGCGCGGGCGCAGCGGCACTGCTCGACGGCTACTCCACTGTGAGCGCCGTCCCGGAGGCCGGCGCGCTCCGCTGGCACACGGCTGCCTCGGTCCTCGTCGAGCGCGCGCAGCGAACCGTCACCCGCATCTACGAGCGGGGACTCCGGCATCTGGACGCGCAGCTGGCCGAGGCCACGCGGCTGCTGGTCGGCCACGAACCGGCGTAATACGACGACATATTTGGCCACGGAGACACAAAGACACAGAGACGAAACACGTAGCGCCCGACGCGGCGCCGCCGAGCCGCGGGCGAGGCGTTCTCTGTGTATCAGTGGCTTGTCCAAATCATCACGTCGGCGTCATTACGAAACGATGTATCACGCCAGGACCCGCCACCCGTAAAATATCGTAGTCTGCTGAAATAACAGGAGAAGGGTCCGAGCAGACTTGATGAGACGAGAGCCGCTCTAGGTCGCTCTCTCTGGAAAAGCAGACTAAAGTCGCGCTCTCTGGAAAGGCAGACTAAAGTCGCTCTAGAGGGCGTTCTATTTACAGAAAGAGACACAGTTTTCGCTTGTCACACAATTGCGCGCAGGCCAGTATTCCCACGCTGACTCGACGCGAGTCGAGACTTGTTCTTCTCCTTTCACATTTCAAGTTGTCGAGCGGGGATAACAACGCGCCGATCGACGCCGAAATGCAGGCCTGCTGAAGACGACTGGGTACGCAGGAGTTGTTTTCAAGTTCTTGATGGGCCGGAATCAAAGTCTTGGATCCCGCGACTAAAGTAAGCCTTGTCGGGAAAGAAACACACAGTTTTCTCTTGCACACAATTGCACGACAGATCACTATTGCCCCGCCGACTCGAGACTGAGTCGAGTCGCCTTTTTCTCCTTTCACATTCTCAAGTTGTCGAGCAGGAGTGATAGCGACGTGCCGATCGGCGCCATCGAGGCCAACATTCGGTGCGGCGAATCGCCGACTTTTCTGGAGACTGCCGGTGCAACGACCAACGCTGGCTGGACATCCTCTAAGACCCCGGTCTCGCAAAATGAAGCAGGTTCTGCTCGGCTCGGCCTCAGCAGCCCGTGGTGAAGTCGCGGAACGGCAGTCTGGCCACGAAGATTCGCTGCGGGCGACTTCTCGAGTGTCACTCGTCAGTTTGAGGCGAAGCTTCGTTACTGATCACCCGCTCAACACTCCCGCGGCAAGAATGCTGTTCCGCCGCGACCCGTTCCTAGGTCCTATCCCCCAACGGACCATATGAACATCCCCACATCTGCAGGGTCGGCTATCGCCGTCGCGCGCCGCGACAGAAGCACAGCGTCTCTCGCTTCGCCCGCCAGGCCCAAAATTCTTTTGTACTCACACGACACCTTCGGGCTCGGCAACATCCGGCGGTCCCTGCTGCTCGGTGAGCTGTTCGGTTCAGACTATCCGCAAGGCGCCGTCCTCCTGATGACCGGCTCACCGATGATCCAGGCCTTTCGCATCCCGGACCGCATGGATTACGTGAAGCTGCCGTGCATCAATCGGGTCAACGCCGATCACTACGAGCCCCAGTTCCTCCTCGACTGCGCGCCGGAGGTGCGCCAGACGCGAAGCGACATCCTGGAACGCACGGCGCTGGCGTTTCGACCGGACCTGCTGATCGTCGACAAGC
>QHWJ01000208.1 GCA_003222535.1 Acidobacteriota bacterium | reverse complement strand
GAAGGAGCAGCGCGTCGTGATACGCCTGGTCAAACAAGCGAGAGCCGTCGATCGTGGCTATCGCGCGCTCCTCCCCGGTGCGGACGTCGACCAGCTCGATTGCGGCGCCGCTCTTGAGCAGTGCCTTCAAATCAGGCGCCGACAGCTGACGAATCGGCGGCTCGGGTGCCGTAGTGTTATCGCCCAACGTATCGTCGATTCTCGTCCGCCGGAACTCATTTGGTCAAATCCGTCACAGGTGAGCCACGGCCGTCGACTTGCGATACGCGCCGTCGCAGAACCGCCGACACCTCCCTGCCTGCTGGTTGCAGCGCTGTGTCGCGCAGGCCCTTCATCGCCCGCGCGAAAGTGAGATCACCTCGTTCGATCGCGCAGCGGTAACGGTAGTGGGCGGGTCGACGGGACTACTCGCGCGCGCTCGACGCCGGACCGGCCAGACCGAGGAACAACTGGACCGCGCGGTTGAGGCGCACGATGTGTTCATCTGAGAGACGTCCAACTTGCGCGGTGGCCGGCCGCTGTCCGGTCGCCCGCTCGAGGCCGACCAGCGACGCGCGGCGATTCGGCATCCGCTGCAGCGCGTGCTGGAACTGAGCGGCGGCTTCCGCGGGCCGGTGCAGCTCGACGAGCAGCTCCCCGTACAGCTCGAACGACGGCTTGATCGGTTCGGCCGGCCCGGACGGGTCGTCGAGCGTCAGCTCGATCGCCGTCGCGTCCTTCAACAGCCGTTCGGCCGTGGCCGTGTCCTTCTGCGCCGACGCGAGCGCCGCGCCGACTTCCTTCTCCATGATCGCGAACGGCTTCGCGCGGTACGCGTTCGACCCCGACTCCGCCTGCACGCGCACCGCCTTCAGCCTCTCGAGGGCCAGGGTCGCCGTGGCGGTGTCGCCGAGGCTGGCGGCGCTCAGGCCGGCCGCGAGCAAATACGCGGCGCTGCCGTTGTAGCCCGGCGCGCCGCCGTCCTTGCCGGGACCGCTCGGCAGCGCCAGCTTCTCCCATTTCGCCGTCTCGACCACCTGGCGCGCTTTCATGGACGCATACCCGTCGCGCACGCTCGGGCTCGTGTCCTTGTCGGCGACCGCCCTGGCCGTGGTCACGGCCCGATCGGCCTCGTCGAACCTGCCCTGCTGCAGATAGGCGTATTGCAGCCACGAGAGCGTGTGGAAGTCTTCACGGCCGCGCGGCAGGTTCTTGAGATCAGCGAGATCGACAGCCGCCTTGTACGCCACGACGTTGGACGCGACGACGTCGTCCCAGAGCCCGAGCTGTACGAAGATGTGCGAGGGCATGTGGAGCGCGTGCGCGGCGGACGGCGCGATCCTGGAGTACGCGCGCGCGGCAGGCAGGCCGAGGATCGCGTGATCGGGATCGTCGAACGCGTGAATGATGTAGTGGGCGGCGCCGGGATGCTGCGGGTTCCGCCGGAAGATCTCCTGCGAGATCGCCGCCGCCTGCATCGCATTCCGGGTGTTGCTCTCGCCGGGGCGCGCGGTGCCCAGCAGCGCGAGCGCGTAGAAGCACGCAATCTCGTCGTCGTTCGGATACGTCGCGTGCATCCGCTGCATGGCTGCCGCGTACGCTTTGTCCCGCGCGAGCTTGTCGCCCGCGCCGAACAGGATGTCCACCGCTTGGACGAGCTCGCGCTCCTTCCCGGCCGGCGCTTTCGCGGCGCGCTCGGCGGCCGTCCCTGCCAACCGCCCGAGCACACGGCGCGCGGCAGCCAGGTCCTGTGCCGCCCAGAGCGGGTGGTTGTAGCTCATCGCCTCGCCCCAGTACGCGAGCGCGAAGGCGGGATCGGCTTTCTGCGACTCGCGGAAGGCCTCGCCGGCCAGATCGAACTCGAAGTTGTACAGCGCCTTGGTCCCCGTGAGGAACGGCGCCTGCGCGGCGGGTTTCGCCGATGTCGGGAAGGTGATCGTGCCGAGCTGGCTGGCGGCCGGCGCCTGTGCGCCCACACGCTGAACCGGCCCGCCGGCGGTCGGCAGAGCGACGGCCACGGCCACGATGAGACCGAACCGGATGGATGGATCCGAGATTCTCATGACATTCTAGAAATTCAGCTGCGCGCTGAATTTGATGAGTCGACCGACGAGAGTCGTCGTCGGCGACAGCCACGAGCCGCCGGTTGTCCCGCTGTATCGCGTGTTGAGCGAGAGCACGGGACGCGCGTTGAACGCATTGAACAGGTCGACGATGCCCTGCACCCGCGTGCGCGCGATTCTCACCGTTCTCGCAAATCGCAGATCAAACTGCGCGTAACGATTCTCGAACCGCTGGTTCGCGGCGAGGAACTGCACCGTCGACGTGCCGGTACAGGTCGCCGCCGCTCCGCACGACGACAGGTTGCGGCCGAGAGACGGCAGGATCTGTGAGTTGCTGTAAACAAAGGTGCTGCCGACGCCACCAGCCGCTACCGACGTGCCCGGGTACGACTGCACCGTGGCGCTGGTCTGCAGGTCCCACGGCAGGTTGTAGATCGCCGCGAATTTCACCTGCGTCTGGCCTGCCCATGGCAGCACGTTATCGCAGAACGCTTCGCTCCGGGGCCCGCTGTACGTCGCTCCCGATTGCAGCGCCGTGACCTGCGGATTGTTGATGACGACGCCGCAGTTGTTGGTTTCCGTGCGTCCCGTGTTGAGCCCGCCGGTCACGAAGAGGGCTTTCAGCCGCGCATTCACCGTGACATCGAGCCCGTTGTAGACCTCGCTCTGGTCGCCGTACTGCGAGGCGAGCTGCACGACGGTCTGCGCCTGGCCGAACTTCGCGGGGTTCACGTCGTAGTTGCCGCACACCGGGTAGCCGCCCCCGCCAGGCAGGCGCGGATCGAGGGGCGCCGTCACGCAGAACTGCGAGAAGTCCGACGGCGTCAGCGCCGTGTTGGTCGTCACGGTGAAGTTGCCATACCAGGTACGGAAGTACGCGACGTTGAGACCGATTCCAGGACGCAACTCGTGCTGAAAGCTGATGTTGCCCTGCCAGTTGTATCCACGATGGCCCCACCCGGTGAGCACGTCGGGCGAGTACTGGGTCGCGCGCGGATTGTTCCTGCCGAAGTTCAAATCCGAAATCGGCCCGCACTCGCGGTTCTCCAGTGGACTGGTGAGGTCGCAATCCGGCACATAGTTGCCGTTGACGTCGTTCCAGTTCCGAGTGACCTGATAGACGGAACTGTTCACCGGATGAAGCGCGGACGCGATGTCGACCGCCTGCCCGGCCACGTACCGTCCGATGTTGCCTTTGATCGCCGTCCTGCCATTGCCGAACAGATCGTACGCCGCGCCAATCCTCGGGTTGATGTCGGTCCAGCACGGCAGGCATGGAATCGCATCGAACTTCCGGGCCGGCACGAACGGCCCCGCCGGCAAGTCGGTCGCGCCGGCGTACGCGTTCAGATAGTCGAAGCGCAGACCGAGGTTCAGCGTCAGCCTCTTGATGGTCCACTGATCAATCGCGAAGACGCCGAGGTTCGCCTTCAGCCGCTCCGTTTCGAGGTTCGGCGTCGCGTACTGGGTGATCGACAACGGCGAGCCGTTCCGGAAGACGTATTCCATGCTGCCCGGCGGCCGCTGTTCGTGATGGCGCCACCCCTCCATCACCTGAATGCCGGTTTTGAAGTTGTGCGTGCCGGTCACGTACGAGACGGCAAACCGCTGATTGGATTGATCCGTGACCTTGTTGCCGTACGTGCCGAAGTTGTAGAACCCGCCGTTCGACCGATAACGGAAACCGGTCGTGGCCTCCACGACCGAGATCTGTCTGTCCGCCCCTTCCGGCAGCGGCTCGGTGGGCTTTCCGACGTACTGGAAGATCAGCGTCGTGGCGCCGGCTTCGAATAAGAGCCGGTTGGTTCGCGGGTGGCTCCACGTGGCCTGCAGGATGTAATTCGGCGGCCCGAAATCCCACTTGTACGTGCCTTCCGGAGACGCGAGCGCGGTCAGCGCCCCATGACACACGCAGTTCTGCTCGGTGTCCCAGGAGAGGTTCAACTTGTGCCTCGGGCTGAGCTGCCACGAGAATCGGGCGTTGTGATGCCGGTTGGTATTGTCGTTCACGGCCGGCCGGCTGAGATCGGGCTGGTAAATCCATGCGGCCGTGTTCTTGTTGTAATAGAGACCGGGCACGAACGTGGAATTCCCCCACCACCGTTGCGCGCTAAAGAACCAGAGTTTGTCCTTGAGGATCGGGCCGCCGAGCGAGCCGCTGTAGTCGTAAACGTAGTCGACGGCGCCGACAGACGGCAGGTTACGCGCCTTCAAGGCATCCGGGATGCTCGTGCTGTTCAAGCTGTTGTTGGTATATCCCGCGAACCCGTACCCGTTGAACCTGTTGCTGCCCGATTTCGGAACCAGGTTCACCTGGACGCCGCCGAGCTCGAACTCGGCCGAGTTGCCGCCCAGCTGAATGGCGATCTCCTCTGCGGCCGTCGGATCGAAATAGAACCCGGTGCCGGCGTTGGCCGCTTCCATCGAGTTCCACCGCATGCCGTCGATGAGACGCCGCACGTCGCCGCCCCGCGAACCGTGGATCGTGAAGGTCGCGCCCGAGTCGGATCCGTTGCTGCCGCCGACGTCGGTCGACCGCGACGCTCCCGGTGTCAGCGCCGCATAATTGCTCCGGCTCGACGGCACCGACTGCAGGATCTGCTGCGTGATGACCTTCTGCTGGACGACGTTCTGCGTGTCGACGATCGGCGACTGGCCGGACACGGTGACTGTCTCTTCGAGGGTGCCGACAGGGAGGTCGACGTTGACCGTGGCGGTGAAGCCGGCCGAGAGCTCAACGCCTTCCCGCTTGAACGTCCTGAACCCGGAGAGCGTGAACGTCACGACGTAGGTGCCGGGACGCAGATCGATGATCTTGTATTGACCTTCGGCGTCGGTGGCGACCGCCCGGACGCGTTCGATCAATGCGGAGCTCGATGCCTCGACCGTCACGCCGGGCAGCACGCCGCCCGATGAATCCCTCACCACGCCGGCGATGCCGCCGGCGCCCTGTGCCCACGCAGGTCTCGATGGCAGCGCCAGTACTGCAAACGCGAGTAGTGCCACGCCCGCTCTTGTTGCCATGTGTGTGTGCTCCTCGGTCAAATCGATCCGCCGCTCTGCCGGCTCACGTGATCAGAACACCGCGATCGGATTGATCGGGGACCCCGTGCCGTTGGTGACCGGCAACGGCGCCGCCATCAAGAGAAACTCCCACCGTTTTCTGAGCGCCGCCGCCTCCGCCACGGTTTCGAGATTCGTGTCGTCGAACAGATGAATGCCAAGGACGATCAGCGCGAAATCGTGCAGCGCCAGCGGGCCGACTTCAGCGCCGTCCTGTGGCGGCGTGGCGTCCTGTGCCGTCTCGCTTCCAAGTAACGCCACGTCGCGCCGTTTCAGCCATGGAATGACCGAGGCGTCGAGACCGGCCGTTTCACGCCCCGCATTCCACGGCCCCACCTGCGCGCGCCGCGCCCAGCGGCCCGTGCGGATGAACAGGGCATCTCCGGGGGAAACCTTGATGCCGGCCGATTTTTCCCAGGCCTCGAGGTCCTCGACGTAGATGCGGGTGCCCGGCTCCAGGAACGCGACCCCTTTCAAGCGGGGGATGTCCATCAGAATCCCGCGCGTGAAGATGCCGTTGTGGACGTTGTAAATGGAGTTTTTCTTCGCGCCCTCGTCCTTCGTCACCTCCTCGTACGAGACGCCGTTCCACATCTTCCCGTCGAAGAAGCGATGGGCGAAGGCGTCGAGGTGTGTGTGTGCGTAGCCATGAAACGACACGGAAAGGCGGTCGCCGGCGCCGGTCGGGCCCGCCTGCGTCATGACGTGCTCGTACGGCTGCGGGTTATCGACGCTCTTTTCCGTGTTCACGTCTCCGGCGAGCGAGACGGTCACGCCTTCCTTCACCAGCGTGGCCGCCTGCTTCCGCTTTGCCGGCGTGATCAGATTGAGCGCTCCCATCTGATCGTCCCTGCCCCACCGGCCCCAGTTCGACAGCTCCGTCTTCCACCGTTCGTAGTCGGCCTTGGTGACCGGATGCCGCTGCTTGTTCCGAGAGTCGCCGTTCTGACCGGCGCCGTAGACGAGCCCGGCGGTCGCGAGCGCCGACACCAGGCCCGCTGCCACGACCATGTTGAATGCGAGGCGCTTCATACCGTGTTCTCCAGCAACGTTCCCGCGACACGTCTCACAGGCCCCTTCCCCCAGCCGCCGGTAAGGGAGCGCCGCGATTGTTCCTGGCCCATGGCCCGCTTTCAAGATCTTCATTGTTAACAATTGTCACGGGCCGTTGACAACCCTCCCAGAGAACGGAGAATACGGACCTCCCCGAGAACGGAGAATACGGAGGAAACGGTAAAACCACAGAGAAACGGAGGAACGGAGACGCGCAGAGAAAACCGCTAACCCGTTGCGACCTTCGCTTCCCGGAAGAAGTCGTCCGGCATCGGCTTCACGGGCCGGGTCACAGGGCTCGTAGTCGGCGTCCAACAGCGTCCAACCAATAGCTTTCAAAGGCTGCCTTGAACTTCTCGATCAAGTCCGGTGTCGACGCCTGCGCGAGACGCACGTTCCACTTCAATGCGTCGAGCATCCACCTCCGCGCCGATAGATGCGAGCCAGTCGAGCGCGCGCCGTTCCGTTGAACCCGCATACACGGTGGTGATGATGCGCAGCGGCCAGCCAGCCTGACGATGCGCCTCGAGCGCATGCTGCAAGGTGCGGAGCCCGTTCCAGCGGATGAACGCGCACAGCAGATCGATTCAGTCGGCTCAGTGAATCTCTCGCCCGATAGCCGCTCCCACCACCAGATTCGATGCACCGAGCAGGATGTAAGCCGCGTGAGTCGTTTTCGACGACTGTGCAGCGCGCACGACGGCCTCCCGCGCATCGTTGCAGTAGCACATCTGAACGGGCGCGAGCCGCATCAACGATCCGTTGCCGGCAGTCCTCTGGTCGCTCGAACCGGCGAACGGGTCTCCGGTCCGCTCGAAGCGCCCGAGCGCCGCGCTCACGGTGTTGCCAATGTCGAAACAGTCGCCGGGTCTGCTGCTCCTATATCCCTCGTGCCACCAGCGGACGTAGAGGCGCATCTGATCGACCGGATCGAATCCGTGCCGCTCGACAAGGCTCTCGGCCAGGCACAAGGCCATCGACGTATCGTCGGTCCATTGGCCCGGCCGAAGGCCGAACGGCCCGCCGCCGACCATATCGGTGATCGGCTTGAAAGTCCCTTTCGGGCGAAACTCGAGGGTCGTGCCAAGCGCGTCGCCGATGGCGAGCCCGACCAGACAGCCGATGTAACGATCGAGATCAGTGTCCATTTTTACAAGTGTCAAAAGTATCCGTACACGGGCTGCTGATCTGTTACCTTTTCTCCGTTCTGTCTCCGTTGCTCTGCGTCTCTGCGGTTTTACCGTTTCCTCCGTACACTCCGTTTACGTCCGCCTGGGAGGTTCGCGACATGAAAGACACTCAGTCGACCCGGCTCAGTCGGCGCGAAGCACTGGGCATGCTTGGCGCGGGGCTGGGACTCTTCTCCATCAGCCGTGGACCGCGGCTTGCGGCGTGGGGGATTCAGGCGCCGAATGCCGCGCGACGCGCGATGAGGATTCCGAAGGGCGCGATCATCCGCACGATTCTGAAGGATCTGCCGCCGGACGGCCTCGGAAACGGCGCGATCCTGTTCCACGAGCACATGTCATTCGACAGCTCGTTCTTCGAGAAGATGCGGCCGGCGGGTGCGCCGCGGCCGGCGACACCTCCGCCCCGCTCCTACCTCGAAAACGTCGATGCGGTCACCGAGGAGGTCAGAGCGACGGGGAAAGAAGGCGTCAGTTGCATCGTTGACGGCGGTCACGCGGACATGGGGACGAGTTACGCGAACCTCAGAACGATCGCCGAGCGCTCCGGCGTTCACATCGTCGCAAGCGGAGGCTACTACCTGCAGACGACGTATCCGGCCGACGTGGCCGCCAAATCGGAAAACGAGCTGGTGGAAGGGCTCGTGCGGGACGCCGCGACCGGGCGCTGGGGCGCCTTCGGCGAGATTGGCAGCTCGCCCGAGATGACGGCTGACGAGCGCAAGGTGTTTCGCGTGATCGGGCAAACACAGCGGCGCACCGCGTTACCGATCTTCACGCATACGTCGCACGCGGGATGCAGGAAATGCGGGCTCGAGCAACTGGACATCCTGGAATCCGCTGGCGCCGACCCGCAGCACGTCTGCATCGGACACCTGTCGGATATCACCGATGACACCCACGCCGAGACGCACAAGGACATTGCGAAGCGTGGCGCATTCCTGGGGTTCGATACGGTCGGACACCGGCTGGCCCAGGGCGACGCGAAGAAGGTGAGCCTGATTAAAGAAGTCCTGGACGCCGGGTACGAAGACCACGTGCTGCTCTCATCCGACTTCGCTTCCGAACCGGAGACGAAGTTCAATGGCGGGGCGGGCTATTCGTCGGTGACGGCCGTCTTTGTTCCCAAGCTCCGCTATGCGGGGGTGAGTGAAGCCACGCTGCACAAGATCCTGGTCGACAACCCGAAGCGCTTCCTCGCCTTCGTGCCGCCGAAGACCTCATGACGCACGCCGGCGTGTCCGACATCCCGGCGTTTTCACGCTTGCGGGTCAGTGCGGCGCAACCGAGACCTTCACCTGCCCGTTCGTCCAGCAGCATTGAAACCCGCCGCCTCCCGGGCCGGAGTAGTCGTTCGCGAGCACGTGGAGGATGTAGTCGCCCGGTGCGTCGAAGGTGGCGGTGGTGGTCGCCGTGCCGTTGAACGCCAGACCTTCCTGCTGGCGATCGATCTTCAGGACGTCAGGCCGGTCCTTCGAAAACGTGACGGTGCCAGGGCCCCGGTATTTCGTCCACGTCAGGGTCACGGGGCTGCTCAGATTCCTCGGCTTCGCACCGGAGTTCGTGAAGATGCGGCCATCGTCGGCCACCCACACCGACAGCGTGAGCGGCGTCCCGACCGTCGTCGTGCGCTCGATGGTCAGGCCGTCGGGACCCTGAACCGACGGGCCGTCCTCGGCGAACCTGAGCACGGGCGGCGTATCCCCTTCGCCCGGAGTGTCAAGAGCGGATGCGGTGCTGACGAGCGGCGAGATCTGATAATCGATGTGCAGCGTGCCCGGAATCGTCGTCGTCTGGCCGTTGGCGACGAGCGTCCAGGTGATCCGGTTCTTGCCGAAATCGGCGGGGACCTTCACTCTGAAGATCCCCCACCGTCGTCCGGTCAGGAAGTGCGTCGGCTGACCCCGATCCGGTCCCTGCGGCTCGATGCGGTTGCCGGGGCCGATCGGGATATCCAGCTCCTGCTTCGTATTGCGGTTGAAGTAGCCGAACAGAAGGCTATACGTTCCGTCGGCATTCTTGTACCAACCTTCGAAGGCTCCGGTGACGCCGGCACCCGCCTCACGCCTTGGTTCCTTCTGCAGCGTCTGTCCGGAGAGCGTCCCCGGGCTCCACGGCACCGCGGCGACGGTCGCGAGCAACACGAACGTTCTCACAGTTGCCGTCTCGTTGAGTCGCACGGCGTTCAGCACTACTGCTGGCTGGTCGAGCGCACCGGCGGTTTGTGTTTCGCCGCCCACTCGGCATAGTCCTCGTCCGAGATATACGTGACGTTGACCCACCCGTGCGCCATTTCATCGACGGTGCGATCGCCATAACCAACCCACTGATCCGGATCGGGGTTGTTCTTGTTCGCCTTCGTGTTGTCGTGCCATGCCGTGACATGGATGATCGTGCCTTTGGGGAATACGGGCGCGGCCTCGTCGTCGTAGATGTAGTTGGTCATCCAGTTGAAGTTGAAGTTTCCAACGTAGCTGATCATCTGAGTGGTGCCGTCGGGCAGGATGGCCTCGAGGGACATCGCCTTCCCGCGCAGGTGCATGTGCGGCTGGAAGTTCTCGAGTCGGCCGGGCATTTTGAGGACCGTGAACCCCTCGTTCTGCGCGATCGAATTGGGCGCGATATCGATGCCGTCCTTGCCGAGTGCGGCAAAGGCCGTCAGATAGGTCCGGTACTTCGGCTCCTGCCCTTTCGGATAGAGCCAGATCCCCAGCTGCACCGTGTCGGTGATCTCCTCGCCCACGGCGTGAATGTGCTCATCCCAGGAAATCTTCGCGCCGGGCAGCAGCAGCTTGCCCGTATTCGGCCGGTAGTAGTCGTACCCCTTGCCGACCGCCCATTCCATCAGCATCGCGCGGCGGTTCAGATCGCTGTTTCCACTTCCGGGCACGCCGCTCGTGTCCTTGTCTTCCTGATCCAGGTACGCCACCGCGTGGTGGATGATGCGCCGGCCCTTCATCGTGCCCGGGCGCATCTCGACCGCCCGCACCCACCGCGGCTCGGTGATCGGGATCTCCGATAGCGGCCGGAACCACGCATCCTGGTGCTGGGCGGCCATCGTATACGGGGCCGATGTGATCACCAGGTCCGGCTGACCGAGCAGCTTTGCCGCCCGCCACTCGTTGTCGGCGGGCCACTGGCGCGGGGCGGGCATGTCCTTCGGATTGCCGAGCGGAGCGCCCGCGTCGACCCATCGCACGATCGTGGCGACCTGCTCGTCGCTCAGAGACATGTCGTTCTTGAACTTCTGTACGCCGACGGCGCGATCGATGTGCCAGGGAGGCATCTGACGGGTGCTCACGCGTTCCTTGATGGCGCGAGCCCAGGGACGCGTTTCCTCGAACGTGACCAGCGACATCGGGGCCATCGAGCCGGCGCGGTGACAATCCTGACACTTCGCCTGCAGGATCGGGGCGACATCCTTCGCAAACGTCACCGCGCCGTCCACCGATTGCGCATCGGCCGGCACCGGCGCGAGCGAGAGAGCGGCGGCCACCGCGAATGCTGATACGCTGCTCGTCAGGTACCCCGACCACTCCGGTTGAGAGATCTGGAACATCGAATCCTCCACCTGCACTGTTGTCTAGTCGGTTCCGCGCCGCTCGAATACACTGGCGTACGCGGTTGAGAAACGGTCTCAGTTTAGTATAAGCGGATCACCAGCGGCACGAAATCGTAATGTCACAGAAGCCGCTCCGACCGGGGCTTCGTCCTGCGCAGTACAGCGTGAACGCGCGCCAGTAGCTTATCGAGCGCGGCTGGACATCGCTTCTGTCTTCAATTGTCTCCAAAGGCACGTCATGACACGATCTCACCTGCCTTTACGCGTCGATCCGTCAACTGTCATGTGTTGCCGCTTGAAAAACGTGGCGGCACGCCTAGAATCCCTCCGCAAAGGCGACTCGCTGGACCGGGCTGGCGTCGCCCGAGGTCGGCGAGACTGTCAGCGGCGAAGGTCACCGGCCAGGTTTGTGGGCAATGCATGTGCTCGTCCCTTGTACGAACCAGGACAGACGAGGGAGGGATCCATGAAGAGTGCTTCGGTTCGATGTCTCGCCCTGTTGCTTGGCGGACTGGCCGCCGCGGGGACGTCGTTCGCCCAAGGTACGAGCAACGCCACCATTTCGGGGGTCGTGAAGGACACATCGGGCGGAGTCCTGCCGGGCGTCACGGTAGAAGCGGCCAGTCCAGTCCTCACTGAAGGCACTCGAGCCGCGGTGTCTGACGAACGCGGCGAATATCGAATCCTCGAGCTGCGGCCTGGAACCTATACCGTCACGTTTACCCTGGCCGGGTTCAACACCCTGAAGCGCGACAACATTCAGCTGCCACCGAGTTTTACGGCGACGGTGAACGGGGACCTCAGTGTTGGCGCCATGCAGGAGACCGTGACCGTCTCGGGCGGCGCTCCCCTCATCGACACGCAGAATATGACCCAGCAGAAGGTGATATCCAGAGAAGTACTCGACGCCGTGCCGACGGCGAAGAGCGCGCTGGGTATCGCCGCCTTGATGCCCTCGGTCGTCGAGCCGCCCAACGCGCAGGACGTCGGGGGGAGCAAAGGTGAGCGGTCAGTTCGAATCACCGTGCATGGCAGCAAGACCATTGATTCACGCCAGCTGCAGGACGGCATGCGCTACAACGCGCTCACGCCTGGCATTGGCGCTCCCTTCAACGCGACCTCGCTCGAGGGTACCGGTCGCGGGTATTATGTCAACCCGCTCGGGGCTCAAGAAATCATCATCGACGTCGGCACGATGGGTTCATCGGAGTACGAATACGGCGGCGCCCAGGTCAATGCCATCAAGAAGGATGGCGGAAGCGTGTTCTCCGGGGCCTTCTTCGTGTGGGGCACCGGACACTCGCTGCAGGCGAACAATCTGACGCGGGAGCTGCAAGATCTGGGACTGACGTCGGTCAACACCGTACGACAGGTCTACGACTTCAACGGCACGGTTAGCGGTCCCATCGTCAAGAACCGCGTCTGGTTTCTTGCCGACGCTCGTCGCTGGGGGACGCAAACAAGCGCTGCGAATCTCTACGCGGACGCAAACCTGGGCGCTCGCGCGGTCGCCTCATCCGCCGCGAGCTGGCTGTATGCGCCCTCGTTGAGTCATCCGATCTACCCTTCGGAAATCGACAAAGCCGCCGGTGTAAGACTGACGTTTCAGGCGACAGGTTCCAACAAGCTCACGTTCTCGTACGATACGCAGAAGAACTTCCAGGACCAGCTCACCGGTCAATTGGAGACCGGGACCATCAAGAACGAAGCCAACGGAGGTTATTGCCAGCGGCAGGATCTCACTCAGGCGACATGGAGCCATCCGGCGAGCAGGTTTCTCGTCGATGGCGGCGTGACGGTCAGCAGGTTCAATTTCAGTCAGTTTGGCGAAGACCTGTTTCTGAGCGACTACGTCAGGTGTGGCGGTGGCAATCCGGAGAATGTGTCGATAAACGACACGACGCTTGGCTATACCTACAACGGCAGCGGCAGCAGGGCATTGAGTCTGTCACACCAGACCAACGGCCGCTTCAGTGTCTCTTACGTGGCCGGCGATCACCAGATAAAGACGGGCATGTTCTGGATGTGGGGGCTGGGTGGCGGACACCGGACCTACACTACGCGCGGGCCGGAACAGGTCAATGGCTTGCCTGTCGCGTACACATTCAACAACGGGACGCCGACCTCGCTCACCCAATTCGCCGCACCGATCCTGACGATCGATCAGTTGAACCCGGATCTCGGGATTTTTGTGCAGGACCAATGGCGTTACAAGCACCTGACGATGAACGGCGGGCTTCGTTTCGACTGGGTGCGCGAGTCGGTGCCGGCGATCTCGATTGGCGCCGGACCGCTGGTCCCGGCGCGCAGCTTCGCTCCCGTGAGCGATGTGCCGAATTGGAAGGACGTGAACCCTCGAATCGGGATCGCGTGGAACGTGTTCGGCGACGGCAAGACCGCCGTCAAAGGCGGCATCAACCGGTACGTTCAATCAGCGACGACGGGGATCGCCAATCAATTCGATCCGGCGAACGCGTCGGTCAACAGCGTCACGCGTTCGTGGACCGACACGAACCGCAACTTCCTGCCCGACTGCAATCTGACGGTCCTCACCCTGAATGGTGAATGCGGGCCTGTTTCGAACCTCAATTTCGGAAGCTTCGTGCCCGCCACGACTCCGGACCCCGGTTGGATCACAGGGTGGGGCAAGCGGCCGTACAACTGGCAGGTGGCTTTGAGCGCCGACCGTCAAATCGGCGGCAGCACGAGGGTCAGCCTCGGCTTCTACCGCACTTGGTACGGCAATTCTATCGTCCTCGACAATACCCTCGTCACGCCGGACGATTACAGTCCGTACTGCGTCACGGCGCCATCCGACTCGCGTCTGCCGTCGAGCATCAGCAGCCAGCCGATCTGCGGCCTGTTCGACATCAATCCGAACAAGTTCGGTCAAGTCAACAACGTCGCCACTTTGGCATCGAACTACGGCAAACAGACCGAGGTCTATCACGGCATGGATGCCAGCTTCGCGACGCGGATCGGCGCGAAAGGCACAGTCGCAGGCGGTTGGAACATCGGCAATGCGCTTCAAACAGGGACCACCGCCGGCGGGGCGTCCAGCGCCAGCACGAACAACTGCTTCGTCGTCGATTCGCCGCAGCAGCTCTACCAGTGCAGGGTCGACGTCCCGTATCAGAACCGCTTCAAGGTCAATGGTTCGTATCCACTCCCCTCTGACTTCCAGTTCGCAGCGGTTTTCCAGAGCAACCCAGGGCCCACCTACAACGCCAACGCCACGTTTACCAATGCGCAGGTGGCCCCGGCACTCGGTCGTCCGCTCTCGGGCGGGGTCCGGACGGTCACCGTCAACCTCGTCTCGCCGTTGTCGCAATTCGGTCCGCGCAT
>QHWJ01000207.1 GCA_003222535.1 Acidobacteriota bacterium | reverse complement strand
GACGCCGCCCAGGATCTGGCCGCCAAGGCTTCGCGGGTGAATGACGGTCCCGCAATCGGAGACCGCGAGGACATCGAGGACTTTGTAGGCGCCGGTTTCGACGTCGACCTCGACCTCGGCGAAACCCGCGACGTAGGACTTCGACGTGCCGTCACGACCGTAGTTGTCGCGCGCGACGCCCATCAGCCCCTGACCGGCAAGCGCGGTTGCCGACTTCTTGGTGTAGTTGTTGATGTCGGCGGGCAGCTCGTGTCCATCGTACTTGCCGCCGAGCTCGATCGCCTTCTGCGCCGCCTGCGCGAAGGTCAGGCTGCGGCCGCCGGCTGACACGCGTTCGTTGGCCACCTCATACGATCCGGCGCTCCCGCCGAGTGTTTTGGCCGCGATCTCCTGGAGCTTCTTCTTCGCGTCGGTGGACGCCGCGTGTGCGGCGCGCGTCATCGCGTGGGTGGTCTGGCTGCCGCCCTGCCCGCAGGTGTTCGGCACGTTCTTCGACGTATTGCCCCACGTCACATCGCATTTCTCCCAGGGGACGCCGAGCACTTCGGCGGCGACACGATGCACGTCGAAGACCGATTCGGTGCCGAGATTGCCGATGCCGGACTGGATCATCAGACGGCCGTCCGGTTTGATGACGAGGAGCCCATCGAATCCCATCGACCCGGCCGAGTACGCGCTGACGGCCACGCCGACGCCGCGCACCTTCGAGCCGCTGCGCTGCCCGCTCCGCGCCTTCCGCTCCTCCCACTTGAACAGGTCGGCGCCTTTGTCAAGCGCCTGCTTGAGGAAGGCACTGGTCGTGTAGTTCTGGCGCCCGCGGGCGTTGAGCGCGCCGAACGGGGCTTTGCCCTCGGGGGCGTTGATCCGGTGAATCGCTACTGCGTCGATCCCGAGCTTGCGCGCCGCCTTTGCGAGAACCGGAGCCATGAGCGCGTTGCCCTGCAGCCCTCCCGGCGCGCGCTGCGCGCCGCGCGGCGGCGTGTTGGTCAGCACCGTCAGCATGCGCCAGCGCATCGCCATCGGCTGGTAGCACAGCGAGATGTGATCGCCGGCCGACCGCGAGTCGCTCACGACATCGTACGGTCCGTTGTCGACGACGATGAAGCCGTCGAGCGCGGTGATGCGGCCGTCCTTCTTGAAGCCGACCTTCACGCGCGAGTGGAGCGCCGGACGCGCCCGCCCGATGTGATGTTCGTCGTCTCGCGTGATGCGCATCATCACCGGCGCGTTGGCCTTCTTCGACAGCAGCGCGGCGACCGCCGTGAACACGGAGGACGATCCCTTGCTGCCGAAGCCGCCGCCGGTGTATTCGCTGATGATTACCACGTTGGCGGGATCGATGCCGACCCACCGCGCGACGGCGCTCACGGTCCGCATCGTGCTCTGGGTGGAGCAGTGCATGTAGAGCTTGCCGTTCTGCCAGTAGGCCATCGCGGTCCGCGTCTCGAGCGGCTGATGGCTGGTGTTGTTGCCGACGAACGTCTCGTCGAGGACGAGGTCCGCTTCTTTGAAGCCGGCCTCCAGGTCTCCCACCTTCCACTCGTCGGTGTGTTTGCCGAGCGGGAGCTGGCCATCTTTGGCGGCGGTGAAGTCTTCCGCGGTCCACTTCAGCTCCTCGACCTTGGGCCCCGTGGGCGCCGGTGCAGCGCCGCCTGGCTGTCTGGCCGGCGCCGGCGCCGGCCGCACCCACACGTTGCCCTGGGTTCGGGCGTTCGGACTGCCCGGCCGCAGGCTCGCAATGGGATCCACGACGAAGGGCAGCGGCTCGAACTCGATCTGGATCTTCTCGATCGCCTCGGTCGCCGTCAGCTCGTCCACGGCCGCCACGGCAAGAACGGGATCGCCGACGTAGAGCGGCTCGTTCGTCAGACCGCGCTCGCTGAGCGTGCTCGCGATGATCCCTTCGCCGAGGTTGGCGCCTTCCACGACCGGCGGCAAATCGTCGACGGTCAGGATCGCTTTCACGCCGGGCATCGCCGCGGCCGCGCGTGTGTCGATCCGCACGACCCTGGCGTGCGGCATCGGACTCAAGAGCAGCTTGGCGAAGAGCATCCCGTCGACGCGATAGTCCTCCGCATATTTCGCCTTCCCCGTCACCTTGGCGATGAGGTCAGGGGTCGTGTAGTTGTGGCCAACGAGCTTGTTCGTCTTGTTCTCAGGCATGCTCACACTCCTGCATACGCTCGTCGCGCCGCGAAGTTGTCGACCCTGAAAGGGTCGACCTACACTTTCCCGCGAATACCGACACGTTCCCGCGATTGCAGGGCGACCCTTTCGAGGTCGCCGTGTCATTCGTCGTGCTGGTGCAGGGCGACCCTTTCAGGGTCGCCGCGAGGCAGAAACCAGAAACGACGCGAAGATACGCCTATTCCGCACGGTTTTCAACGGTCATCCTGCCAGGAGCGTGTCCGAGAAATGTGAACACGCTCCTAGTAGGCCGGCTCCGCCGGCGAAAAACGCCCCGAATTCGCAAGTCGTTCCGCGCGAAGCGCGGCTCCCAGACGCCCGACGGGGTCGCGTGGGTCACGTGGGTAAGGGATTCGTTACCCGACCTACCCCACCTACCCGACCCACGAGACCTACTCGACCCACGAGGAGCGTGTTCAATTTCTCAGACACGCTCCTGGTGCCGGCCTATTTCGCGACCGGCCCGGCGGTTGCGGCGACCCCTTCCTCGGCCGCGACCGTCCAGTCGAGGTTGGCCGACTCCACGGCAAGAAAGAACGAGCGCGGATCTTCGCTGACGTAAGTAATGTCGCGTCCCACGCCTCGTGCGTCGACAGCGAGGACGAGCGCTCGTCCGCTGACGTCGCTGTGGACCGTCACGCGAAAGATCCCCGTGCCCGGCGCCGCCTCGTTCCTGGTTTCCCAACGCAGTCGAAGCGAGCCCGTGTCGCTGATGAACGGTTCGGTCTGCATCGGCCCGCGGCCGGACCACGACCCGAGCTTGCGCCAGACGACCGCTGGTGTTCGCGCGGCGTCGGCCGCGCCCCCGCACGACGCGTTGAGGAGGGCGACGCCGATCAGGACGAGAATCGACCATCGCGGCGCCCGGCAATCCGGCTGCTCCACGTTCACCGCCTCCCGAACCCGTTGACCGGACCGGGATGCAGCAGCTTGTCGATCGTGATGACGCCGTTCTTCTTGAACACTTCTCCGTTTTTCATCACGAACTGCACGTTGCGGACGGCGTCGATGTCCTGAAGCGGGTCACCCTGCACGGCGATGATGTCGGCATAGAAGCCGGCCTTGATGGGACCGCGTTGGTCTTTGAGGACGTCGGCCGCCTTGTAGCCGGTGATCGTGAGCGCCTTGAGGATGTCCTTCGGCGGGATGCCCGCGGCCTTCCACGTGAGCAGGAAGTTGATCGTCAGCTCGCCGCGGTCCAGCCACTCGCCGTTGGCCTTCTTCATCTTCTCGTTCCAGTAGTCCATGTCGGTGGAGAAGGTGATCGGCACGCCTTTCTCCCACGCCGACCTGAGCTGATCGGCCGCGCGTTTCTGTCCCTGCGCCGATCCGCGATACGGGGTGAACGGCGTGTCGGTGCTGGCGAGGTAGATGCTCTTTTGCGCCATCTGCGCGTGCTGCTCCGGCGTCATCTGCTGGCCGTGCGAAATCACATGGAGGCCGGCATCGATCGCGCGCTGCGCTCCGTCGCGCGTCTGCACGTGCGCGTTGACCTTCGCGCCGCCCCTGGCCGCTTCGCTGATGAAGAGCTTGATGTCGTCGACCGAGTAGCCCCACGGCTTGCAGTCGAGGCAGATCTTGATCACCTTCGCCCCGAACAGCAGATTCTCGCGGACCGCCTTGACGATCTCGTCGCGGCTGTTGGCCTCGAGGTACTCCGGATACACGATGTTGTGGCTCTTGTACATCTCCGGCGTCGGGTTGAACTGTCCGCCGGTGGTACCGATGATGAGCCCCGAGGGAATGATCGTCGGCCCCGGGATCCATCCCTGCTCGATCGCCGCACGCAGCGCCGTATCGGCGTACAGGCCGTTGTTGCCGACATCGCAAATAACCGTGAAGCCCGCGGAGAGCGACTGCAGGGTATTGGACGCTGCCTGGATCGCCCGCAGCGCCGTCGAGTCGGCGACGTAGGTGTAGTAATAGACGTTGTTCTCCGGGACCTCCTTGTAGGTCATCGCTTCGTGCGTGTGCGTGTCGACGAAGCCGGGGAGCACGGTCATCCTCGACAGGTCGATGACCTCGGCGCCGGACGGAATCGGCACGTTCGGGCCGACGTCCCGAATCCGCTCGCCTTCGGTCACGATGATCTGGTTGGTCGCCGCAGTGCCGGTCTCCGGGTCAATCAGACGCCCGGCCCTGATGGCCGTGGTTTTCTGCGGTCCGGACGGCTGCCCTCCGCGTCCCTGGGCGTGCAGGCCAGGGCTCGCGAGGCTGAGCAGGGCGGTCGCGACGATGACGCGCTTCAGCATGAGTGCTTCTCCTCCAGTGTTCGCTCGACTGACACGTTCCCTCCGCCCCGTGCAAGGTGAGCCTTCAGGCGAGCCGTCAGAAGTCGAACCGGAATCCGAGCTGCTGGCGGCGTTTGGGACCCTCGGTGAGCGGAAGGCCGAAGGTCGACGATTGCAGGCTGCCCTGGTACCGCAGCCAGTTGTCCACGTTGAATACGTTGAACATCTCCCAGAACGCCGTCGCCGCGTACTTGCCGCCGAATCGGAAGATCTTGCTGACACGAAGGTCGGTGCTCTTGTCGACGGCGGCGCGCTGCGAATTGCGCGGCTCGGGCCGATCGGCGAACGGATCCGAATCGAGCTGGACACTGGTGGTGACGCTGTACGGCAGCGGGCTCCGGTACGATGTGATACCGGCGAGCTGCACGTCAATCTTCCGCACGAGGTACGACGCGTCGACGACGAGATTGTGCCGCCGGTCGTTATCGTCCGGACCCAGGTCTTCGTTGAGATCGAACGGGTTGGTCGTCCCACCGGTGCTCAGACCGGTGGACGTGTTCGATCTCGTTTTCGAGAGCGTGTACGAGAGCCCGGCGCGCGCGTTCGCCGACGGACGATATTCAACGCGCGCTTCGAGACCGTTGTACCAGATGGACCCGCCGTTGCCGACCAGCGTGATGTTGGCGTAGCGCGTATCCCTTCGCGAGTACGTGCCGTCGGCATTCTGGACCCAGTTCGTGTCGGGACCGATGCTGGCGTCACCTGTCTGTGTGTGCACGTAGTCGGCGCGGGCGCTCAGCGTGGCGCCGAGCTCGTGCGTCATCCCGACGGCGAAGTTCGTCGAGTACGGGATCTTGTAGTTCGGCTGAACGCCGAGGATCGTCTCGCCCGGAAACGGCAGGCCGCTCAGGTCGGGATACCCGGGAAAGCTCTTCGCCAGAAACGCGCGCATCTGGGCGATGCCGGCCGCCGTGTTCGACGGCGTCCAGAACGGATTGTTGGCCTGAGTGTTCGCGTTCAGCGAGATCCGCCGGAGCGCGAGCAGCGTCTCGTTCAGATAGATGTCGGTGAAGTTCCAATGGTTCTGGTCGTAGTAGATCCCGAAGCTGCTGCGCAGCGTGGTCCGGCGATCCCTGGCCGGCACCCAGACGACGCCAAGGCGCGGCGACACGTTGTTCTTGTCCGCCACCGACGGCTGCAGCGGCGCCGTGCCGCCGAGCCGCGCGACGATACGCTGGTTGTACGGATCGACGTAGGGGTTGACGGACGTCGGTGTGAGGTCGAGATCGTAGCGCGCGCCGAGGTTCAGCGTGACGTTGTTGGTCACCTGCCACGTGTCCTGCGCGTACGCCGACGGATTCCAGATCGCCGGATAGGCCTGCCCCGACCCGATGTTCCCGCTGAAGCTGGTCGGGTAGCTTGCCGGATCGTTGATGTTGAACGCCCTGTCCTGCGTGAACCCCCAACTGCCCTTGTGCGCCGCTTCGACGTCCATGTACATCTCCTGGCGCGCGATGATCCCGCCGAGCTTGAATTGGTGACGGCCGCGGACCAGCGAGAAGTTGTCGATGACGAACAGATTCCCCTCGCCTTCGAGACCCGTGAAGGACGTCGCGCCGAAATTGGCGCCCGGATAGCTGATTCTCGCGAACTTGCCCGTCGGGTTGCCGGTCGTGGTGTTGTACCCCGCAGCGGCGAGCAGCTCCGACCCGCCGAGCCCGCCGGCCAGGTTGCTCAGAATCCACGGCTTGTTCACGCCGTAGGTCACAAGCAGCTCGTTGAACGTCGTGTTGCTCAAGGTTGTTGTCCAGTTGCCGAGGACGTTCCACAAGGGACCGCCGAAGGTCTGGCGCGCCTCGAGCGTCTCGAGCGGGGCCGCGGCTCCTGGCGAGGTACCGCCCACGTTCAGGTCGCGCCTGTGCGTGTTCGTGTAGCGGAAGTATGCCCGGTTCTTCTGGTTCACGTTCACGTCGACCTTGCCGATGCCGACCGTCTCCTTCTCGCCGGTGGGGATGACCGTCGGCGAGACGGACTGCCGCCAGTAATCCGTGATCCCGAGCACATCGGACGATGTGAGGTCCAGCCGCTCGATTCCGGCGAAGTAGAACATCTTGTCTTTCACGACCGGACCGCCGAGGAAACCTCCCCACCGCTGTTGATTGAACGCCGGCGTCGAATCCAGGAAGATCGGCTGCCTGCTCGCGTCGTACCGGCCGGCGAACGGCGGGCCGTCGAGCCTGTCGTCGCGGAAGAACCCGTAACCGCGTCCATTCATCGTGTTGGCGCCGCTGCGCGTGATCACGTTCAGAATGCCGCCGGCGGCCTGCCCGTATTCCGCGCTGAACGAGTTGGTGAGGACCTGGAATTCCTGGATCCAGTCCTGGGGAAAGTCGTTCGCCTGACGGCCGTAGAACTGCATCTGGTTCGACGCGCCGTCGACGATGATGCCGTTGGTGAAGGGCCGCTGGCCGGAGATCGACACGCCGGTGCCCTGGCCCGTACCCGTCGTGTTCGACGTCGTCGCGCCGGGCGAGAGCGTCGCGAGCGCGCTGAAATTGCGCGCGATGGTCGGCAGATCGTCGATCTGTTTGTTGGTGATGACCGTCGCCAGCGTGCTTTGCGTCTCGACCGGCACACTCTTCGCGACGACGTCAATCGCCTCGGTCACGCTTCCGACCTTCATCGTGAAGTTGACGGTCAGGTCCTGGCCGACGCGCAGCACGAGGTCCTGCTTGGTTGGCGCGAAGCTCGACAGCTCGGCAGTCAATTCGTACGTGCCGGGCCGGAGGTTCGGGAGAAAATACTGCCCCTCGCCGCCGGTGACCGTGCTCTGCACCGTGTTGGTCTCGATCTGGCGCACCGTCACGGTCACGCCGGGCAACGCGCCACCCTGCTGATCGAGCACGGCGCCGCGCAGCGTCCCCAGAGCGGTCTGGGCCATGGCTGGCGCTGAGAGCGCGAGCACGCCGAGGATCACACAGGGTGCGATTCTGTTTCGAATCATCGTTTCCCCCTTGCTGACGCGCCGTGGCGCGTTCGCCGCCGCAGCCTCAATACGCTTCCGAGGATCTGATGTCAAGCAATTCACGCAGCACGAAGCCCGAAAGCAAGAGCCGGAGCGCGAGCCTCCCAGACGAGCGGACCCCTCTCGATTGCTGCAACGCGTCGGGATTTGAACAAAGGTCGGGAGGCCAGGAGGTTTTTGAACAAGACGTCAGGAGATCAAGAGGTTTCTCTTTGAGATCTTCTGTGAAGTCCTCGTGGCTCGCGTCGGGATTTGAACAAAAGGTCAGGAGGCCAGGAGGTTCTCTCTTGAAGAACAGCCCAACTCCTGACCTCTTGATCTCCTGTGAAGCCGTCGTGTGGTCGCGTCGGGATTGAACAAGAGGTCAAGGGCCAGCAGTCTTGGTCATGCGGATTTGAACAGAATAGAGGCGGTCAAGAGGTCAACTTCATTACGTACCGGTCCGGGTGATACAGGCGTCTCAGGCCAGCTCTGAGCGTTGTCGAATTGAAGTTCATGAGGAGTCCCGCCGGACATCCGCTGATCTTCAGGTAGGTGATCACCTGCGCGAGATGGATGGGATGTAGGCGTTCGACGGCTTTCAACTCCACGACGACGCAGCCGTTGACCAGCAGGTCGAGTTTGAGCCCGCCGCTGATGCGCTGCCCTTTGTAGTCAAAGGGGATCTGCCGCTCGCTGTCGACACGAAGGTGTTCTCGTTTCATTTCGATGATCATGCATTCCCGGTACACGGACTCCAACAATCCCGGTCCGAGAATCCGGTGCACTTCAATGGCGCAGCCAATGACCTTCTCGGTCAGCTCCTCGATTTGTGCAGGAGTGGGGGGCATGTGTCCTGCAAGAGCACGAATCGCGCCGGCGCGATTTTCGAGAGTTTTCGCGCAGGATGGGCCCGAAGCTGGCCGTATTTGCGACGGTGCCGGCCTGCCGATAGTGGGAAAACTGCCCAGCCCTCATTGGAGCTGAGGGGTTTGAACAAGAGGCCAGGAGATCAAAGGGTTTTTCTTTGTGAAGTCCTCGTGGCTCGCGTCGGGATTTGAACAAGAGGCCAGGAGGTTCTCTCTTGATCTCTTGACCTCCTGTAAAGAACCCAGCATTCTGGTCAGAACACGAATTTCAATCCGACCTGAATCTGCCGCGAGTCGAGCCGGGTGCTCGTGAGTACGCCGAAGTTGGGCGTTCGCAGCTGATTGCCAGGTTGACTGAAGATCGGGCGATTGGGCAGGTTGAAGACCTCGATGCGCGCCTCGAGATACTTCGAACCCACGGTGAACCTCTTGTTGGCTGACGCGTCCAGGCTGATGATGCCTGGGCCGATCAGCGAGTTGCGCGGCACGGTGCCGTACCGAAACGCGCCGGTCGCGGGGTTCCGGTCGACGAAGGCGTCGGTGTTGAAAAAGCGTGTGCGTGTCTGTTGGTCCGCCGGCAGTTGCCAGTCGATGCCGGTGGAGTCGGGATAGCAGACGCCGCCGCCGTTCTGGATGGTGCCGGGACCGCACAGCACGGTGAACGGGAAGCCATCCTGCAACGTGAGAATGCCCCCGAGCTGCCAGCCGCCCAGCACGAAATCGGCCACGCCGCCGCGGTTCATGAGCGCGCGGTTCCTGCCGAACGGGAGATCCCACAGCCAGGAGGTCGTCCATCGGCGCCGGAAATCGAAGGCGGACAGGCCCGTCTCGAGGCCCAGATCATAGTTGTTCGACGGCGTCAGCGAATCACCATCCGTTGTTCGGATGCCGCTGCCGTTGTCGATCGATTTCCCGTACGAGAACGAACTGAGGAAGCTCACCCCCTGCGAGAATCGCTTCTGCAGCTTGAGATACAGCGCGTTGTAGTGGGAGCTGCTGGGCGCGGCCATCACCTGGACGCTGCCGAACAGAGGGAACGGGCGCGCCAGGTTGGTGTTGGCGAGCTGGCTCGGCTCCGGGTTGTTGTAGCTCATCAGACGGCGCAGGTGACGGCCGATCGATCCGAAGTAGGTCGCCTCCATGGACATGGTCGCGCCCAGCTCGCGCTGGAGGCCGACCGACCACTGTCCGATGTACGAGGAGGGCTCGTTGTACTGGGCCGCCAGAATGAATGTCGGCGCACCCGTGCGGGCGAACGGCTGCTCGAAGCTCAGGTTCGGCCGGAAGCTCTCGGCCGGCTCGTCGCGCCTGATCGTGAATGGCGCGTTCCGCACCGTGTCGAAGACGGCATTGCCGATGTCGCGCACATAATAAATGCCCGCTCCCGACCTGATCACGGTCTGGGGCGTGACCGTCCACGCGAGGCCGAGGCGTGGCGCAAAGTCGTTCTTGTCTGGTTTGTAGGCCCCGCGGCCGAACCGTCCGTCACGCACGTACTGGATGTCGGACGCCAGCCGAAACGCGGGATCCCCTTCATACGGGTCGCCGGTTCCCGCGCGGACGAAGATCGGCGCGTGCGTGTTGGCCCAGTCGAAGTCGATGTTCACGATCGCGTCGTTGGTGTCGACGTAGGGCTGGTCGTACTCCCAGCGCAACCCGTAGTTCATCGTGACGTTCGAGGCGACCCGCCAGCTGTCCTGGGCGTAGAGCGCAAAGTAGTTGGAGCGGAAGTTGGCAATCGGCGCGCCGACCTGCGCTTCGGAACGGTTGAAATCCCCGAGGAGAAAATCGGCGAACGCCGCGCCGCCGCGCGAGGCGGCCGGCGCCAGCGGGTTCTGCGTGTAGCGGCCGTCGAATGCAAACCGGCCGCGCGTCACCACGCCGCCGATCTGGTCGTAGATCACGTGGCGGACCTCGCCGCCCAGCTTGAAGGAATGCCTGGACACGGTCCACGTGAAGTTGTCGACGAACTGAATCGTCTTGTCGTTGTTGATGAAGGGCGCGTCGCTTTCTTCGCCGAGCCCCGACAACCCCGTAATGTTGATGTTCGGCACGCCCCAATAGAGCGGATTGTCCGACGTCAGGTTGATGCCCAGGGCCTTGACGACGTTCTCATTGTTGGCGCGCGGCGAGATGTGCCCGTTCTTCAGGTAGCCGAACCCGACCCTGGCGTCGTTGAGCTTGTTGGAACTGAGCGTGCGCGTGTTGCTGAACACGAGCTGATGCACGTCGGTATCGGTATTGATGCCCATGTCCGGGATCGCGAAGGGATCGAGCCCGTGCTCGTGCGAGATGCTGTGGCGGAACGTCCACGTCGATTTCCCCTGGGTGAAGTCGAGCCGGTACGTGAACTGATCGGCATTGACCTGCCGCGCTTCGTTGTTCACGAAGTTGGGACCGGTCACCTCCTGCGACGGCCGTGGGAAGTAGGCCAGCAGCTTTTGCGAAACGGGGTGAATCCGATTCGCGGGAATGATGTTGCCGGGGAACGGCGTCGGCGCCTGCAGCACGTTGCCGGCGGCGTCGAACACGCGCGTCGCCGGGTCGTAGATCGGGATGAGGCCGCCGCTGGCGTCGCGGAGGCCGGAGAAGTCGCCGGCGCGCCAGGCCGTGAGCGGCAGCGAGGGGGTCTGCGTCAGCGACTTGGTCTCGCGCAGGCCCTCCCAGTTGGCCATGAAAAACAACTTGTTTCGGCCATCGACCACCTTCGGCAGGACCACCGGCCCGCTCAGCGTGAATCCGTACTGATTGCGCTTGAACGGCGGAATGGGATCGCTCGCCTTGTCGAAGTAGTTCTTCGCATCGAGCCTGGAATTCCGCAGGAACTCGAACGCCGTGCCGCGCACCTTGTTCGAACCCGATTTGGTCGACACGTTCACCTGGGCGATGGCCCGGCCGTACTCCGCATCGAAGATACCGGAGACGACGTTGAACTCCTCCAGCGCGTCGACCGACGGCAGCAGCATGTAGGAGTTGAAGTTCAGGTCGGTGTTCTCGACGCCGTCGAGCGAGTAATGGTTGAAATGGACGCGCTGGCCGGCCACGTTCAGCGCGAAGCTGTTGCGCTGGCCGCCCATGCGCTGTTTGCCCTGGCTCGAGGAAGGCCCATTGGTGGTGGCGCCCGGAATCAGCGACGCCAGCTGCAGGTAGTTGCGCCCGTTGAGCGGCAGCTCGACGATCGCGCGGTTTTCAATCACGGTGCTGATGGCCGCATTCTCGGTCTGAATCAACGGAGAGTGAGCCACCACCTCGAGGGTTTCCGAGAGATTACCCACATCCATCGTAAAGGCGAGCCGGTTCGCGCTGCCCACCTGCACCACGATGCCCGTCCGGTCGACAGTTCGGAATCCCGTCAGCTCGGCTTTCAAGTCGTACGTCCCGGGCGGGATGGCGGCGATCACATACAGGCCAACCTCGTTGGTCTGCACGACTCGAACGACATTCGTCGCCTGGTTGGTCAGCGTCACCGTCACGCCGGGCACGGGCAGCCCGCTCGAGTCGACGACGGTCCCGCTGATTTCGCCCGATGGCGTTTGCGCGTGAACGGGGGCGCCGATCGCGAGGAAGAGCAAAAGCAGCGGGACGCCTGCGGATCGACCGGGCATGGAGCCTCCTCGTTCGGGTCGACGTTGCGGGCGGAGTGTAGCATGGCAAGCAGGAGCAGCACCGCGTGGCGAGCGTCTATCAGACGATAGGCCGTATGAGCGGCCTCCGAGTCAACAGGAGAGGCGATTACCAGACCCGCCTGCGGCGGCGCGCGCCCTCTGACACAGCCGATAGCCGCGTCACCGTGGCATGAGACCACGGCGCAGCCGTGGATATCGGAACGGCCGCGGCGGGCGGGCGATTCACGCAGGCGGCTGGACGACTGCCACGCCTTCGGGAGGCGGATCGAAGTGTCGCGGGTTGAAGGTCAGGAGCGCGCCGACCCTGGCTTGTCTGGCTGAGGCCGCTATCACGGCATCATACGTACGGCCCCCCCCGATTCCGGTTGCGGCCAGCCCCTCGAGAAGGCTCGCGTGGGCCGCGCCGGTCAGCGCGACCAAGGCGGCGCGCTTCACGAAGTTCGCTTTCAGCAGTGCCCAGGCGTCCGCTGGCGCGAGTCGATGGGGCGCGGGCAGCCGTGTCAGCACGGCGTAGGTCTCGACCAGCGCGTGCGCGGCAATCGCCATGCGCTCGCCGCGTTCGAGGCGCCGTTCGATGCCGGCCGCGGCTGCCGCGTGGTGCTCGTGCCAGGTGCAGACGGCCGCAACCATGCAGCTCGTGTCGAGCGCGAAGCCGACCACTGCTATCGCCGGCCGCGGCGGGCGGCGAGGTCGCGTCTGGTCCGTTCGACCGTCGCGGTCCGAAGCGGGCGCATCGGTGTTCCTGGCACGGCCACCAGCAGCCGCCCCTTGCGTTTGAGCGTGACCGCGATGGGCTGCGGCTCGATTTCGACGACGCCGTCGCGGCAGCGCACATCGAGCGGGACTCCGGGTTCGAGCGCGGCCTCGTGGCGGATCTCGCGCGGGATGACGAGCCGCCCGGCCGAATCCATGGTAGTAACCATGGTATGGATCATACCATGACATCAACCAATGCTGGACTCGACGGGCAAGAACGAGACAAGAACCGCGAGCGCGGTGGCCTGTCTGTTCACGTCATGACTGATATCAGTCACGACCATGACACCGCTGCAGGTCGGTGGTAGACCCGTCGCGACAACTCGTTACCAACACAATTGTTACCCTTTGAATAGAATCGAGGCCACAAGGTGCGTATCCGTCACACACATTCTGGATGGCGACCCCCGTCGCCCCGATCGCCAACCGAGAGATCGCTGTCCGCATCGCCATCGGCGCGGGGCGCTGGTGGATCATCCGGCTTCTGTTCGTAGAGAGCCTGATGCTGTCGGCCTTGGGAGGCGTCGTTGGGTGGTGGATCGCGAAATGGAGCGTGCGCGCGTATGAACTCACCGCCAACCCACCGGCCCGGACGTGGTCGGCTGATCTTCTCGACTACAGCGCGGACAGCCGGGTGTTCGTCTACCTGCTCGCCATTTCGGTGAGTGCCGCCTTGATGTTCGGCCTGGCGCCCGCCGCGTACGTGTCAAAGTTCGACGTGAACGGCGCGCTGAAGGACGGCGGCCGTGGCGCCACAGGAGGAGGGCGCGGCCATCAGTGTGATTTCCTCTCAGTGTTGCGAGGGAATCAGCGGTACGCGGCGGCCTGGATACCGTAGAGCTGCGAGTACTGGCCGCCGTGCGCCATCAGCGCATCGTGGGATCCCATCTCGACGAGGCGGGCGCCGTCGAGCACGACGATCAGGCTCGCCATCCGCACGGTCGAAAACCGGTGCGACACGAGCAGGGTGATCCGACCGTCAGCGCCATCGTGACCAGCCGCGGCGGCGTAGCGCTCGAACAGCGCGTGCTCGGTCTCGGCGTCGAGCGCCGCGGTTGGCTCGTCGAGCACCAGCAGCAGCGGGCGCTCGCGCATGAAGCCGCGCGCCAGGGCGAGCTTCTGCCACTGACCGAACGACACCTCGACGCCTCCGGGCCATGTCGGGCCCAGTTGCGTGTCGAGCCCCGACGCCAGCCGGGCGATGACGTCGCTGGCGCCGGCACGATCGACGGCCCCGATCACGGCAGCCTCATCGTCCATGCGGGGGACGTCGCCGAGCCCGACCGTGTGCCGGGCGCGGAACTCGAACCGGAAGAAATCCTGGAACGCGCCCGCCAGGCGCGCGCGCCACTCGTCGGCCCGCATGCGGGCGAGCGGCGTCTCGTCCACGAGAATCGATCCGGATGTGGGCTCGTACATCTTCGCGAGCAGCTTGACCAGCGTCGTCTTGCCGGCGCCGTTTTCGCCGACGATCGCGACGACCGAGCCCGCGGGCAGCGACAGCGACAGATCGTCGAGCACCAGGCGAGACGTGCCGGGATAGGCAAAAGACACGTGCTCGAGGCGGATGCCGTTGCGCAATGCACCGGGCACGGGCCGATCGGCGGCCGCGACGAACGAGGCCGCAT
>QHWJ01000228.1 GCA_003222535.1 Acidobacteriota bacterium | reverse complement strand
CGCGGCGCGAGCATGGCCGTCCGCGGCCAGCTGGTGCAGTTCATCGAGACGCAGATGGGGCCGTCCGACATGGTCGGCGTGATGTATCCGCTGGAATCGACCGCATCGGTCCGCATGACACGCAACCATTCGGCGGTTGCGCGCGGGTTGCAGCAGTTCCTCGGGCGCAAGTTCGAATACGACCCGAAGAACCAGTTCGAGGAGAATTACGCGCACTACCCGACGGAAATCGTCGAGCGGGTCCGCAACCAGGTCTCGCTGTCGGCGCTCAAGGCCCTGATCGTCCACATGGGCTCGTTGAAGGAAGGCCGGAAAGCACTGGTTCTCGTCAGCGAGGGCTACACCAACATCATTCCACCGCAGATGCGCAACCGGGACGCGACGATGCCCGGCTCCGGCAATCCGGCGTACGGCCAGCCGATGGTCGGTTTGAACGACATCAACGAAGATCGCGCGGCGTGGACGGCCGGGCTCGACATGGACTCCGATCTGCGCGACGTCTACGACATCGCGAACAAGCAGAACGTGGCGATTTACGCCGTCGATCCGCGTGGATTGCCCGGCTTCGAGTTCGACATCAACGAGGGCATCAACATCCAGACCGATTCGAAGTACCTCAGCTCGACGATGGACACACTCCGCGTGCTGGCCGAGAACACCGACGGCCGCGCGATCGTCAACCGGAACGATCTCGCGATGGGCATGAAGCAGATCACGCGCGACTCGAGCGCCTACTACCTGATCGGCTACAACTCGTCGCAGGCGCCGTCCGACGGGAAGTTTCACAACATCAGGGTCCGCGTGAAGCGGCCGGGCGTGCAGGTTCGCGCGCGCAAGGGGTACTGGGCGCTCAATGAACAGGAAACCGCGCGCGCGCTCGCGCCCCCGAAGCTGGGGCCGCCAAAGCCGGTCGAGGCGGCGATCGCCGCGGCCGTCACCCGGCCCTCACGTGCGACCGTCGTGCGCACGTGGATCGGCACGTCGCGCGGCGAGAACGGCAAAACGCGCGTGACGTTCGTCTGGGAGCCGCTGCCCAAGGCGCTCGGCGACCGCGCCGACGCGCGCGAGCAGCCCGCTCGCGTGTCGCTGATGGCCGTCGGCCCCGACGGCGCGCCGTACTTCAGGGGCCGCGTGCCGGACGTTGCGCTTGCGTCCACCGCGCCGGCGGCCGCTGCCTCGTCTTCGTCTCTCCGCGTGTCGTCGCGTGTGACCTTCGACGCGAAACCTGGCAAGGTGCAGCTGCGCGTCTCGGTTGAAGGCGCCGGGTCGCAGGTGCTCGACACCGAGTTGCGCGAAATCACGGTGCCGGATCTGACCTCCGCCCTGGCAACGCTGGGGACACCGGCCGTGCTGCGCGCGCGGACGGCGCGCGAGTTCCAGCAGCTCAGGACGGATGTCGACGCCGTCCCCCTCGCCACGCGCGAGTTCAGCCGGATCGAGCATCTGCTGATCCGGCTGCCGACCTACGGTCCCGGCGGCACCACGCCGGCGCTGCAGGTGCATCTGCTGAACCGTGCCGGCTCTTCGATGCACGAGCTGCACGCCGAGCCCGCGCCTGCGGCAGGCGAGCAGCAGATCGATCTCCCCCTCGCCGCCCTCCCGCCCGGCGAATACGTCGTCGAAATCAAGGCCGGCGACCAGGACGGCGACGCGAAGGAACTGGTCGCCTTCCGCGTCACCGGCTGAGCCTCGATGCGCAGCGCGCTCGCCGCTGCCGTTTTCTCTGCGGTCGGTTTGCAGGGGACCGTCGGCGGCGAGCCGTCCACGATTCAACGCCTCGTGACGGTCGACGTCATCGCCGCTGACGCTCGCGGCGGCCTCGTCGACGATCTCAAGCCGGGCGATTTCGAGCTGCGGGAGGAAGGCGCACCGCTCACCCTCGAATCGGTCCGGCTGGTGCGCGTGTCCACCGAGCCGCAGGCGGATGCGGCGGTCCTGATTCGAACCGCGTCCGACGAGCGGCAGGCCGCCGTGAAAGAGGACGCGCGGCTCTTCGCGATCTTTCTCGACGAGTATCACGTCACCAGGGGCGCGAACACCGACCGCGTACGCGAGGCGTTGATTCATTTCCTCGATCGTGACATGGCGCCGCGGGATCTCGTCGTCGTCATGAAGCCGCTCGATTCGCTGTTCGAGATCCGGCTGACGCGCGACCGCGAGGCCGTGCGGCGCGCGATCCTGAGCTTCGAGGGTCGAAAGGGCGAGTACGAGCCGCGCAACGCGTACGAGCGCGACTACATCGCCGGCACACCGGCGCGGATCGATGTGGCGCGCAATCAGGTGGCGCTGTCGGCCATCAATGCGCTGGCCGTGCACCTCGGCACCCTGGCCGATCGCCGCAAGACGCTGATTGTCGCGACGGAAGGCGTCGGCCGTTCAGAGCGCCGGCGCGGTCAGGAATATCTGCCGACGCTCGAGACGATCAGCCGGTCCGCGAACCGGTTCAACGTTGCCGTCTATCCCTTCGATCCGCGCGACACGGCCGCGGGTGAGACGCCTGGCGAAAAAGCCGAGGCCCTGAGCAGGCTGGCGGATGAAACCGACGGTCGGGCGATTGCCGGCGATGCTGAATCCGGCCTTCGCCGAGCCGCCGCCGACTCGAGCGCGTACTACATGCTGTCGTTCCGCTCCACGCATCCCGACGACGGGAAGTTTCGAGAGCTGGAAGCGCGCGTGAAGCGGCCCGGCGTGCGCCTGCGCGTGCGGAAGGGCTACTGGGATGCCTCACCGGACGAGGCGCTGCGCGCGGCATTGCTGGCCCGGGCCAACGAGCCGAAGCGGACGACGCCGCCCGAGCCGGCGCCGCACGTCAGCGCGCTGATTCATCCGTGGTTCGGCATGTCGCGCGGGACCGACGGCAAGACCCGCGTGACGTTCGTCTGGGAGCCTGCCGCGCGTGTCCCCGGCGATCGCGTGCGCCACACGGTGTCGCGGCTCGTGCTGACGGCGCGGTCAGCCGACGGTGCCGTGCTGTTCGAAGGCCCGGTCGCGCCGACCGGCCCGGCCGCCATTGACGACCCTGCAACGACGGCGGCGCGGGTGGTGTTCGACATGGCGCCCGGCCGGCTCCGGCTGCGGATGTCGATTCAGGACGCGGCGTCGCAGGTGCTCGACCAGGACGTGCGCGAGCTGTCGGTCCGCGACCTGCGCGGCGACGTTGTCATCGGCACGCCGGAAGTGCTCCGCGCGCGGAACGCCCGTGAATTCCGCACCCTCGACGCGTCGGCGGCCGTGCCGGTCGCATCGCGGGAATTCAGCCGGGCTGAACATCTCCTGATCCGCTTTCAAGCCTATGGCCCGGCGGGAGCGTCTCCCGTGGTGTCGGCGAAGCTGCTCGGGAGAATGGGACATGCGATGCGCGATCTGCCCGTTTCGCCTGCGGCGACACCGGGAGACATCGCGATCGATCTGCCGCTCGCCGGGCTCGCCGCCGGGGAATACATGATCGAGGTGACCGCGACGAGCGGAGCCCGCGACGCGAAGGACCGCATCGGCTTCCGCGTCACGTCGTAGCGGGGGTTCAGGATTCGGGCGGTAATACCGCCGCCGGCCCGAGTCCCGAGTCCCCGAGTCCCCGTCCCCGTTTTTCAGGCGTACATGCCGCGCATCCGTGTCACGATCGCCACCCGGTTGATGGCGACGATGTACGCGGCGGTGCGCATGTCGACCTTGTATTTCAGCGAGGTCTGCAGCACGGCGCCGAACGCCTCGCACATCTTCGCCTCCAGCCGTTCGTTGACTTCCTTTTCCGTCCAGAAGTAGCCGTACCGATCCTGCACCCACTCGAAGTACGACGTGGTGACGCCGGAGCTGTTCGCGAGAATGTCGGGCACGATGAAGACGCCGCGGTCGTGCAGGTGGCGATTCGCGTCGGGTGTGGTTGGTCCGTTCGCGCCTTCGATGATGACCTTCGCGCGAATCGCCGGCGCGTTGTCCATGGTGATCTGATTCTCGAGCGCCGCGGGAATCAGGACGTCCACGTCGAGCTTGAACAGGTTCTCGCAATTCAGGGGGTCGGCACCCGGGAAGCCGTCGACGGTGTGGTGCTGCTGGGCGTACTCGATGAGCTTCGGGACGTCGAGCCCCTTCGCGTTGAACACGCCGCCTTTCCAGTCGACGACGCCGACGATGATCGCGCCGGCTTCCCTCATGAGGAGGTCGGCTGACACCGAGCCGACATTACCGAACCCCTGAATCGCGACGGTGGCGCCCTTGATGTCGAAGCCGACGTGTCTGGCCGATTCGCGCGTGGCGATCATCAGGCCGCGCCCGGTCGCCTCGCGCCGCCCGAGCGATCCGCCCAGCTCCACCGGTTTGCCCGTGACGACCGACGTCGTCGTGTGGCCGACGTGCATGGAATAGGTGTCCATCACCCACGCCATGATCTGCGCGTTGGTGTTGACGTCGGGCGCCGGGACGTCCTTTTCGGGGCCGATTGCATCGACGATCTCGGCGACGTAGCGGCGTGTCAGCGCTTCGATCTCGCGCTTGGACATCTTCGTCGGGTCGCAGATGACCCCGCCCTTGCCGCCGCCGAACGGAATGTGCGCGACGGCGCACTTCCACGTCATCCAGGCCGCGAGCGCGGTCACTTCATCGAGCGTCACGCCGGGGTGATACCGGATGCCGCCCTTCGCCGGGCCGAGCGTGATGTTGTACTGCACGCGGTACCCGGTGAAGACTTCGATCTCCCCGTTGTCCATCTGGATGGGACAGGAGACGGTGATTTGACGCTTGGGATGGGTGAGGATTTTCCAGATGCCGGGCTCGAGATTGAGAATGCGGGCCGCCCCGTCGAACTCCTGGAGCATGGCACCGAAGATCGATCCGTTAGTAGCCGCCATGACGCTCCCAGTCGGTCCTGGTCAAACGGGCCAGCCTATCGTGCGCCGCGCCGGCTAGTCAAGCGAGGCGAGCGCAAGTCGTTGACGCGCTGATCGTTAGGTCCGGATGACGCCGGGCATCTGTGGTGGTCGTTCCGCCTGAGTCGGACCTTCGCCTGCGCGCGTGGCGTCCGACTTCAGTCGGACCCTCGCGTGTCGTGACTGACTGTAACCGGACTCTATGGCCTGCCGCTTGCTCATCCGTCCGCCGTGCCTCCTGGTCATCCCGAGCGATTGAAAACGTTCGACTACATGGGAACGCATCGGTACTCCATTAGATTCTGCACCTTCGAGCGGAAACAGCGCTTCGTGAAGCAGGATGTCGTTGATCTCACTCTGAGGCAGTTTTTGCGCGCTGCTGCTGAAGAACGCTTTGAGATTCTCGCGTACTGCTTCATGCCAGATCATGTTCATCTGCTGATTCAAGGCGCATCCGACGATTCGGATTGCACGCGGTTTATTTTTCGTGCAAAGCAGTACTCTGGCTTCTACTACTCGCGGCAATACGAGAAAGAGAAGTTGTGGCAGCGATACTGCTTCGAACGCGTACTGCGCAGCGATGAAGCGACGCTCGTCGTCGCGCGGTACATCGTTGCTAATCCGGTCAGAGCGGGACTCGTCTCGCAGCCCGCGGACTACCCATTCGTTGGCTCGTGTGTGGTTGCACTGAGGGAGTTGTTGGAGGCGGTCGCTGAGACGAGGTAGGTCCGGCTGAAGCCGGCGCCACGACAACAGGTCCACGCGCGCAGGTCCGGCTGAAGCCGGACGCCACGTACGTCATAATGAAACCCTGTGAGAACGACCACTGAGACCGGCAAGCAGCGCTGGGAGCGGGAGACGCTGGAGCCGGCGCTGAAGAAAGCGCCTGAGCGCGCGGCGGCCTTCACGACGGTTTCCGGCCGGCCGATCGACCGGCTCTACACGCCCGAGGACGTCGCCGGCATCGACTACGCGCGCGACCTCAACGACTCCGGCCACTTTCCCTACACGCGCGGTATCCACCCGACCGGCTACCGCGGCAAGCTGTGGACGATGCGCCAGTTTGCCGGCTTCGGGACACCGGAGGACACCAACGAGCGCTACAAGACGCTGCTCAGAGCCGGCGGCACCGGTCTGAGCGTCGCCTTCGACCTGCCGACCCTGATGGGTCGCGATCCGGACCACGAACTGTCGCTCGGCGAGGTGGGGAAGTGCGGCGTGAACGTGACATCGCTCGCCGACATGGAGACGCTGTTCGACAGCATCCGCCTCGCCGACATCACCACGTCGATGACGATCAACTCGCCGGCGGCGATCATCTTCGCGATGTACCTGGTCGTCGCCGAGAAGCAGGGCGCCGACTGGAAGACGCTCTCGGGCACGATCCAGAACGACATCCTCAAGGAGTTCATCGCGCAGAAGGAGTACATCTTCCCTCCGCGCCCCTCGATGCGGATCATCACCGATATCTTCGCGTTCTGCTCGCGGCGGGTCCCGCGGTGGAACACCATTTCGGTGAGCGGGTATCACATCCGCGAAGCGGGCGCGACGGCGCTGCAGGAACTGGCGTTCACGCTGCGCGATGGTCTCGAGTACGTCAGGTGGGGCGTCGACGCCGGGCTCGACGTGGACGACTTCGTCCCGCGCATGTCGTTCTTCTTCAACGCGCACAGCGACTTCTTCGAGGAGATCGCGAAGTACCGCGCGGCGCGGAAGATCTGGGCCGAGGTGCTGCGCGATCGGTTCGGCGCGAAGAACGAGCGATCGTGGAAGCTGCGGTTCCACAGCCAGACCGCCGGCGTCTCGCTCACCGCACAGCAGCCGTACAACAACGTCGTGCGCACCGCGTTGCAGGCGCTCTCGGCGGTCCTCGGCGGCACGAACTCGCTCCACACGAACTCACTCGACGAGGCGCTCGCGCTGCCGACCGCCAGGGCCGCCACGCTCGCGCTCCGCACGCAGCAAATCATCGCCCACGAAAGCGGCGTCGCCAACGTGGTCGATCCGCTGGGCGGCTCCTACTTCATCGAGAAGCTGACAAAGGACATGGAAGACGGCGCGCTCGCGTATTTCGACACCATCGACAGAATGGGCGGCATGGTCGAAGCGATCGAGCGTGGGTTCCCGCAGACCGAGATCGCCGAGAGCTCGTACCGTTTCCAGCAGGCGTTCGAACGCAAGGAGAAGATCATGGTCGGCGTGAACGAGCTCGCCGCCGCCGACGAGTCGCCGATTGCCATCCTCTACATAGACGACTCGGCCGGCGAACGGCAGCTGGCGAAGCTCGACGCGCTGAAGCAGACACGCGACACCGACGCCGTGACGCGCTCGCTCGACGGGCTGCGCGCCGCCGCGCGGACGACGGAGAACGTCATGCCGCGCATCCTCGACGCGGTCCGCGCGTACGCGACGGTCGGCGAGATGTGCGACGCACTGCGCGACGTCTGGGGCGAGTACGAAGAGGTTCCCATCATTTGAGGGCTGAGGGCTGAGGGCTGAGGGCTAAGGGCTGATGGCTAAGAAAATTCGCGTGGTGATCGCGAAGCCTGGCCTCGATGGCCACGACCGCGGGGCCAAGGTCATTGCGCGCGCGCTGCGCGATGCGGGCATGGAGGTCATCTACACCGGTCTCCGGCAGACGCCCGAGATGATCGCCGCGGCAGCATTGCAGGAAGACGCGGACGTCATCGGCCTGTCGATTCTGTCCGGCGCGCACAATCACATCGCGCCCCGCCTCATGCAGCTCCTGAAGGACAAGGGGCTCGACGATGTGCTCGTCGTGATTGGGGGCATCATTCCCGATGTGGACATCCCCGCACTCCATCAGATCGGCGTCAAAGGGATCTTCCTGCCGGGGACGCCGATGGCGGAGATCATCGGCTTCATCAACAGCCACACTCGGGCCCGCGTGTAATGGCCGGCCAAAGTCGGCCCCTACACAGGACGAGCCTCCCTGCCGATAGAGCCAAGGTGCCGTACACCCTTCTTCTTGCGGACGACAGCGTCACCATCCAGAGGGTCATCGAGCTGACGTTTGCCGACGAGGACGTGCAGGTGATCGCCGTCAGCGACGGTGACCAGGCGATCGAGCGGCTCGAGGCCTCGCCGCCGGACATCGTGCTGGCCGACATCGGGATGCCCGGCCGCAACGGCTACGAAGTGGCGCAGTACATGCACGAGTCACCGAAGCTGGCGCACATTCCGGTTGTCCTGCTGACGGGTGCATTCGAGCCCGTCGATCAGGAGCGCGCCGCCGCCGCGGGGTGCGACGGGGTGCTCGCCAAGCCATTCGAGCCGCAGCTGGTGATCGGCCGCGTCAAGGAGTTGCTGGCCAGGAACCGTGTGCCGCCGTCGCTCGACAACGATATCGCGGCGCCTCTGACCACGCCTGGCGATCATACGCTCGTCGACCAGTCGTTTGCCGGGTTGCCGCCGCCTCCGTCGCCTGCGCCGTCGCCTCCCGGGGAGCTCGACGACTATTTCGATCGCCTCGATGCCGCGTTTTCGAACCTGTCAGCAGGTGCTCCCCCGCCCGCGCCGTCGCAACCTGCCCCATCGTCGTCGCCGGCGGCCGACCTCGAAATCAACTGGTTCGGCCCTGCCCCAGGAGAGGCGACGCCCGCGACGGAGTCGTGGGACCTGCCGGCTCCGGCGACCGAGTGGTGGGAACCGCCGGCACCCGTGACGGCTGCCGAGACGCCGCCGGATCTCCCGCTCTCGTACGCGTCGGCGTCACCTGCCGTCCAGGCCACAACGCCTGCAGCCGCCGTACCGTTCGAGACGGCTGCGACGTTCGAATGGGTCGCACCGTTTGAGCCGGCCGCCCCCCCGTCATCCGTCGCATCTCCCGAATGGGTCGCACGTGCCGGGCATCCTGCACTCGCGGCACCTGTTGCGTCTCGGCCCGCGTGGTCTGCGGCGAAGCCAGTGGAATTGCCGTCGCTCGCCGATGCCTTCGCCGCCCTCCTCGCCGCCGAACAGGGCGAGCCGTCGCCCCCGATCGCGCCTGCCTGGCCGGCGCCGGCGCCCTCGGCCCCGGTTGTCGCCGAGGACCTCATCGAGGAGGTCACCCACCGCGTCCTCGATCGCCTCTCCGACCAGGTCGTCCGCGAAACGGTGGCCGACATCATCACGAAAGTCGCCGAACGCCTCGTGCTCGAAGAGATCGAGCGGATCAAGGCTTCTTTGAAATAGTTGGTGACTTGGTGAGTTGGTGACTTGGTGACTTGGTGACTTGGTGACTTGGAATTCACCAACTCACCAATTCGCCAACTCACCAATTCGCCAACTCACCAATTTCTGTATACGATCTTCTGATGCCGCAGCCGCCGCCGCCGCTGACGAGCCTGGATCCCGCTCGTCTGCGGCTGCCTGACAAGCCGGCCCTCGAGGGGCTGGAGGCCAGGTGGATGCCGCGCTGGGAAGAGTCCGGCGTCTACCGGTTCGACCGCACGCGACCGCGCGCGGAGGTCTTCTCGATCGACACGCCGCCGCCGACGGTCAGCGGATCGTTGCACGTCGGCCACGTCTTCTCGTACACGCACACCGACGTGGTCGCCCGGTTCCATCGCATGCGCGGCAGGGCGGTGTTTTATCCGATGGGATGGGACGACAACGGTCTGCCGACCGAGCGCCGCGTGCAGAACTACTACGGCGTGCGGTGCGACCCGTCGCTGCCCTACGATCCGTCGTTCAAGCCGCCGCCGCAGCCGCCCAAGCCGCCGGTGTCGGTGTCGCGCCCGAACTTCATCGAGCTCTGTGCGCGGCTGACGGCGGAAGACGAGAAGGCCTTCGAGCAGCTCTGGAAGACCCTGGGGTTGTCGGTCGACTGGTCGATGACCTACGCGACGATCGGCAGGCGCGCGCAGCGCGTCTCGCAGCTCGCGTTTCTCCACCTGCTGAAGCGCGGCCTCGCGTATCAAGTGGAGGCACCGACGCTCTGGGACATCGATTTCAAGACCGCGGTCGCGCAGGCCGAGCTCGAGGATCGCGAGATGCCTGGCGCCTACCACCGGATCAAATTCGGGCTCCCGTCTGATGTGGCGTCCCCCCTGGGCCGGACCATCGAAATCGATACAACGCGGCCGGAGCTGATTCCCGCCTGCGTCGCACTCGTTGCGCATCCCGACGATGAGCGGTATCAATCGCTCTTTGGCACGGACGTGGTGACGCCGCTCTTCGGTGTGCGCGTGCCGGTGAAGGCGCATGCGCTTGCCGATCCGGCAAAAGGCAGCGGCATCGCCATGATCTGCACATTCGGCGACATCACCGACGTCACGTGGTGGCGCGAGCTGAACCTGCCGGTGCGCGCCGTGATTCAAGCCGACGGCACGATGCGGGAGGTGACGTGGGGTGCGCCGGGCTGGGAATCAACCGACGCCGATCGCGCGCAGCGTGTCTACGACAATCTCGCGCACCTGCCGGCGGCGAAGGCACGGCAGAAGATCGTGGAGCACCTGCGCGAGAGCGGCGATCTGGTCGGCGAGCCGCGGGCGATCACCCACGCCGTGAAGTTCTATGAAAAGGGCGACCGGCCGCTCGAAATCGTCACCAGCCGGCAATGGTTCTTCAAGACCATCGAGCTCCGCGAGGCGCTGATCGCGCGGGGCCGCCAGCTGAAATGGCACCCGGAGTACATGCAAACGCGTTACGAAAACTGGGTGAACGGGCTGAACGGCGACTGGTGCGTCAGCCGTCAGCGGTTCTTCGGCGTGCCGTTCCCGGTCTGGTATCCGATGAGCGATCTGGGCCGCCTGGATTACGACCGTCCGATCGCGGCGCGCGAGGACCAGTTGCCGGTCGACCCATCGACCGACGTGCCGCCGGGCTATCGTACCGATCAGCGCGGCGTCGCGGGCGGCTTCGCTGGCGACCCCGACGTCATGGACACGTGGGCCACCTCGTCGCTCTCGCCGTATATCGTCTGCGGCTGGCCGGACGAAGCGGATCTCTTCAGCCGGACATTCCCGATGGACTTGCGTCCCCAGGCGCACGACATCATTCGCACGTGGCTCTTTTCTTCGGTCCTGCGCGCGCACATCGAGCACGACTCGGTGCCGTGGGCGCACGCCGCGATTTCCGGCTGGGTTCTCGATCCCGACCGTAAGAAGATGTCGAAGTCGAAGGGCAACGTGGTGACGCCGCTCGCACTCCTCCAGGAGCACGGGTCCGACGGCGTCCGGTACTGGGCGGCCAGCGGGCGTCCGGGGACCGACACCGCCTTCGACCCCGGCCAGATGCGGGTCGGCCGCCGGCTCGCGATCAAGATTCTGAACGCCTCGAGGTTCGCGCTCGCGGCGGCCGAGCCGCAAGGCCGGATCACGGCGCCGGTCGATCGCGCGATGATCCGCAATCTGTCGGCGCTCGTCGCCGAGGTCACCGAGGCGTTCGACGGGTACGACTACGCGCGCGTCCTGCAGCGGACGGAAACGTTTTTCTGGCGCTTCTGCGACGATTACCTGGAATTGGTGAAAGGCAGACGCTACGGCGACCAGGGCGCGGACGGCGCGGGCTCGGCAAACCACGCGCTCGCCGCCGCGCTGTCGGTGATGCTCAGGCTCTTCGCGCCGTTCCTTCCCTTCGTCACCGAAGAAGTGTGGTCGTGGTGGCGCGAAGGCTCGATCCACCGCGCGCCGTGGCCGACCCCGGCGGAGCTCGACGCGCTCGTCGGCGGCGGACCGCCGGCGACCCTCGACGAGCGTATGTACCAGTGGTCGACCGAGGTGCTGTTCGAGGTTCGAAAGCAGCGGTCGGAGGCGAAGCAGCCGCTCAAGGTGCCGATTGCGAAGGTGACGGTGAAAGCCGACGAGACGACCGTGGCGTTGATGCCGATTGTCGAGGCCGATCTGAAATCCGCGCTGCGCGTGCAAGCCTTCGAGTCGTCGGTGGGCGACCCGACGGAGATTCTCGTCCGCGGGTACGAAGCTGGTCCGAGCTGAAGTGTTGTACTTGGAACCTTTAGATCAGTCCCTCTACCGGGACATCGTGCGCCGCGCGCTCGATGAAGACCTGCGCGACGGCGACATCACGACCGAGGCAACGGTCGCCGCGGCGCAAATGGCCCGCGGGGTGTTCCTCGTGAAAGCCGATTGCGTGCTGGCCGGCCTCGAGGTCGCCTTCGAGGCGTTCCGGCAAATCGAGCCCGGCGTGCGCACGAAGGCGCGTAAACGCGACGGCGATTGGTGCCGCGCGGGCGGGCAGAACGGCGAGATCGCGGAGGTGTTCGGCACGGCCCGTGCCCTGGTTGTCGGCGAGCGCACCGCGCTCAATTTTCTTCAGCGGCTCTCGGGCATCGCCACGCGCGCGCGCCGGTTCGTCGAGGCGGGCGGCGGAGCCATCACGATCCTCGACACGCGGAAGACGACCCCGACGCTGCGGGTGCTGGAAAAGTACGCCGTCCGGGCGGGCGGCGCCTCGAATCATCGCGCGGGCCTTTTCGACGCCATTCTCATCAAGGACAATCACATCAACCTGGCCGGCGGCGTCACAGCCGCCGTCGAACGCGCACGCGCGCACAGGCCGGGAATGCCCGTCGAAATCGAAGCCGGGACGCTCGGTCAGGTTGACGAAGCGCTCGCGGCCGGCGCCGAGACCATTCTCGTGGACAACATGTCGACCGCCGACATCCGCGACGCCGTCGCTCGCGCGAAGGGCCGCGCCAGGATCGAGATATCCGGCGGCGTCACGCTCGAGCGCATCCCCGAACTCGCCGCGACCGGCGCCGACTGCGTGTCGGTCGGCGCGCTCACGCATTCCGCGCCCGCGATAGACATCAGCTTTGAAATCGAACCCACCTGACGAGGACGGCACCGCTGCAGCAGTGCCCTACGAGCCGGAGGACGGCACCGCTGAAGCGGTGCCCTACGAGCCGCAGCCCTGCGAGGCGCCGCGAGAGCTCGCCGAGGCGATCGAGCGCGCGCGGCCACGTCTGGGCCGGCTCGCTTCGTCGTTGCTGTTCTTTCCGACGATTGGATCGACCAACGACGTCGCCCTCGCATGGAGCGCGAAGCCGTCAGCCGGGCGTCCCGTCCTCGAAGGGAGCGCGAACGCTGCAGCCGAGCGGCTCGCCCTCGCATGGAACGCGAAGGCTTCAGCGGGGCGGCCCGCCGAAGGGCTCGTCGTCGTGGCCGACGAGCAGACCGCGGGACGCGGGCGGCGAGGGCACTCGTGGTTTTCACCGGCCGGCTCGGGTCTGTACGTCTCGGTCGTCCTTACGCCTGGCACCGCGCGAGTCGATCCGCCGCGCGCCACGATGCTGCTGACGCTGACGGCCGGCGTCGCGCTCGTCGAAGGCGTCGAGGCCGCTACGGGTTTGCGCGTCGATCTCAAGTGGCCGAACGATCTCCAGGTCTCGCGACGAAAGCTCGGCGGCATCCTCGCCGAAGCGACGAGCATCGGCTCGACCACCGGCTCCGTCGTCGCCGGCTACGGCATCAACGTCGCGTCGGCGGCCTTGCCGCCGGATCTTGGCGACCTGGCCACATCGCTCGAGTCCGAGTTGGGACGTCCGGTCGACCGACACCATCTGCTCGTCGAGACGCTCGTCGCGCTTTCGCGCCGGTACGAGGATCTGCTGGCCGGGCGGTTCGATGCTATTCTCGACGCCTGGCGCCAGTACGCGCCGGCGGCGTCCGGCGCGCGCGTCAACTGGACGACGGCGGCCGGTGCGGAAACCGGCGTGACCGCCGGCATAGACGACTTCGGAGCGTTGCTCGTCCGCGTGGGCGATCATATGGAGCGGATCGTTTCCGGCGAAGTGATCTGGTTGTGATGTCCTTTGCTTTTATGCTCCTCGCCATTGATGTCGGCAACACCAACATCGTGCTCGGCGTCTTCGATGGTGCGACGCTCGTCCAGAGCTGGCGGCTGCAGACCGTGCGCGAGCGCACGTCCGACGAGCTCGGTCTGCTGGTCGATGGGCTCTTCGCGCACAGCCGGATCGAGCGTGTGCGGATCCGCGGCGTCATGCTGGGATCAGTCGTGCCGCCGCTGACGGGAACGATCCGCGCCATGGTGCAGCGGTATTTCGGCGTGACCGCGATCACCGTCGAACCGGGTGTCAACACCCTGATGCCGATCCTCTACGAGGTCCCGTCCGAAGTCGGCGCCGATCGCATCGTCAACGCCGTGGCCGCCTATGAGAAATTCGGCCAGGACTCCGGGCGGCCGCTGATCGTTGTCGACTTCGGGACGGCGACCACGCTCGACGCGATCACCGCGGCGGGTGAATACCTCGGCGGCGCGATCTGTCCCGGCGTGCAGATTTCGGCCGACGCACTGTTCCAGCGCGCCGCCCGGCTGCCGCGCATCGACGTGCGCAAGCCGACGCGGGTCGTTGGCCGCACGACCGTCAGCGCCATGGAGTCCGGGCTGTTCTACGGCTATGTCGGGATGGTCGAGGGTCTCGTCCGCAGGATGAGCGACGAGCTCGGCGGCAACGCGGTCTCGGTCGCGACGGGGGGGCTCGCGGAGATGATCGCGCCGGAGACGACGCTCATTCAGCATGTCGATCCCGACCTGACGCTCCACGGGCTGAGAATCGTGTGGGAACGGAACCAGACCTAGTCATTGCTGAATTCAGATTGCGGATTGCAGACTATTGCCGCGAGATAGAGACGTATCTCTGTCGAAAAAACGACGGCCATCTGATCCGGGTCGTCGGTCCTTCCTTCGAGCTCGTGTCCGGCTGGGCCGAGCGGGGAGTGCCGCTCAAGGTCACCTGCAAGGGCATCGATCGGTACTTCGAGCGCTATTACCGGAAGGGGCCGCGCCGCAGGCCGGTGAAGATCGATTTCTGCGAGGCGGACGTGCTCGACGTGTTCGACGAATGGAGGAGAGCCACGGGGATCGTCAACGTTGCGGGCTCCCAATCGAGCGGCGACGGCTCGGCGGAAGACGATCGCTCAGCTGAAAGCCTCGCGCTCCGCAGCAGGCGAACGTCGCTGCCGGCGCATATCGAGCGTGTCCTCTTGCGCCTGACGTCGGCGCGCGCGAGCGGTGCGCTCGGTGTGCCGTTCGACGCGCTGGTCGATCGCGTGTCGGCGGAGCTCGACGCGGCCCGCGGGAGGGCCGGCGGTGTTCGAGGAGAAGCGCGTCAGGCGCTGATCGAGCGGCTGTCGGCGCTGGACACCGAGCTGCTGCAGCAGGCGCGCGCGGCGGTCGACGATGCCGCGCGCGTGTCGTTCGCGCGCGAGGCGGACGAGGAGCTGTCTGGATTCCGCGCCGGGATGACCGCCGAGGCGTTCGCGCGCGCGCGCGATTCGGTCATCGACCGGCTCGTGCGCGAACACTATGGACTGCCGGCGATCTCGTTCGCGTAACGATGCTGAAGCCTGGTGAAGCAATCCCCCTGACGATTGACAGCCCGGCCGCCGGCGGCCGGATGCTCGCGCGGGTGAATGGACAGGTCGTCCTGGTCGCGGGTGCCATCCCCGGCGAACGCGTGATCGCGCGCGTCGATCACGTATCCAGGGGTGTCGTGTTCGCCGACACGCTGGACGTGAACGCGCCGTCGCCGGATCGCCGTCAGCCGTTCGGCGACCCTCTGTGCGGCGGCGGCGTCTACAGCCACATCGCATATTCCCGGCAACTCCAGATCAAGGGCCAGATCATCGCCGACGCGTTCAGGCGCATCGGCCGGCTGGAGCTCCCGGCGCCCGTCCGCGTCGCCCCTTCCCCGGAAGATGGGTATCGGATGCGCGCGCGGCTGCACGTGCGCGGCGCTCGCCTCGGTTTCTTTCGTGAAAGCACCCACGACGTGTGCGACGCGCGGGTAACGCGTCAACTCCTGCTCCCGACCTGCGACGCGCTCGACCGGTTGGGCGCGGCGATCCGATCGGCAGGCCTGGAGGCGATCCGCGAGATCGACCTGTCGGAGAACGTGGATGCGTCCGACCGCGTTGTCCATCTGGATGCCGCCGCGACGATCGATGCGGCCGCGATCGAGCGTCTCGCCGCGATCGACGGGCTCACGGGCGTCGCGTCCGCGTTCGGCGTGTGCGGCAACGCGTATGTGACCGACCGCCTCACCCTCGGCGATGGCGCCCCGGTGGCCTTGCGGCGCCACGTGCTGGCGTTCTTCCAGGGCAACCGTCACCTGCTGGGCCATCTGGTGACCCACGTCATCGATCAGGCGCGGGCGGAGGGCGAGGTCGTCGACCTGTACGCGGGCGTTGGAGTTTTTGCGGTGAGCCTTGCGGCCTCTCGCGGCGTGCGCGTGACGGCGGTCGAAGGCGATCGCTACGCGGCGGCCGATCTCGCCGCGAATGCGGAAGCGGCGGGCGGCTCGATCGTGGCGGTCCACCAGTCGGTCGAACACTTTCTCGAGAGTGCGGACCTCCGCGCCGGGACCATCATCGTCGATCCGCCGCGCACCGGCCTGTCGCGCGAGGCGCTGAACGGCGCGCTGCGGTTGGACGCGCCTCGTGTGATCTACGTCTCGTGCGACGTCGCCACTCTTGCCCGCGACGTCCGCCGCATGGTCGACGCCGGCTACACGATCGATCGCGCGGATGCGTTCGATCTGTTTCCGAACACGCCGCACGTCGAGACGGTCGTCGTGTTCACGCGAAGATGAGGATCTAAATCTCCGTCGTGTCCGCATTCAGGCGGACTTGGTCAAAGACTGGAGGGCGAGCCTTTCAGGCGAGCCGATCCGCCCGGCGGAAAGACTCGCGCTCCTGACGTGGGAGGTGTGGTGCAGGCCTTCAGGCCTGTCGCGTCGACGCCTCGACGAACCCTTCGAAGAGCGGGCGGAATTCTCCGGTGCGGAAGAAGTTCTCCGGGTGCCACTGGACGCCGAGGCAGAAGCGCGAAGCGGGATCTTCGATCGCTTCGATCACGCCGTCGGGAGCCGTGGCGGAGACCTTGAAGCCGCGCGCCAGGTCCTTCACCGACTGGTGGTGGCGGCTGTTCACCTCGCAGGTGTCGGCGTCCGCCAGCCGCTCGCGCATCAGCGTCGACAGCAGCGAGTCCTTCTCGATCCACACTTCGTGCGCCAGCGAGTAGGCCTCGTTGGGGGGCACCGGCAGGCTGTGCGTCAGCGCGCCCGCGAGCTGCGACGGGATGTCCTGCACGAGCGTGCCGCCGCAGGCGACGTTCAACACCTGCACGCCGCGGCAGATCGCGAGAATCGGCAGTTGCCGCGCGCGCGCCGCCTCGATCAACGCGATCTCGAACGCGTCGCGGCCCGTCTCGGCTTCGACGACCGTCGGGTGCGGCGGCTCGCCGTAGCGCGACGGCGCGACGTCGTCGCCGCCGGTCAGCATCAGCCCGTCGATCCCGGTCAGCGCCTGCTCGACGGCCATCGAGGAATCGAGAATCCGCGGCTCGCCTCCGACGTGGAGAATCGATTGCCGGTAATCCTCGAGCTTGCGGCAGGTGGCAATACCGATGACAGCCATAATTACATTCGACCCGGCACTTCGATGCCCATGAGGTCCAGGGCGCGCGTCAGCTGCGCGCGCACGTATGCGACGCCAGCCGCCCGCCAACGCTTCCGATCGACCCGCTCTTCGTTGAGGATCGGGTACCGATGGTAGAACGCGTTGAACGTCTGCGCCAGCCCGAAGGTGTATTTGGCCAGCGCGGAGAATTCGAGCGACCGTACCACCTGTTCGACGACCTCGTCGAGGCGTGACGCCTCGAAAACGAGCGCCCACAATGTATCTTCCCCCGGCTCGAGCGAGTCGCCCTGGCCGAGCATTTCGTCGGCCGGAGTCTGGTCGAGCACCGCCAGCACGTCGGCCTCCGACAGCCCTTCACGCTCCTGGAGCTTGTTGAGGATGTTGTTGGCGCGGACGACGGCGTACTGCAGATAGGGCCCGGTTTCCCCCTCGAAGCTGAGCGCCTCCTCGATGTCGAATACGATCAGCTTGCCGCGCGAATACTTCAGCATGAAGTAGCGGATCGCCGCGACGGCAATCTGTGCGCCGACGCGCTCGCAGTCTCCCGGCGTGAATTCAGGATTGCGCCTGGCGACTTCGGCGCTCGCTTTGGCTGTGAGCAGGTCGAGGAGATCGTCGATTTTGACGCCCAGCCCCTTGCGCCCCGCGACCTCCACGAACGGCTTCTTCGCCTCCTCGCTCTCCGCGGCCGTTTCGTAACCGAGCTCGCGCGCGGTTGCGTGCGAAAGCCCGACCATCTCGTACGAGAAGTGGATGGAGTTCTCGGCTTCCGTCGGGTGACCGAGCGTCCGCAACGCCTGGCTGAGCAGCGCCTGCAGATACATCTGTCGCGAATCGATGACGTTGAAGATGCGCGCGGCGTGGCCGAACGGCGGCGCGCCCGGATCCCCGTCGTCCGACGTCGTGGACCAGAGCGGCCGGCCGTCAGCCTGCGTCGCGAACAGGCGATAGCGAAAGTCGAGCCCGAGCAGCCCGAACTTCCAGAACTGGTTCGCGAGATCCTTGCCGACGTATGTCACGACGCCGTTCGAGCGGACGATCACTTTCTCGCGCGACTCGTCATCGTCGGTGGCGGGCTCAACGTCGTCGCGACGCTCGGCTGAGGCCTTCGCGCTGCCGTCTTCGATGCGCATCACCCAGCATCCGGCCAGCTTGCCCTCGGTCTGCAGGAAGACCGCGCCCTGGGCCTTGAGGGTCTCGAACGCGTGCGTCCAGAAGTGCAGCCGCAGGATATCGCCCTCGTATGTCAGCAGGTCGTAGCCGATATTCAAGCGGGCCATCGTCTTCAGATGCGTCCGCACGATCCGGTCGACGATGAACGCGCCCATCGCGGCCGTGTCGTTGCCGCCATGCTCCAGATCGTGCAGGACGGCGGCGCGCACCGCGAGCCGCGACTTGTCGCCTTCGTTCCACCCGCTCACCTTCGAGTACAGGTCCCAGCAGTAGTAGTCGAAGCGCGTCGAGTCGGCGATCTGCCGCACCTCGTCCATCGTGCGACGCTCCAGCTCCCGGAACCCGACGATGATGTCGGCGACCTGCACGCCCATGTCGTCGATGTAGTTCTGCGTCTCAACCGGCGTGCCCCGAAACCGCAGCGCCCGCACCAGCGTGTCGCCCAGGGTGGCGTTGCGCAGGTGACCGACGTGCGCCGCCTTGTTCGGGTTGATCGCCGTATGCTCGACGATTGTTTTCTCGGTGGGCGCGCGGTCGGGCTGGACCTGCTGCCGGATGCGCGGAACGAGAAACGCCAGCCGGTCGAGGTACAGATTCAGATAGCCGTTGGGCGCCGCTTCGACCCGAGCCACGCCGGGAGTGCGGCCGACCGCCTGCGCCAGCTCCTGCGCGATCGCGCGCGGTGCCTTGCGGAGCGTCCGCGCCAACTGAAAGGCGACCGGCACGGCGAGATCGCCCATCGCGCGGGTCGGCGGCACTTCCACGGCGAAAGGCGGCACGTCGGGCATGCCGAACCGCTGCCGGATCGCCTCGGCAATCGCGTCGTGAACCCGTCGTTGAACACTCAGAATCATGTACCGATCGCACGGCGAGCGCCCGGGAGCGCACGCTAAGCTCGTGATACGATTACAGTTCGTGACCTTGAAGCGCCTCGAGACCTGCGTGCTCGGCCGGCGTGTTCACGTTGGCGAGCAGCCGGTACCGATCGCCGAACCGGTCGATCTCTTCGGCCGTCACCACGCGCGTCCGCATGGCGGCGACGAGATCGCGCATCGCCAGCCGGCGGCCGGCGAGCCGCGCGGCCACCGGCTCCAGGCAACCGCGCGTGTACACAGCGCACAGCGGATGATAGCCGCGCTCCGTCTCCGGCACGACGATGTCGACCTCGCCCGCAAGGGAGAACAGGTACGCGATGAACGGGGCGGTCACGTACGGCATGTCGCAAGCGATCACGAAGACGGTGTCGCCGCGCGCTTCCAGGAGGGCTGCGTGAAGGCCGCCGAGCGGGCCGCACCCCGGCACGAGGTCGGTGACCACACGTGGACCGGGGCTTTGTGTGCCGCCATCTCGCACGACATCAGTCGCCCGGACGACGAGGACATCGCCGGTCAGCGACGAGAGCTCGGCGACCTGGCGATCGAAGATCGTACGGCCGTCCACCAGCAGGGCGCCTTTGTCGGTCCCGCCAAAGCGGCTCGCCAGACCGCCGGCGAGGATCGCTGCGCTTCGCGTGCTCTGTCTCATTGCTCAGTCATGATCTTACTCTGACATGCGAGAAGTCGGCATCGGCCGCGTGCTTGTCGCCAGTCTCCATCAGGGTATCGCGGACATTCTGCCCACGCGGCTAGGCTTCTATGAAAACTGGCTCAATGCCGAGGGGCTGCGCGAGGGGACGATCGGCCTTGCGCCGCTCTACGCGGTGCTGAGCTTTCTCCGGCAGGAAGGCGACGCGTACCGGATAATCACGACGCGCGCGGGTGAGTACGCCGCGGAGTGGACGGTGCAGTCGATGCATTCGACGCATCGCGCGATAATCAAGGCCGCGCCGGTCTGGCTGCGCAGGTGGATGCTGCTGCGTCTCGCGTCGCGGCTGGTGCGGAACAGCTACAAGGGCAGCCGCGCGATTTTGCACGTGCGCCGCGGGACGGCGAGCATCGATCTGCGGGCATCGGTGTTCTGCCAGGTGCGCGAGCCGGTGCCGCTTCCCCTCTGCGGGTTTTATGCGGCCGCGTTCACCCGGCTGCTTGGGCTGTTCGACATCGGCGCCCGAACCGACGTCGTCGCGTGCCGTGGCACCGGCGAGCCGAAGTGTGTGTTGAAGGTGGCGCTCGGCAACGGTCAGCCGGTTGAGCGCGCGGAGGCGCCGTGAAGCGCTGTGTCACCGCGCTGGTCGTGGCAGTCGCGCTGTGCTCACCTCGCGCCGAGGCCGATCCTTCGCCCCTCGCCCTGACGGTATCGCCCCTCGACCTCGCGCGGGGCGACCGTGAGCCTGTCGAACGGTTGAAGGGCGAGCGCTCAGGGCAGGCCCTTCACCTTCGCTCGGGGCAGGCGGGCGCCGCCCCGACGACTCGGATCGTCCCGCCTTCGCGCATCCTCGTGATGCCCTTCGAGAACCTCAAACGCGAAGGCCGTATCTTCTGGCTCGCCGAGGCCTCGGCGGTCCTGCTGACCGACGATCTCAACGCGCTCGGCGCGAACGCGATCACGCGTCAGGAGCGGCAGCAGGCGTTCGAGCGACTGCAGGTCCCCCTGGTGGCCGCCCTCACCGACGCCACGGTGATTCGAATTGGTCAGCTCGTGGGGGCGGCCGAGGTCGTCGTCGGATCGATCCAACTCGAGAGCGACGCGCTCGTGGTGCGCGCGCGGAGCATCGCGCTTGACACGGGACGCGTACAGGCCGACGTGACCGATCGGGGCCCGCTGGCTGAGCTGTTCAAGACCTTCGAGCGGATCGCTCGGCGCATGGCGCCGCCGTCCTCCAGGTCGTCGGAGGAGATCGAGCGGCAGCATCCGCCGATCGCGGTCTTCGAGGATTTCGTCAAGGGACTGCTGGCCGAAACGCCGGCGACCGCGATCAACTACCTGAATTCCGCGCTCGCCCGGCAGCCGTCGTTCGATCGCGCGCGCCTCGCGTTGTGGGACATCTACGTGGAGCAGGGCGACCACGCGCTCGCGCTCGCGGTGGTGGCCCCCGTGCGCGACGAGTCCCCGTGGGCGCCGCGCGCCCGATTCCTCGCCGGGCTCTCGCAGCTCAACCTGAAGAAGCTCGACGAAGCCTTCGAGACGTTCAAGGCGCTGCCCGACGCGGAGTCGACGCCGACCGTCCTGAACAACCTCGGCGTCGTGCAGCTTCGTCGCGGCCCCACGCCGTCGAACGGCCAGGCGACCGACTACTTCGCCAAAGCCGCGAACGCCGACCCCGCCGAAGCGGACTACGTGTTCAATCTCGGATACGCCTACTGGCTGGACCGCGATCCGCAGGCGGCGATCTACTGGCTGCGCGAGGCGGTGCGGCGCAATCCGGCCGATGCCGACGCGCACTTCGTCCTCGGCGCGGCGCTCGCCGCCGCCGGCAACGCCTCTGAAGCCACACGCGAGCGCGAGCTGGCGAGGCGCCTGTCGTCGGCGTATGAGTCGAACAGGCGGCCGGGTGGCGAGGCGGTGCCGAAGGGGCTCGAGCGCGTCAAGAACCCGGTCGAGCTGCCGCATGTGCGGCCGATCGAGGCCCGGCTGGCCACAAGCGAGCAGCGCGATCAGGAAGAGCTCGCCCGGTTCCATCTCGACCGCGGGCGGCGGCTGTTTCAGCAGGAGAACGATCGCGATGCGGCGGTCGAGCTGAATCATGCGCTGTATCTCTCGCCGTACTTCGCCGACGCGCACCTCCTGCTGGGCCGCATCCATCTGCGCAACGGCCGCGTCGGGGAGGCGATCGCGGCGTTCAAGATCGCGCTGTGGAGCGCCGAGACCGCGGAGGTGCACGTGGCGCTCGGCGAGGCGTACCGGGAGGCGAAGGACCCGGACGCGGCGCGCGCGGAAGCGGAGCGCGCGCTCGCCCTCGATCCGGCGTCGGCCGACGCGAAAGCGCTCTTGAAGCGGCTCGATTCGCGAGAATGAAGCCATGTTAAAATCACCGGGATTTTGGCTCACCAGATCCAGGACGAGGGCTTTCACGAAATCCAGCTGAACGGGAAGCAGTTGGTGTTTCTCTTCATGGCCGCGACCGTCGTGTCGGTCGTGATCTTTCTGTGGGGCGTCCTGGTGGGACGGGGCGTGCGCGCCGAGCGCGGCGCCGTCGCGGACGCGGCGCCGGCCAGCATCGGGGCGGAGACGTTGCCGCAGCAGCCCGCTGCGGCGCCGCCTCCCACGCCAGCCGGATCCGATCCCACAGCGGCTGCGCCGCCCCCGGCCGTCGATGATCTGAGCTATCTCAATCGCCTGGAAAAGACGAACGCGCCGGCGGAGCAGCTGAAACCTGCGCCTCCGGTGCCGCCGCCAGCGCCCGTTGCCAAGGAGCCTGCGCCCGCGCCTTTGACGGATGCCGCGGCGGCGGAGCCTTCGGGCCAGGGATTTGCGGTTCAGATCGCCGCGCTCAACGTCCGGACCGAAGCCGACGCGATTGCGAAGCGGCTGAGCTCGAAGGGATACGCCGCCTACGTGCTCTCGCCGGCGACCGGGACGCCGACGGTGTACCGGGTCCGCGTGGGCAAGTTCACCACGCGCCGCGAAGCCGAGTCGGTCGCCGCCAGGCTGCAAAAAGAAGAGCAGTTCAAGCCCTGGGTTACGCGCTAGCGACCGCCTCGGGCCTCCTTCTCGCCCTCAGTTTTCCGCAATACGGTCACGCGGCTTGTGCCTGGATCGCTCTCGCGCCGCTGCTCGTCGCGATTGCCGGCGCCCCGCTGCGGAGAGCCTTCGCGCTCGGTCTCGTGACGGGCGTCGTTTATTTCTCAGGTACTCTCTATTGGATTACGCGGGTCATGGTCCTTTACGGCGACCTGCAGACGTCGGTCGCCGTGCTCGTCAACGGCGCGCTCATCGCCTACCTGGCGCTCTTTCCCGCGGTCTTCGCCCTCGTCACGCGGCGCGGCGTCATCGTGCATGGACGGCCCGCGCTGATGGCAGCGCCGTTCGCGTGGGTCGCGACGGAGCTGGGGCGCACGCATCTGTTCACTGGATTTCCGTGGGTGCTGCTCGGCTACAGCCAGACGAGGGTCCTCCCGATCGCGCAGCTCGCCAGTCTGTTCGGCGTGTATGGCGTGTCGATGCTCGTGGCCGCCATGAGCGCGGCGTTGGCGGTCGTCGCGGTGGGGACCGGTCCCGCGTACGTAGGGCGCCGCTTGAGCGGTGCCGTTCCCCGCTTGAGCGGGGCCGAGCGATTCGGCCCTCTCATCGTCGTCTTCGCGATCCTCGTGGCCGTGGCCGTATGGGGCTCGCGGCGGGCGGCCGGCGCCGAGTGGAGGCGGAGCGGCGAAGCGATTCGCGTCGGGCTGATTCAGGGCAACGTGGATCAGGCCGAGAAGGTGGACGTCACGCGCGCCGGGGCCATCTTCCAGGACTACCTGCGCTTGACGCGGCAGGCCATCCGCGAAGGCGCCGAATTCATCCTGTGGCCGGAATCGTCCACGCCGTTTCTGTTCGAGGAAGACCGGGCCGCGGCCGCCCAGGTCCGCACGCTTGCGCGGCAGGCACGCGTGCCGATCCTGCTCGGCAGCGATCAAATCGAGCGCGGACCGGGTGGTCTTGCGGCGAGGTACTTCAACTCGGCGTTTCTCGTGCGTCCCGACGGAACGACCGGTGGCGTGTACCGCAAGATGCATCTCGTGCCGTTCGGCGAGTACGTGCCGCTCAAGCGGGTCTTCTTCTTCGCCGCGCCCCTCGTCGAAGCGGTCTCGGACTTTTCGGCCGGCGAGACGCCGGCGCTCCTGCCCCTCGGCGATCACACGATCAGCACGGCGATCTGCTACGAGGTCGTGTATCCGGACCTCGTGCGCCGGTTCGTGGCCGGCGGCAGCGAGATGCTGACGACGATGACCAACGACGCCTGGTTCGGCGCGACGTCCGCGCCGTACCAGCACTTCGAGCAGGCGTCGATGCGCGCGATCGAGGAGGGGCGGTACATGATCCGGTCGGCGAACACCGGCGTCAGCGGCATCGTCGATCCGTACGGGCGCGTCCTCGCGAGAACCGCGATCTTCCAGCCGGCGGTCCTCGTCGGCGAGGCACGATTTCTGCGGACGTCGACGTTCTACGCGCGCCACGGCGACATCCTGGCGTACGCCTCGGTTGTCGCGACGGCCGCGCTGCTGGTCGTTGCGAGACGGCGTGTACAATAGATTGAAGTCTCAACTTTCAGGGCTCAACTCTCAATGACGCTGAGCGTTTGAGACTTGAGACTTGAATGTTGTTCACGGAGAATCGCATGCCGAACTTCGACGAGTTGAGGCGCCGCTACGAGGATCTCAGCAAACGCGCCGCGGATCTGCGGAGCTATCTTTGAAGCCGCTCGACCAGACGAAGAGCTGACCCGCCTCGAAGCCCGCGCCGCCGCACCCGAGTTCTGGAAGGATCAGGCTGAAGCGCAGAAAGTCCAGCAGCGCCGCCGCCGCCTCGAGCAGGATCGCGACCTCATCCTGTCGCTCAAGAAGAAGAGCGACGACCTCGCCGTCCTCATCGAGTGGGCCGACGCGGGCGAGCCTGTCGACGCCGAGCTCGCGGGCGCCCTCGAGGCCCTCGATCAGGAGGTTCAGGCGGGCGAGATCAAGAAGATGCTCGGCGGCGAGCACGATCGGAAGAACGCGATCATCACGATCCATCCCGGCGCGGGCGGCACCGAGTCCCAGGACTGGGCCGAGATGCTGCTGCGCATGTACATGCGGTGGACGGAGCGACGCGGATTCAAGCGCGAGATGATCGACTACCAGCCGGGCGAAGAGGCGGGCCTCAAGAGCGTGACGCTCACGATCGCCGGCGAGTACGCGTACGGCCTGCTCGCGGCGGAGGCGGGCGTCCATCGGCTCGTCCGCATCTCCCCGTTCGATCAGGCGGCGCGCCGTCACACGTCGTTCGCGTCGCTTCATGCCTGGCCGGAGTTGCCGGAGGACGTCGACATTCAAGTAGAAGACAAAGACCTCCGCATCGACACTTACCGATCGAGCGGTGCCGGCGGCCAGCACGTCAACGTCACCGACTCCGCCGTCCGCATCACGCATCTGCCGACGGGCCTCGTGGTGTCGTGCCAGAACGAGCGTTCGCAGCACCGCAACCGCGATTCCGCGATGAAGGTGCTGAAGGCGCGGCTCTACGACATCAAGATGAGAGACAACCAGACCAAGCTCGACCAGATCAGCGGTGTCAAGAAGGAGATCGGCTTCGGCAGCCAGATTCGCAGCTACGTGCTGCACCCGTATCAGCTCGCCAAGGATCACCGGACGAAAGAGCAGGTCGGCGACGTCAACCGCGTGCTCGACGGCGACATCGACGTCTTCATCAAGAGCTACTTGATGAAGAAATCGAGCGGCACGCTCGGCCAGGCGGCGCCAGACGAAGAAGTTGACTGAGACAACCGGCGACGCGGACGCTCGGCTGAAGCCTTCGCGCTCCACCAGTCGTTCCGCGCTGTTGGTGGCCGCCGGTATCCTGTGCAGCCGGCTTGCGGGCCTCGTCCGCCAGCGAGTCATCGCTCACTACTTCGGGTTGACCACCGACGCCGCCGATGCGTGGGCGGCCGGTTTCCGGATCCCCAACTTCCTGCAGAACCTGTTCGGCGAAGGGGCGCTCTCTGCATCCTTCATCCCGATCTACGCGGCGCTGCTCGCGCGTGGGGAACGGCGCGAAGCCGATCGCGTCGCAAGCGGGGTCGGCGCGCTTCTGGCTCTGGTGGTCAGCGGCATCGTCCTCACAGGCGTCGTCGCGACGCCATGGCTCATCGGTGCAATCGCTCCGGGATTTACCGGCGCCAAACGGGAGCTGACCGTCACCGTCGTCCGAATCCTGTTTCCCGGCGCCGGCCTTCTGGTGATGTCCGCGTGGTGCCTTGGCATCCTGAACAGCCATCATCGATTCCTGCTTTCCTACGCGGCACCCGTGATCTGGAGCGCGTCGATGATCGTCGCGCTCCTCTGGTTCGGCGCCGGCACGGCGCTTCCGCGCCTGGTCGCCATCCTGGCGTGGAGCTCGGTGGTCGGCAGCGCGCTGCAATTCGGGATTCAGATCCCCGTCGTGCTGCGTGTCGCGCCGCATCTCGGGCTTGCTCCGTGGCGCGGAGCATTCACCCCTCCACGGGATGCCCTGAGCGTGTCGAAGGTCGGGCACGCGGGTGTGCAAGCCGTCGTCAGGAATTTCGTGCCGGCGTTCTTCAGCCGCGGTGTCGTCCAGGTAAGCGCTTACATCGATACGCTCCTGGCCAGTCTGCTGCCGACCGGGGCGGTGGCGGGACTGACCAATGCACAGGTGCTTTACACGCTTCCGGTCAGCCTGTTTGGGATGTCGGTTGCCGCCGCCGAGTTGCCGGCGATGTCCGGAGTAAGTGCCGACACGGACGGCGCCGACGTGCTGCGCCTGCGGCTCGACAGCGGCCTGCGGCGGATCGCGTACTTCGTCATCCCTTCGGCAGTGGCGTTTCTCGCGCTGGGTGACATTGTCGCGGCCGCCCTGCTGCAGACGGGCCGCTTCCGGCACGAAGACGCCGTCTATGTGTGGGGCATTCTCGCGGGGTCGGCGGTCGGACTGCTCGCGTCAACGCTCGGACGGCTCTACTCGTCGACGTATTACGCGCTGCGCGACACAGGCACGCCCATGCGATACGCGATCGTCCGCGTCGTGCTGACGACGGTGCTCGGCTACCTGTTCGCAATTCCGTTGCCGCGGCTGCTCGGGGTCCCACCGGCGTGGGGCGCCGCCGGCCTGACCTCATCGGCCGGGATGGCCGGCTGGGTCGAGATGCTGCTGCTGCGCGCGACGTTGAATGCACGCATCGGCCGGACAGGTCTGCCCGCGGCATATCTCGCCAAGCTGTGGGGCGCCGCGAGCATCGCGGCGGCGGTCGCGTGGGGATCGAAGCTCGCGACGCCGGCGCTCCACCCCGCAGTGACGGCCATCCTCGTGCTCGGGCCTTATGGCGCGGTCTTCGTCGCGATGACGTTCGCGATGCGCGTGCCAGAGGCGTCGTCGGTGTTTGTGAGGTTCACGCGCCGCAAAAGAATTAGGAATTAGAAATTTGGAATTTGGAATTCGCAACACGCATTCCAAATTCCAAATTCTTAATTCTTAATTCGAACCTACGGCTGTCTACTGAATGAATTCGCGCCGGGCTGCGTTCCCGAGATGAACGCCTCGTGGATCGCTCCCGGCGTCTCGGCGGGGAGCACCGACCCGTTCGATTTGTCCACAGCCAGGAAGACGATGTTGCCGGGAGCCTCGAATTCCGGCGGAACGTCTTTGTCGGGCCTGCCGTCGATGTAGGCCTTCATGAGCTCCATCCAGATCGGCAGCGCCGCTTTGGCGCCCTGCTCATCGCCGCCGAGTGATTTTTTCTCGTCGTTGCCCACCCACACGCCGACCGTGATGTCCGGATCGAAGCCGATGAACCACGCGTCGGTGTTCTCGTCCACCGTGCCGGTCTTGCCGGCGAGCGGCCATTCTGCCGCGAGGCTGGCTGCCCTGAGCGCCGTCCCGCGGATCAGCACGCCGCGGAGCAGGTTCGTCATCACGAACGCCGTGTCCGCCCGGATGACGTCGCTCGGGTCCGCGCGGTTCTCTTCGAGCAGGTTGCCCTCGCGGTCTTTCACCGTGAGCACTCCGAATGGCTTCATCCGCACGCCCTGATTCGGGAACGTCGTGTACGCGCTCGTCACCTCGAGCAGCGTGGCGTCCCCGGCGCCGAGCGCAATCGGCAGATACGGTGGGAAGTCCTCTTCGAACCCGAACCGTCTGGCGTAGTCGAGGACGTTCTTCGGCCCCAGCGTGTCCATCATCTTGATCGCCGGGATGTTGCGGGACTCCTCGAGCGCCCACCGCAGGGTGATGGCGCCCTGGAATTTGTGATCGTAGTTATGCGGGCTGTAGATCTGCCCGTTCCCGGCCGCGTAACTGACCGGCGCGTCGACGAGGATCGACGTAGGCGTGAAGCCGCGATCGATCGCGGCGGTGTAGACGATCGGCTTGAAGGTCGACCCCAACTGCCGGTACGCCTGCACCGCGCGGTTGAACTTGCTCCGGCTGAAGCTCCAGCCCCCGACCATCGCCTTGATCTGGCCTGTCCGATTCTCGATCGCGAGGATCGCGCCTTCGATCGCCGGCGTCTGCTCCAGCGTCGCTGTCGCCGCGCCGCTGGCCTCGTCCAGCCTGGTGACGGCGACTTCGACGAGATCGCCCGGCTTGAAGAGGTCGGCGGCCGACGCGCGGTGCGTCCAGGCGAAGCCGTCTTTCGCGATGTCCGCGTGGAAGCGCCCGATCCGGAGGCGCGCGGCGCCGGCCTTCGGCGCGGTGATGACGACGGCGGGCACGACGTCGCCGGCGGCGAAGGGCCGGTTCCACCGGTCGTCTTTGAAGCCCTCGAGTGTGTGCCCCTCGGCCATCACGTTGCGCCTCGGCTTTCGATAGCCATGGCGCTTGTCGATGGTGCGCAAGCCGTGCTCCAGCGCGCGGTTGGCTGCCTCCTGCATCGCCACATCCAGCGTCGTCCGCACCGCGAGGCCATTCTCGTAGAGCATCTTCGCGCCGTACTGGCGCTCGAGGTGCTTGCGCACCTCCTCGACGAAGAACGGCGCGATGCCGGGCGGCTGATTCGGCTGACCGCGCGTGACGATCGGCTTCTGCTTCGCCGTGTCAGCCTGCACCTGGGTGATGTAGCGCTCGTCGGCCATCCGTTGCAGCACGAGGTTGCGCCGCTGGGTCGCGCGCTTCATGTCGACGAAGGGGCTCTGCCGCTCGGGCGTCTGGAAGATGCCGGCAATGAGCGCCGCTTCCTCGAGCGACAATTGCTTGTTCGACTTCTGGAAGTACAGCCGTGACGCCGCTTCGACGCCGTACGCGCCGTGCCCGAGGTACATCTGATTGCAGTAGATCGTGAAGATCTCTTTCTTCGTGTACCGCTTCTCGATCTGGATTGCGAGGATCGCCTCCCGGATTTTCCGCTCGAACGACTTTTCGGCGGTGAGGCCGAACTGGTCCTTCAGGTTGCGGGCGAGCTGCTGCGTCAGCGTGCTGGCGCCTTGCGCGCGCCGTCGTTCGACGACGTCGGTCACCGCCGCGACGAAAATGCGCCAGATGTTCACGCCGAAGTGGCGGTCGAACTCCGCATCCTCGGTGGCGATGATCGCCTCGCGGAGCACCCGGTTGATGTCGTCGTAGCCGACCACCACGCGCCGCTGCGTGGCGAACTCGCCGATCACCTGCCCTCCGCTGGAGTAGATGCGCGTGATCGTGCTCGGCGAGTAGTTGTCGAGCGCGGAAACCTGCGGCAGATCGCCGGCGTAGGCGAAGAGGACGCCGCTCAGAATGCCGAGCGCCGCCGCGACGATGAACAGCGCAACGATGCCGGCGTTGCGGGCTACCCGGATGACGACGTGAGGCATCTTTTAATGGCTGATGGCTGATGGTTGATGGCTGATGGCTGATGGCTGATGGTTATTAGCCCTTAGCCCTTAGCCATGCGCCATCCGCCATTCTAACGTGGCCGGCGAGCTCCGGCGGGCGCCGCCCCGCCTCCGGATCGCTCGCGGGCGTTGCCTTCGTGAGGGGCTCCCGCCGGCGCGCTGCGCGGTGGCGGCGCGGCTCTTTCGGGAGGCGCCGCCGATCGTGGCGCGGATCGCTCGGTGGGTGCCGGACGTTCAGCAGGAGGAGCGGCGCGTTCCGCGGGAGCTGCGCGCTCGGGTTGCGCCGAGCGCGACGGCGCGCCATAGGACGGCGCTCGTCGAGACCCATCGTCACGTCGAGAGTCGGCCGCCGGAGGCCGGGAAGCGGCCGGCGGTGGGCGATCACCGGTTGACGGCTGCGGCGTCGCCACCGGTGCGGCCTGCGCGCCTGCGAGCGTCGGCCCGGGCGCGCTCGCGGGCGGCGCTTCGGGGGCGCGTCGCATCTCAGCGCGCGGCGTCTCCACGCGCGGCATCGCCACGGCACCGCCGCGTCTGTAGTCGCCCGGTCGCCGGTCGTCGGTCGTCGTCGGCGTCGCGGTTGGCGCGGACCGGGGATCGCGGGCACGACCGGGGACGACCGGTTCACGGACGCCGACACGCGGTACCGCAAGACCCGCCGATCGGCCGGGGGAAGTCACGATGCCACCCGATCCGGCGTGCGGCAACGCAACAGGGGCGTGTGCCTGTACGATGAACGGCGTGTTCGACGCGATCCTGCGCGGGTCCACCTCGTAGCGTGGAGCATAGGCGCCGCGCGCGCCGAATTGCCCGCGGGACATCACGGTCCATCCGCGCCAGGCGGGATCCATTCCCGTCCTGAATCGTGCGCCGGAGTCCGAACCGAAGACAGAGTACCCGAAGACCGGACGACCATCGTAGCCAAGTGGACACCAGCTCACGTAGTCGGTGGCGGACGCCCAGGATACCCACGCGCTGCCCCAGGTGCGCCCGGGGATCCAGAACCACGCGTTGCGCCCGTACCCCCAGCGGCCATAGTGATGCGTCGGCCAAGACCAGGTATCCACACCAATCCACGTCCAGCCGTACGGGGGCACTGGCGCCCATGAGCCGTAGTAGTAGGGGCGCCAATCCGGCGCGACTGTCGGATACCACACGTAACCGTACGGCGCAGTGTTCTGCCACGAGCCGTTCCGATCGAGCGCGCTGCCGTACTGCCGAAGATCCTGCGGCAGATACGCCGCGGAGGCGGTTTCCACAGCGGCCGCGGGGGATCGTTGAAGGTGATCGATCGTGCCCGCGACCACGCGGACCCTCGTGGGCGAGACCGCCTCGACTTCAGAGTACGCGGCGACCTCGATCGTCGTCCCGTCGGGGAAATCGATCTCGACGCGTCCGGCGGCCGTCCGCAGACGATCACCCGGCACGAACGGCATGTTGACGACCGCAGGCTGCGCTTCACCGTCGCGCTCGAGCGTGGCGGTGCCCTCGACGACCGCAAGATAGGCCGGCGGCAGCGGCTCCTGCGCACGTGCGACACCACCGATCGCGACGGCGACAACGGAGCCGAGAACGAATCGAAGAACCGATCCGACCGCGGGACGAGACATGCGGTCCCTTCAATGCTGAAAGGCAGGACTGACTGGCAAAGGCAGTATAACATGGGCTTTACGGCTCGAGTGCGACGAGATTTACAACATCTCACTCAACTTTTATACTTGAACGAATATCAGACCCTTCTTTTCGTCCCCTCGGGGGCCACGCGCGAGGTCACTAGATGAACAAAATCATCGGAATCGATCTGGGCACCACCAATTCGGTCGTCGCCGTCATGGAAGGCGGAGAGCCGGTCGTGATCACGAATCCCGAAGGTGGACGCCTGACGCCCTCGGTCGTGGCGTTCACGAAGACCGGCGAGCGCCTCGTCGGCCAGGTCGCCAAGCGGCAAGCGGTGACGAACCCCGAGAACACGGTTTTTTCGATCAAGCGCTTCATGGGCCGGAAGTTCGACGAGGTCAATGAAGAGATGAAAATGGTGCCCTACCAGGTCGTGCGCGCGAGCAACGGCGATGCGCGCATCAACGCGCTGGGCAAGGAGTACTCGCCGCCCGAAGTCTCCGCGATGATTCTGCAGAAGCTGAAACAGGCCGCCGAAGAGTATCTCGGTCATCCGGTGGGCAAAGCGGTCATCACCGTGCCGGCGTACTTCAACGATGCGCAGCGGCAGGCCACGAAGGACGCCGGGCAGATCGCCGGCCTCGAGGTCATGCGCATCGTCAACGAGCCGACGGCGGCGGCGCTCGCCTACGGGCTCGACAAGAAGAAAGACGAGACGATCGCCGTGTACGACTTCGGCGGCGGCACGTTCGACATCTCGATCCTCGAGGTGGGCGAAGGCGTCGTCGAGGTGAAGGCGACCAATGGCGACACGCACCTGGGCGGCGACAACCTCGATCAACGCATCATCGACTGGATCATCACCGAGTTCAAGAACGCCGACGGGATCGATCTCGGCAAGGACCGCATGGCGCTGCAGCGCCTGAAGGAGTCGGCGGAAAAGGCGAAGATGGAGCTCTCGACAGTGATGGAGACCGACATCAACCTGCCGTTCATCACCGCCGATGCGAGCGGGCCCAAGCATCTGCAGATGAAGCTGTCGCGGGCGAAGTTCGAGCAGCTCGTCGACGATCTCCTGCAGAAGACGGTCGGGCCGACGAAACAGGCGCTGGCCGATGCCGGCCTCGATCCCTCGAAGATCGAGGAGGTCGTCCTCGTCGGCGGATCGACGCGCATCCCGAAGGTGCAGCAGATCGTCAAGGATCTCTTCCAGCGCGAGCCGCACAAGGGGGTCAACCCGGATGAAGTCGTGGCCGTGGGCGCGGCGGTGCAGGCGGGCGTGCTCGCCGGCGACGTGAAGGATCTGCTGCTGCTGGACGTCACGCCGCTCTCGCTGGGCATCGAGACGATGGGCGGGGTGATGACGACCCTCATCCCGAGGAACACGACGATTCCGACACGCAAGAGCGAAATCTTCTCGACGGCGTCGGACAACCAGACGAGCGTCGAAGTGCACGTGCTGCAGGGCGAGCGGTCGCTGGCCCGGGACAACCGGACGCTGGGCAAGTTCCACCTCGTCGGCCTGCCGCCGGCTCCGCGAGGCGTACCGCAGATTGAGGTCACTTTCGACATCGACGCCAACGGCATCGTCAACGTGTCGGCGAAGGATCTCGGCACGGGCAAGGAGCAGAAGATCACGATCACCGCGTCGAGCGGCCTTGCCAAGGACGAGGTCGATCGGATGATGAAGGAAGCGGAAGCGCACGCCGAGGACGACAGGAAGCGGCGCGAGGAGATCGAGGTCCGCAACCGCGCCGACCAGGCGGTGTACGGCGCCGAGCGGTTGATCAGGGACACCGGCGAGAAGCTGAGCGCCGCGGATCGGCAGGCGATTGAAACCGCGATGGATGGCGTGAGGAAAGCGAACGAGGGAACGGACGCGGCGGCGATTGAGCGCGCGCTGGATCAGCTCACCGCCGCCCAGCACAAGGCCGCCGAGTCGCTGTACAAGCAGCAGGCCGCCGGCGCCGCCGGCGGCACGGGCGGCCCCGCCGCCGGTGCGGCGGGAACGGCCGGCGCGGCGAGCGGCGCTGCGAGCGAGCCGAAGGGCGACGTCATCGACGCCGAAGTGGTCGACGAGGGCAAACAGTAATCCGAACGCTGCCGTCTCATGGATCTATACGTCCTCCTCGGACTGGAGCGGGCGGCCACGCTTGCCGACGTCAAGCGCGCGTACAAGCGCCTTGCGCGGAAATACCATCCGGACATCAATCCCGGTGACCGGATGGCGGCCGCCCAGTTCCGTCAGATCGCGGAAGCGTACGAGACGCTGAGCGATGCCGAACGCCGCCGGCGTTACGACACGACCGGATCGACCGCGCAGAACGAGGGCGCCTCGACCTTCGGGTTCGAGGGCTTCGATTTCACGATCAGCGTCCACGGCACCGACGCGCCCACTTTTGGCGATCTCTTCGCGGACGTCCTCCATCATCGCGAGGCGCGCCGCGGAGATGGGACACCGGAGCGGGGCGTCGACCTGCATCAGGCCGTGACGCTCGATCTCGAAGAGGTGATGCGCGGCGGCCAGCGGACCCTCACGCTCACCCGCCAGGAGGCGTGCCGGACATGTCAAGGCGCCGGGCGGCTGCACGTGAGCGAAACGCGCTGCCTCCAGTGTCACGGCGCGGGAGTGGTGAAGTCGGCGCGCGGTCACATGGTGTTTTCCAAGCCGTGTGCGCACTGCGGCGGGACGGGACGGCAGCAGCAATCGCACTGTCCGACCTGCGGCGGCCAACAGGTCGAGATGCGAACCGAATCGCTGACGATCGGCGTGCCGCCTGGCCTCGCCGACGGCGCGCGCATCCGCGTTCCGGGCAAGGGGCACGTCGGCCGCAACGGCGGCGAGACCGGCGATCTGTACATCACGGTGCGGGTCGAGCCGCATCCGCTCTTCGAGCGCGACGGCGACGATCTGCTGCTGACCGTGCCAATCGCGATCCATGAAGCGGGGCTTGGCGCGAAGATCGAAGTGCCGTCGATAGACGGCCCGGCGCGGCTTCGCGTGCCGCCTGGCACACAGTCGGGCCAGCGCTTCCGGGTGCGCGAACGGGGCGTGCCCTCGCCGCGCGACGGACGGCGCGGCGACCTCGTGGTCGTGGTCCGGCTGGTGCTGCCGAGGCTGCTCGATGAGCGGTCGAAGGAGTTGCTGAGGGAGTTCGGACGGATCAACAGCGACGATGTACGAGAGGCGCTGATCCAACACGAAGGACACCAAGAAGACAAAGGAAAAAGCCTGTAGGCGTCGGTATCCATGAAGAAAACCGGCAAAGCGTATTACATGATCAGCGCGGTGGCGCAGAAGTACAATATCCACCCGCAGACGCTGCGCCTGTACGAGCGTGAAGGTCTGCTGAAGCCGTCTCGAACCGACGGCAACACGCGACTCTACTCCGAAGAGGACCTCGAGCAGCTCGAGACGATTCTGTCACTTACCCGAGATCTGGGCGTCAACCTGGCCGGCGTGGAGATCATTCTCAACATGCGCCGGAAAATCGACCAGATGCAGCACGAAGTCAACGAGTTCATGGAATATGTGAAGGGCGAGATGGCGCGCGGCATCGACGATTGGGAGCAGCGCCTCTCGACCGCGCTCGTCAAGTCCTCGCCGACGGACCTCGTTCGCGCGCAACCGCGCGAAAGTGAAAACCTGAAAATCAAAACACAGAAGTAAGAGTGGAGTCCGGCTTCAGCAAAAGTAGAGTCCGGCTTCAGCCGGACCGTAGTATGCTCATCGCGTGTCGAGACGGCATGGGGCGTTCGACGCCAACACGGGCACGCTGACGGCTTACCTGCGCGAGATCGCGAAGCTGCCGCGGCTGACCGTCGACGAGGAGCGCGCGCTCACGCATCGCATCCACGACGACCGCGACGAAGCAGCGGTCACGCGCCTGGTCGAAGCCAACCTGCGGTTCGTCGTCTCCTTCGCCAAGCGGTACCGGGGGCTCGGCGTCTCCTTCCTCGACCTGATTCACGAAGGCAACCTCGGGCTCATCGAAGCGGCGCACCGGTTCGATCCGTCGCACAACGTGAAGTTCATCACGTACGCGGTCTGGTGGGTGCGCGAGTCGATGATGCACGTCCTCGCCGATCAGACGCGCGCGTTCTCGTTCCCGCCGAAGCTCTTTTTCACGCTGCGCCGGGGGCCGGGCGGCGGCGCGGACGTCTCGTTGAGCGAGCCGATCGGGATCGGCGGCGCCGCGAATACCCGTCACGGTGGCTCCTCCCCCGAGCTCGGCGACCTCATCGAGCAGGACGGCGTCACGCCGATCGAGGACGAGATGATTCATCGGGCCGATCTCGCCGGGCTCCAGGCCGCCCTCTGTGATCTCGACGGCAAGGAGCGCGAGATCGTGGGGCTGCGTTTCGGCCTCGAAGACGACCAGCCGCGCACGCTGCAGGAGATCGGCGACCGGCTGCACCTGTCGCGCGAGCGCGTGCGGCAGATCGAGTCACGCGCGAAGGATAAGCTGCGGCGCAGCGCGAAGTTGCGCAGCCATTTGAACTGACGCTGGCGCCTTAGTGGGTCGAGTGGGTCGGGGGATTCCAGGGATGCCTTGTCCGCTGTGCGACGACACGGGCTGGAAGCCCATTCAGGACGGCGCCGGGACGGGTGTGCGCCGCGTCGTCCGCTGCGACTGCTGGCGCGAGAATCGGACAGCCCAACGTTTGTCGCAGGCGCGGATTCCCCCTCGGTACAAGAAATGCGATCTAGATGCCTTTCGAACTGACACAGACTCGCTCATTCAAGCGGTTCAGAAGTGCCGGGCTTTCGTGTCAGCGTTCCCCGTAGTGGACAAGGGTCTGCTGCTCATAGGTGTTCCGGGCGTCGGTAAGACGCACCTTGCTACGGCGGTGCTGAAGGAGATCATCCAACGCACTGGCGCGAGCGGATTGTTCTTTGACGTCCGTGAGCTTCTGAGGTTGATTCGCGAGACGTACAACCCGGTCGTGCGAGCGACGGAATTCGGAGTCATCAGACCCGTGATCGAGGCGCAAATCCTGGTGTTGGATGATTTGGGTGCTGAAAAAACCTCGGAGTGGGTTGAAGAAACGATGAATCTGATAATCAACACGCGGTATAACGAACGGCGTCTGACCGTTTTCACGACCAATTACCTCGACAGAGATCCGGATGAGAAGTCATTGGCTGAGGTGCTCGTCGAACGCGTAGGCTTTAGAATCCATTCACGTTTGCACGAGATGTGCGAATTCATCAACATGAAGGCGATCGACTACCGCAAAGCCGGCGACGACACAAGTCCAGAGACACTCGACCGATTGGAAAAGCATGGCCGATCGGTTGCAAATGGGGGGTTGCCGACACGAGCCAGACCGGCCCGCGCACGCCTCCGCGAGCCTGCCGCTCGCGATGGCAAAGCCGATCTGAAGTGGCCCGGAGGCCGCGCAGGATCGTGATCGCGAAATTGGTGAGTTGCCGAGTTGGTGAGTTGGCGAATGAATTCTGATTTGATTCGCCAAGGCACCAAATCACCAAATCACCAAATGCTGGGACTTTACATTCACATTCCCTTCTGTTCAGCTATCTGCAACTACTGCAACTTCAACCGCGGGCTGTTCGATGCGGATCTGAAGGTGCGTTACGTCGACGCGCTGATCCTGGAGATCCGCGAGGCAGGCCTGCGGGCCCGCACGACGGGCGAGATGGCCGACAGCGGTGCGCCGCCAGGTGTCGGGCAGACCTTCAGGTCTGACAGCGCCGCAGCGGACACGATCTACTTCGGCGGCGGGACGCCGTCGCTCCTCGAGCCCGACGAGATCGCGCGGATCATCGGCGCCTGCACGTCGGCCTTCGACGTCGCGGCGGGCGGCGAGGTCACGATGGAGGCGAACCCCGAGTCGGTGACCGAGGCGCGGCTCGCGGCATACCGGCGCGCCGGCGTGAATCGCGTCAGTTTCGGCGTGCAGTCGTTCCGGGAAGAGGAGCTCAAGCGCCTCTCGCGGCTGCACAGCGTGGACCGCGCCCGCGCGGCGTTCGGCGAGGCGCGGGCCGCCGGCTTCGACAATGTCAGCCTGGACCTCATGATGTGGCTGCCGGAGCAGCGCGTCAGCGACTGGCTCCAGTCCGTCGACGCGGCGGTCGCGCTCGGGCCCGAGCACCTCTCGCTCTATCTGCTCGAGGTGTATCCGAACGCGCCGCTCAAGGACGACATGGCGCGCGCCCGCTGGTCGCAGGCGCCCGACGATGACGCGGCGGAGATGTATCTGAAGGCGATGACGAGGCTCGACGCTGCCGGCTACGAGCAGTACGAGATATCGAACGTCGCGAAACCGGGCCGGCGATCGCGGCACAACCTGAAATACTGGATCGACGGCGACTGGCTCGGATTCGGCTGCGGCGCGCACTCCACCCGAGACGGCGTGAGGTGGAAGAATGTCTCCTCGACACACGACTATCTGGATCGGATCGGTGCTGGCGGCTCTCCCGCCGTGGACGTGCGGCGCCTGACGCCAGACGAGCGCCTCGGGGACGCTCTCTTCACCGGACTCCGGCTGGTTGACGGAATCGATACAAATACCATACAAACTCGCTACGGAGTGGACGTCTGGCGCCGGTTCGGCGCGGACCTCGAGCCGTTCATCGAGGCCGGCTGCCTGCGGCGCGACGGAGCTCGCCTCAGCCTGACCCGCCAGGGAATGCTCCTTGCTCACGAAGTAATGACCGTTTTCGTGTAGCCGTGCGTCTGCGCGTCAGCCAGAAAAACCCGCGCATCCGCGCTGGCGGCGGGCCGCGGTCCGCCGTTTCCTGTAGAACAAACGCACGGCAGCGGGAGACAAGTTTTTGGGCGTTTGTTCTACGAGTACGTTAAAGTAGCGCACTTCGCAGAGGAGGGTTCGATGCTTCGAAATGCCGTTGCGCCGGTCACATGTATCCGCGCAGGCCGGATTGCTATTGGACTTGTTATCGGCACGTTGTCGGCGACGGCTGCGTTGGCGCAGACCGCACCCGCGCAGCCCGCGCCGGCGGCACAAGCCGCACCCACGGCGCGCATGTTTGCGTCGGACGCGGGCATGGTGCTGAACTTCATCAAGCCCGATAAGACCACGGACTTCGAAGCCGTGATGGCGAAGCTGAAGGAAGCGCTGCAGAAAAGCGCGAAGCCGGAACGCAAGCAGCAGGCCGCGACCTGGAAGGTGTTCAAGTCGCCGGACCCGGCAGCCGGCGGCAACGTCCTCTATGTCTTCATCATCGATCCGTCGGTCAAGGGTGGGGACTACACCGTGTCCACGATTCTCTCCGAAGCGTTCCCGACCGAAGTGCAGGCGATCTTCAAGCAGTACTCCGAGGCATACGCTTCAGGCCAGAACTTCGTGAACCTGACGCTCGTCGCGGACCTCGGCAAGTAGGCCGGCCCGTTTCGCACGCCGCGTCAAAACTTCAGATTCAGTCCCGCGTAGATGCGGTGCGCTGGCGAGCTCAGCGCACCGCTTCCCAGCTTGAACACCCGGTAGTCCACGCGAAGCCGAACCGGGCCGATGAGCGTCACTTTGACGCCGCCGCCGGTGTTGAGCCCGAAGCCCGTGTCCTGTTGCAGGCCGAGCTCCTCGCGATAGATGCCGCCGCCGGTCGTGAAGTAGGGCTGAACCCCGAAGAATGCCGTCGGCGATTGCAGCAGCACGTTGCCCATCCCGGTCTTGAGCGACGGCGCGTTCGCCGGGGGGGCGTCGGGCGTAAAGGCGTACTCGAGCTCGAACCCCACGATCAACAGGCCGAAGCCGAGCGCGCCGCCCCGCACCTGCCGGTTGGCCGGCGTCGTGTTGGCGCCGATGAATGCGGTGATGTCGGCGCTTGCGGGCGTCGCCGCGAGAACCGACACCGCCAGGCCGATTCCCACCGTTCGGATGCGCATCATGAACTTATTTTAGCGGTCCTCGTGATCGCGTATTACTTGCAGCTGGGGACTGGGGACTGGGGACTGGGGGACTGGGGCGGGGGACTGGGGCGGGGGAAAGGCGGCCGCCGGGCGGCCGCTAGTAACGAAGATTCGCTCGCCAACGGAGCGTCACTCGGTGGTTTGAGTCCTTCAAGCAGCGGGGCTGACCCCGTTCGAACGAAACAGACGAGGTCGCGGCGGTGAAGTTTCGTTCCAGGCGAAGCTTCGTTACCCGTCAGTACCTGGTCCCTGGTACAATCCCCCGTAAGTCCAGTGAAATCCCATCATTACAGCCAGCACGCGGCAGCGCTGCGGACCGAGCTCGGCCGCGAGTTGTCGCGGGACGTGCTGCAAGCGCTCCACACGAAGAGCGCCGCGCGCCACCTGCTGATTGCGGCGCGCCAGTTCGCGATCCTCGCGCTGGCCACCTGGGGGCTGATCTCGATCGCGAGCCCGCTCGTATGGGTGCCGCTGGCGCTGGTGCAGGGCTTCACCGTGTTCAATTTCACCGTGCTCCTGCACGAAGTCGTGCACCACACGATCTTCGATCGCCGCCGTCCGGCCGCCGAGGGCGCGCTGGGGTGGTTGTATGCGGTGCCGAGCGGTATCTCGGCGAGCCAGTTCACGCGCTGGCACCTCGATCATCACGCGGAGCTCGGTTCCGACGAGGACGATCCCAAGCGTCATCATCTGTCGCCGAAAACCAACGCGCGGTGGTTCAAGCTGCTGTACTGTTCGCCGGCGCTGTTTCCGATCTACTTCCGGGCCGCGCGGAAGGAAAGCGCGACCTATCCCGCCGCGCTCCAGCGGCGCATCGTGTTCGAGCGCCGCATCTCGCTCGTCGCGCACCTGACGGTGCTCGCGCTGATCTGGACGTCCGCGGGCGGCGCCGCGGCCATGCGCGCGTACGTTGTCCCGATCTTCTTCGTCTTCCCGATCGCGTTCACGTTGAACCGGCTCGGACAGCACTACGACATCGATCCGGGCGATCCCGCGAAGTGGGGCACGCTCATGCGGGGGCACTGGTTCTGGGATTTCGCGTTTCTCAACTCGAACTATCACCTCGAGCACCACTACTTCGCCGGGGTGCCGTTCTATCGCCTGCCGGCGCTCCAGCGGGCGCTCGTGCCGTTCTATGACCGTCACCAAATGCGCTGGCAGAACTACTCGGGCCTCGTGTACGGCTGGCTCGTCGAGAATCGCGCGCCGCATACGAACTGGGCGGCGCCCGTGGAAGCGAACGAGGTCCGCGAGGCGGGGTCTGCTCGTATTTCATGAACCCCTCCGTGTAAACCCGCTATCTCCGGACGCTCCGCGACTCGCTGGAGCCCGCTCGCCTTCGTGCTACAGTTTGAACGTTTATGGACTTCCGTCCAACGGAAGAGCAGGTGCTGCTGCGCCGCAGCGTCCGCGAGTTTGCGGAAACCGAAATCCGGCCCCACGTCCGTGAGTGGGACCAGGATCAACATTTTCCGATCGAGCTGATGCCGAAGCTGGCCGCGCTCGGCCTGCTCGGGATCCAGTTCCCGGAGCAGTACGGCGGCGCCGCGATGTCCGCGATCGACTACTGCATCTGCATCGAGGAGCTCGCGCGCGTCGACCCGGCCGTCGCGCTGTCCGTCGCGGCGCACAACGGCCTGTGCTCGTCGCACATTTCGCTGTTCGGCACCGAGGCGCAAAAGCAGCGGTACCTGGTTCCGCTGGTGCGCGGCGAAAAGATCGGCGCGTGGGGGCTCACCGAGCCGACCTCGGGAAGCGACGCCGCGGGAATGCGGACGACGGCGACGCGCGCGGGCACGTGCTGGGTGCTCAACGGATCGAAGACGTTCACGACGCACGGCCGGGTGGGCGACGTCGCAGTCGTCATGGCCGTCACCGATCGCACCGCCGGCGCCAAGGGGATCTCCGCCTTCATCGTCGAAAAAGGGACGCCCGGGCTGGCGCCCGGGAAGAAGGAAGACAAGCTCGGGATGCGCGCCAGCGATACGAGCGAGATGATCTTCGAGAACTGCCGGCTTCCCGCCGACCAGCTCCTCGGCGACGAAGGGCTCGGCTTCGTCCACACGATGCAGGTGCTCGATGCGGGCCGCATCGGCATCGCCGCTCTCGCCGTCGGTCTGGCGCAGGGCGCGTACGAGGCGGCGCTCGGCTACGCGCGCGAGCGCAAGGCGTTCGGCAAGTCCATCTCCAGTTTCCAGGCGATTCAGTGGAAGCTCGCCGACGCCGCGACAAAGATCGAAGCGGCCCGCCTGCTCACCTACCGCGCGGCCTTTCTGAAAGAGCGCGGACGGCGGACCACGCTCGAGTCGGCCATGGCGAAGCTGTACGCGAGCGAGATCGCGGTGAAGGTGGCCGACGACTGCGTGCAGATCCATGGGGGGTACGGCTTCGTGAAGGATTATCCGGCCGAGAAGTACTTCCGCGACGTCAAGCTGACGACCATCGGTGAAGGGACGAGCGAAATCCAGCGGCTGGTGATCGCGCGTCAACTGCTGTCGCGCTCGTGACCTCCACGCTGGCCGAGCGGGTGCTGGCGGGTGATCCGCGCGCGATCGCCCGTGCCATTTCCCTGATCGAAGACGAGGATCCGTCGGGCGCCGACCTGGTCCGGGCGATTTTCAGCCGCACGGGCCGGGCGTATGTGATCGGCGTCACCGGCCCGCCGGGCGCGGGGAAAAGCACGCTCGTCGATCGGCTCGTCGCGGCGCTGAAAGCGCAAAGGCCGCACGGTTCGACAGGCTCACCGCAAGCGCTCGCCTCGAGCCCGTCGAAGGGTACGGTCTCCGCCGGCTCTCGGTCCATTTCAGTGGGGGTGATCGCGGTGGATCCCACCAGCCCGTTCACCGGCGGGGCCGTCCTGGGCGACCGGGTGCGCATGCAGGCGCACGCCGCGGACGAGGGCGTGTTCATCCGCAGCATGGCGACGCGCGGGCACCTCGGCGGTCTCGCGCGCGCGACGGGTGACGCGGCGCTCGTGCTCGACGCGGCGGGGACGGACGTCGTCATCATCGAGACGGTCGGCGTCGGGCAGGACGAAGTGGACATCATTCGCACCGCGGACGTGTCGATCGTCACGCTCGTCCCCGGCACGGGCGACGAGGTGCAGGCGCTCAAGGCGGGCATCATGGAGATCGCGGACATCTTCGTCGTGAACAAGGCGGACCGCGACGGGGCCGATCGGCTCGTGTCGGCAGTGGAAGGAAACCTCGCGCTTCACTCCTACCCGAGCGGCGAATGGCGGCCCCTGGTGCTGCAGACCGTCGCGACGAGCGGCCACGGCGTCGTCGAAGTCGTCGAGGCGATCACGCGGTTCCGCACGCACTCGGAAGGCGCGCAGACCGTGAGGCGGAAGGCGCGCAGCGAATACCGGCTGCGCGAGCTCGTGTCGAAACGGTTCATGGACCATCTCGAGCGCGACGTGCTCGGCGCAGGCGAGCTCCGGTCGATCGTCGATCGCATCGCCGCGCGAGAGGTCGACCCCTACACCGCCGCGAACGAGCTGCTGCGACGTGCCATTCAATCGCCGGATCAATTACCCAATCAATTACCCGATTACCAGGTTACCAGATCACCCGATTCATGAAAGCTTATGAAGGCTGTGCTCGATCATGTCGGCATCGCGGTGAAGGACCTGCCGGCGGCGCTGGCGTTTTATCGCGACGCGCTGGGTCTGGAGATCGAGGCGCCCGAGGATGTGGCGTCCGAGCGCGTGCGCGCGCATTTCGTGCCGGTCGGTGAATCGAAGCTCGAGCTGCTGGAAGCGACCGCACCTGAATCGCCGATCGCGAAATACGTCGGGAAGCGAGGGCCCGGCTTGCATCACATCACGCTGCGCGTGGAGGACATCCATGCGGCCCTCTCGCACCTCAAAGCCCGGGGCGCGCGGCTCATCGACGACCAGCCACGGCCCGGAGCCGAAGACGCCCTGGTGGCGTTCGTTCATCCCGCCAGCGCTCATGGCGTCCTGGTCGAACTCAAGCAGTCCGGTCTCGTGGTTCGACAGGCTCACCACGAGCGAGACCATGCGCCAACGCTCACCCTGCGCCCGTCGAAGGGTGAGCGCGTTGATCGCGTGCAGCGTTTCTCGCTCGGGGACATGGAGCTCATCTCGCTCTGCGACGGTTTTTTCGGTCTCGATGGCGGCACCATGTTTGGCGTTGTGCCGAAGGCGATGTGGTCCACGCACGCCCCGGCCGATGAGGACAATCGCATCACCCTCGCCTTGCGTCCGCTGATCGTCCGCGGCGCGCGCACGATGATCATCGACGCGGGGCTGGGCGACAAGGAGAGCGGGAAGTTCCACCAGCTGTATGCGGTCGATCGCACCAGAAACCTCGACCACACGCTGGCGGAAGCAGGCCTCTCGCCGGAAGACATCGACATCGTCCTGGCGAGCCACCTGCATCTTGGTCACGCCGGCGGCTTTACGGTTCGCGACCCGGAGGGGCGCGTCCGTCCGAGATTTCCCCGTGCGCGTTACGTCGTCCGGCGCGGCGAGTGGGCCGATGCGACACACCCGCACGAGCGGAACCGCGCGGGCTATCTGGCCGATAATTATGTGCCGCTCGCCGAGGCGGGCGTGCTGCAGCTGGTGGACGACGACCAGACGATTATGCCCGGCGTCAAAGTGCGGCGCACCGGCGGGCACACCATGCATCATCAGATGGCGCTGATCGAGTCGGGCGGCAAGACGGCGGCGTTCGTGGCCGACCTGATGCCGACGACGGCGCACGCGCCGGACCAGTGGATCATGGGCTACGACCTCTATCCGATGGACACGCTCGGTGCGAAGCAGCGGTTCGCGATGGAGGCCGTGGCGAAGAACGTCCTGGTGTTCTTCGCGCACGACCCGGCCGTGGCCGCTGGCTACATCCGGGAATCGGACGGCAAGCGCTCGGTTGTGCCGGCGATCGGTTAACCTCTGTGTCCTTTGTCTCCTTTGTGTCCTTGTAAATCTATGGCTATCGAGATCGGCATCATCGGCGGCAGCGGGCTGTACGACATGGCGGAGTTGACCGACCGGGAAGAGAAAACGATCGCCACGCCGTTTGGTGATCCTTCGGGCCCGTACGTAATCGGCACGCTGCGCGGCAAGCGCGTTGCGTTTCTGGCGCGGCACGGCGTCGGACACCGCATCCTGCCGTCCGAGCTCAATTTCCGCGCCAACATCTACGGCTTCAAGGTGCTCGGCGTCGAGCGTCTTGTGTCGGCGAGCGCGGTCGGCAGCCTCAAACAGGAGTACGAGCCGCTCGACATCGTGGTGCCCGATCAGTTCTTCGATCGGACGAAGGGACGCATCAGCACGTTTTTCGGGCGCGGCCTGGTCGCGCATGTGGCGTTTGCGCGTCCGGTCTGCAGGGACCTCTCCAGGATTGCGGCGGACTCGGCCGTGCATGTGGGTGCCACGGTGCACCGCGGCGGCACGTACGTGAACATGGAAGGGCCGCAGTTCTCGACGCTCGCCGAGTCGAAGCTCTATCGATCGTGGGGGATGGACGTCATCGGGATGACCAACCTGCAGGAAGCGAAGCTGGCGCGCGAGGCGGAGATCTGCTACGCGACGCTCGCGCTCGTCACCGACTACGACTGCTGGCATCCGGACCACGATTCGGTGACGGTCGACCTGATCGTCGCGAACCTGCTCCAGAACGCCCTGATCGCGCAGAAGACGATTGCGGAGGCCATCGATCGCATCAGCGGACCGCGCACGTGCGCGTGCAAGGACGCGCTCGCAACCGCCATCATCACGCACGCGTCGATGGTTCCTGAACAGATCAAGAAAGACCTGTCGCCGATTATCGGAAGGTACATGAAATAGGGTGCTCGGCAACTTACGCTGAAGGGTGCTTGGCGACTGACGCTGAAGGGTGCTCAGGGACTCACGCGGTAGGGTGCTTGGCAACTGACGATGCAGGGTGCTCGGGGACTCGCGCGGTAGAGTGCTTGGCGACTGACGCTGTAGAGTGCACATGGACTCGCGCTGTAGGGTGCTGCGAAGCTCACGCGCAACGTGCTGCAGCACGCTAGGGCGAAGCCGCACAGCACCTTGCAGCGAAGTCGTGAAGCACCTTGCAGCGAAGCCGTGAAGCACCTTGCAGCGGAGTCGTGAAGCACCTTGCAGCGAAGCCGTGAAGCACCTTGCAGCGAAGC
>QHWJ01000206.1 GCA_003222535.1 Acidobacteriota bacterium | reverse complement strand
CGTCGGCGTGGCCAGCGTGCAGTTCCTGCTCGATAACGTCGCGGTGGGCGCTGAGGACACCGCCGCGCCGTACAGCGTGGCGTGGAACACGACAACGGCAGCCAACCGCACTCACACGTTAGCGGCCCGAGCGCGTGACGCGTCCGGCAATGTGGCGACCTCGGCGGCCGTCACGGTGACGGTGAACAACGCGCCGACGATGGAGCAAGACGTCAGTAACACCCAACCGCTCAGCCTGGCGAACACGAGCCCAAGCATCACGCCGGCGGCCAATACGTTGATCGTCGCGTTCATCTCTGCGGGCCGACAGGGTCTCGGTCTCGGTCTCGGTCTCGGTCTCGGAGGGGACGCCGCCGTCAACAGCGTCACGAACACCGGTGCGGCTCTGACCTGGACGCGGGCTGCGTGGTCGAACAACAAGTGGGGTACCGCCGAGATCTGGTGGGCGCTCACGACGCCCGCGCACGCCGCCATGACGGTCACGGCGACGCTGAGCGATGCGATGGCGAATTCGATGCGAGTGGTCACGTTCTCCCGCGCTTCGCCACTGGATGGCGCGGCCACGGCGATCGCCAGCGCAGCGAGTGGCGCGCATCTGGCGCCGGCGGCGACGCTCACGACGACACGCGCCAGCTCGCTGGTGTTCATGGTCGGCACCGACACGCAAGGGTCACGCACGATGGTCGCGCCAGCGGGCCAGACCGTCGTGGGCCAGTCCAATTCGCTCTCCAATACCTTCTGGGTGCAGCGCACCACGGCTGGGGTTCCGGCGGCTGGAACGGCCGTGACGATGACATCGACGTACACGCCGGCGTCGTTCCCGGATCGCTGGAACGTCGCGGTGATCGAAATCAGGACTCCATAGCGATCGGATCAGGAGTGAGGCGGGCCGGGCACGTTTTTGCACGGGCCCGGCCCAATCGAGCAGAAACACATTCAGACGCTGATGAGTGAAAGGTGAAAACGCTATGAGCGGTGACAGCCTTCGACGGATTCTCACGCCGCTGTTCGGCGCGGCCATCTGCCTGGCGGCTATGCCCCACACCGGCGCAGTCCAACGGAGCGCGATCCTCGAGCAGTTCGTCGAGCGGTTTGTCGCCAGGGCAACAAGCGCGTCGGGCGCTGAAGACGCCGGCCGCATCGATATCTACATCCAACGCTGGTCGACCGACAACGAACTGGATAGCCTGCGCGGAACGGTCACGGAAGGCGCCCCGGACAAGCTGCTCCCGGTCCTGCAGAACCTGCAGCGCCGCGCGGGCGTCATCCTGATGCCGGGCGTCCAGGGTCTGGGCGCCCGATCGCGCACGCGAACCCCGCGCAATCTGCGGTTCGCGCGCGAGGTCGTCACCGCGACCGGGCGCCGGGTGATCGCCGCTTCCGATGAGCACCTGGGGCTTGGCGAGTCGCGACGCGACGGGCGCAGGTCATTCGAAGAGTTCACCCTGATGGACATTCGATTCGGGCCGGATGGGACGGGCGTTGGCAAGCTCGCCACCGCTGCCGATGTGGCCTACAGCCCGGCGACGAAGATCCTCGAGGTGAAGAACTACGCGACACAGCCGGTTCGGCTGATCGACGTCAGGTCCGAAAAACCTTGACGATCGTGGCCGCTGTTTGAGAGCGTTGGTGAGAGCACCCCTCGGGCGACTGGCCACCTTGGATCGGCTGTCGCCCGACGCTGAGGCGGAGGTCGTCCATGCGATCGACGAAAGCGGTTGCCCTCGTGATTCTCGTCTGGCTTGCCGTCGGCTCGACCGTACTCGCCGACGTCCAGCTTTCGATCCGCGATGGCCGGATCTCGATCGTCGCCAGGGACGCGACCGTCAGCCAGATCCTCGCCGAATGGGCGGCGGTCGGCCAGATCCAGATCGTCAACGGCGAGAAGATTCCCCGCGATCCCATCACGATCGAGCTGGAGAACGTCAGCGAGCAACAGGCGCTCGATGTGGTGCTTCGCACGGCGAGCGGCTACATTGCCGCCTCGCGGGCCATCGCCGTCCCGAACGCTTCGCGGTTCGACCGCATTGTCGTCGTGCCGCCCAGCGTGGTGCCAACCCCTCCGCCGCCAGGCGCGGCACCGACCGCAACGCACGTCAGCGCTCCGCCGCCTGCGGCGTACGCCAGCGCGCCGCCCGCGTCCCGGACACCCGCGTCCCGGGCGCCGGAGTATCCACAGCACCCGTCGCCGGTCGTGGCGCCAGAACCAGCGTACGACAATGCCAACGGCGTGAACGGCGACCAGCCGTCGGTGACCGTGGTCGGCGGCATCACGACACCGACCCCGATCGTGCGCGCACAAGTCTCCAACGGAGCGCGGCAGGCGCTCGAGACGGTGGACCCTCGAACGTTCAAGCTGCCGAATCAGCCGCAAGATGGCGCGGCTGGCGCGCCGGGCGCGCGTATGCCGCCAGGTGGCGTTGCCGTACCGGGCATGATCGTTCAACCGAAGCCGCCGCGATGACAGCCCGTTAGCAAGTCCCGTAAACGCCAGGAACTGGAGATGGGACAACGCACACATGACCAAGACAAAAACAAAGGCGGTAACCGTGATGGCCGCCCTGCTGCTGCCAGCAGCCAGCGCGCACGCACAGACGGTGACGTTCACCGACATCAACGACGCCGTGCCGGGGAAATTCTTTGACGCGGCCTCGTCCGTTCCCGACGCAAGCGACCCCAACACGCTGGTCATCGGGCTCAACACGGGCCTGGATGGGACGATCTGGAAACATCGGGACTTCAAGGCGTCGCTCCTGCCCTTCTCTTACCCGTCGGCGACCGACACGATCAGTTTCGTCATCCATGCTCCCGACGGCTACTACGTTGCCACGGTGACCTACCAGGAGAACCTCGTCCTCGGCAATTCGAGGTTCGGGCGCGCGTTCGCGGCGACACAACTGGTCGTCAACGGCATTGCCACGGAGGAGCATTTCGCGGATCTGTCGGACCTCGGAGCCACACGCGTCCCGATGTCGATTACAACCAGTCTGGTCGCCGCCAACGCGGACGCGAAGGTGGTCGATGGGCGCGTCGTGGTGCAGGTGCTGCCGCTGCCGGAGGCACCGGCGGTGCAGGAAGTGCCGCCAGTCCCGCCGGTGCCGGAAGTGCCGCCGGTGCCGGAAGCGCCGGCGGTGCCAGCCGTGCTGGAAGTGCCGGCGGTGCCGGTGCCGTTGCCACGTTAACCGTGTACGGATCGACGGCCAGCGCGTGGGTGGCACGAGCCCGCACTGTCGGTCGGCGCCCCGCGCCCAGCTGGAGAGTCGGTAGGGGCGAACGCGGCAACCCAGAGCGCGAGAACACCGGGGCGGGTTTGCTGGGTGCCTGCCACAATGCCGGTGCCGGCATCAGCACGAGGTGACCCACCAAACCCCGCAAGGGGTGGCGCGCGGCGGGGTTCGAAGACGGGCTTCCGTGCCGCTAATCCGGAAAGCGGCCAATCGAGGTCAGCAGCTCCAGGCGTGCGCGTCGCAGCGTGTCCTCGGCGACGCCGACCGCCGTGTCGGCGTCGCGCCCGCGACCCTCGGCGTCGATCACCTCGATGTTGGTCGCGGCGCCCGCGCGGAAGCTGATGTTGACGATGTCCACGACCTGCCGCGCCTGATCGGCGGCGGCGCGGGCGCTGGCCAGGCCGCGCTCGGCGCTCGCCACCGCCTCGCGCGCTGCGCGCACCTCCGATCGGGCCGCCGCGAGCGCGCGCGCAAACGTCGCGCGGGAGACATCCACCGCCGCCTGCCGTTCGCGCCGCTGCCCCTCGCGCTGCCCGCTGTCGAAGAGCGGCACCGACACCTGCATCAGGAAACGCCAGCTGTTCTGCGGCAGGAAGAACTGCGACGGATAGGTCGTCGACGGCTGGAATACACCTTCGAGATACGGCAGGCGATCCTTCGAGCTGTCGCCGAGCACGCGCTCCGCGGCCTGCTGTTCAGTGGCGAAGAGCTTGAGATCGGCCCGCGCAAGCAGGGACGGAGCCTGGCCCGCGTCCCGGAGGGCGAGCCTTTCAGGCGAGCCGTCAGCCGGGGCTTGCTCCGCGCCGGGGAGGGCCGTCCTTCCAGGCGAGCCGTCAGGGCGTGACGCGATCCCGGTGAACCCGGCCTCTGCATCCGCCGGAATCGCGAAGAGCGGTTCGTCAGTCGCGTCCACCGGTCCGTCCGCGACGAGCAGAACGCCGAGGGCCTCCTGCGCCCGGTACAGCGCGAGGCGCGACGATTCCACCAGCCCTTCGTCGAGTGACACTTCCTGCTGCGCGCGCAGCTCGTTCAGCCGGCTCCCCGCGCCTTTCTCCTGCAGCTCGCGTGCGAAATCGAAATGCGCCGTGGCCACGTCGCGCGCGCGCACGTTCGCGTCCACCACCCGCCGCCGGGCGATGATCGTCAGATACGTATCCGCCGTCGCCAGCGTCGTCTGCCGGCGCACTTGGTCGGCGCTTGCTTCGGCGACGCGCTTCGCGTCGGCTGCCTGCGCCGTGCGCGCCCAGCGCGCGGGCGCGTACAGCGGCAACCGCACGTCCAGGCTGGCGCTCAGCTGATTGCGCGGCGTCACGGTGGAGCCCTGGAATTCCACGCCGCTGTTGAGTGTCGTTGTAGTGACGTTGCCGTTCACCTGCACGCGCGAGGCCGACCGCGCGTCCGACAGCAGCGCCTCGGCGCGCAGGATCCCTGCGGCGGCGATCGCCGACGATGGGTTCTTCTCGACTGCGCGCCGGATCGCCTCGTCGAAGGTCACGCGCTCCGCCGTCGCCGGCGTCTGCGCGGCGAGGGTCGCGCTCGATGGCGACAGCGCCAGGCACGCCAGGGCCACGCTCGCCTGAAAGGCTCGCGCTCCAACTGATCTCCCCATCGCGCCACCGAGCACCCTGCAGCGAAGCCACCGAGCACCCTGCGGCGAAGCCGCCAAGCACCCTACAGCGAAGTCGCCCAGCACCCTATAGCGAAGCCACTGAGCACCCTGCAGCGAAGCCACCGAGCACCCTGCCGCGAAGCCGCCAAGCACCGTGCAGCGAAGCCATTGAGCACCTTGCAGCAAAGCCACCGAGCGCCCTGCAGCCAAGTCGCCCGGCACCTTACGCGCGGGGTTCACGTCTTGCTCCGATGCTCTTGACCACCACATACAACACCGGGATGAACGCGAGGTTGAGGAACGTGGAGGCGATCATGCCGCCGGCCACCGCGGTGCCGACCGAATGGCGCGCCTCGCGGCCGGCGCCGCTCGCCACGACCAGCGGCATGACGCCGAGGATGAACGCGAGCGACGTCATCAGGATTGGCCGCAGCCGGATGCGCGCCGCCTCGATCGCCGCTTCCGCGATCGCCAACCCGCGCGCGCGCAGCTGCTCCGCGAACTCGACGATCAGAATGCCGTTCTTCGCCGACAGACCGATCAGCATGACGAGCCCGATCTGGCAGTACACGTCGTTGATCAGGCCACGGCCCCACTCGGCGACGAGCGCGCCCATGATCGCGATCGGCACCGAGAGCAGGATGATGAACGGCAGGGTCAGGCTCTCGTACTGCGCCGCGAGCGTGAGGTACACCAGCAGCAGCCCGAGGCCGAAGATGGCCGCCGACTGGCTGCCCGCCTTGATTTCCTCGAGCGAGAGGCCCGACCACGCGAACGACATGCCCTGCGGCAGCGCGCGGTTCGAGAGCTGCTGCATCACGGCCAGCGCCTGCCCGGAACTGTAGCCCGGCGCCGCCGAGCCGCTGATCTCCGCCGATCGAAACAGGTTGTAGTGGTTGATGCTTTTGGGCGCCGTCGCCTCCCGCACCGAGACGACGTTGCTGAGCGGCATCATGCGGCGCCCCGCGGTGCGCACCTGATAGCGCTCGATGTCGCCGGGATTCGACCGGAACTGCTGGTCGGCCTGGACGTACACGCGGTACGATCGGTTGTTGAAATCGAAGTCGTTGACGTACGCCGACCCGAGGAGGATCTGCATCGTGCTCGTCACGTCGCCGAGCGACATGCCCAGGCTCTTCGCCTGCTGGCGGTCGATGTCCACGACGAGCTGCGGATCGTTCGCCGTGAACTGCGTGAAGAGCGCCGCGAGCCCGGGCGTCCGGCTGCCCTCGGCGATGAGCTGCTGCGCCGCCGCCTCGAGGTTCTCGATCGGGCCGCCGCTCTGGTCCAGCAGCTCGTAGGTGAAGCCGCCGAACACGCCGAGCCCTTGAATCGACGGCGGCAGGAACGGGATGACCATCGCACCCGTGATCTGGCTGAACGCCCCGAACAACTGGCCCACGATCGCTTTCGCCGAGTGCGCGTCGCCGCGCCGCTCCGAAAAATCCTTCAGCTGGGCGAACAGGATGCCCTGGTTGGGCGCCGACCCGGCGAAGCTGAAGCCGCCGGCCGCGAACATCCGATGGTTCTCCGGCAGCTTCATCATTGTCTGCTCGACCTGCCTCACGATGTTCATCGTGTAGTCGAGCGACGCCCCCTGCGGCGCCTGGATGAGAATCATGACGTACCCCTGGTCCTCGTCGGGGACGAAGCCGGACGGCACGCGCGCGTAGACCCAGTAGGTCGCGCCGAGCAACAGCACGAACACGATGGCGACCGCCGCTCGCAAGCGCACCATGCCATGCAACAGGCTCACGAGCATCGACGTGCCACCGCCGATCACCCTGTTGACGGCCCGGAAGAACGCGCCTTTCGGTCTGTCGACGTCCGTGAGCAGCACGCCGGCGAGCGCCGGCGTCAGCGTCAGCGCATTGAACGCGGAGATCGCCATCGAGACGGCGATCGTCAGCGCGAACTGCTGATAGAGCCGGCCGGTCGTGCCCGGGAAGAACCCGACGGGGACGAAGACCGCGGCCAGTACGAGTGCCGTCGCGATGACCGCGCTGGTCACTTCGCCCATCGCCTCGGACGCCGCTTCGCGCGCCGCGGAAAAGGGGCCGTACCCCTTTTCCGAAAAAGGCGTACGGCCCCTTTTTTCGTGAATATGACGTTCGATGTTCTCGATGACGACGATGGCGTCGTCCACGACGAGCCCGGTGGCGAGCGTGATGCCGAAGAGCGTCAGCGTGTTGATCGAGAAGCCGAGCAGCTTGACGAACCCGAACGTACCGATGAGCGACACCGGGATCGTGATCGCCGGAATCAGCGTCGTCCGCCAGTTCTGCAGGAACAGGAACATGACGAGCACGACGAGCGCGATGGCCTCGGCGAGCGTCGTCACGACCTCGCGGATCGACTCGGCGACCACCGTCGTGGTCTCGAAGGCGACCTCGATCTTGAGTCCCGGCGGGAAGCGCTCGGACAACCTCTTGATCTCCGCCTCGACGTCCCGATACACCTGCAGCGCGTTCGCGGTCGGCAGCTGCAGGACGCCGAAGGCGACGGCGTCGCGTCCCTGGTATCTCGCGGCGGTCGAATAGCTTTCCGCGCCGAGCTCGACTCGTCCGACATCCTTGACGCGCACGAGCGCCCCCTCGTCCGAGCGCTTCAGGATGACGTTCTCGAACTCCCCCGGCTCGCTCAGACGGCCCGCCGAGCGCACGCTCATCTGAAATGTCTGCCCGGCGCGCGCGGGCGGCGCGCCGACCTGCCCCGCCGCCACCTGCACGTTCTGCTCGCGCAGCGCCTGCACCACTTCGTCGGCGGTGATGTTCCGCCCCGCGAGCTTGTCGGGGTCCAGCCAGAGCCGCATCGCGTAGCGCCCGATGCCGAACATGAGGACGTCGCCGACGCCCGGCACGCGCTTGATCTCGTCCCTGACGAAGCGATCGATGTAGTTGCTGATGAACAGCGAGTCGTACTCGCCCTTCTCGGAGTAGGCCGCGGCGGCGAGCACGAAGTTGGTCGACACCTTCTGGACCGAGATCCCGATCTGCTTCACCTCGTTGGGCAGCCGGCCTTCCGCCTGCGAAATGCGGTTCTGCACGTCCACGGCGGCGATGTCGAGGTTGCGCGTGACGTCGAAGGTGACGACGATTGCAGCCGTGCCGTCGTTGCCACTCGTCGAGGTGATGTACTGCATCCCCTCGATGCCGTTGATCGCCTGCTCGATGGGGTTGGTCACCGCCGTCTCGACGGTTTCGGCGTTGGCACCGTTATAGAACGCGGTCACCTGCACCTGGGCCGGAGCCAGCTCTGGGAACTGCGCGATCGGCAGCGTCGGGATCGCGATCGCGCCCGCAAGAATGATCACGAGCGAGCACACGCTCGCCAGGATGGGCCGGTGGATAAAGGTGTCGACGAACACAGGTAAGGGCTAAGGGCTCAGGGCTCAGGGCTGATGGCCATGGTCAAGGCTGTGGTGGCGCAGGGCTCGAGCCCTGCGGGGCAATCGGTGCGCCGTCCGCGAGCTTCTGCGCGCCGGAGACGACGACCCGGTCGCCCGGCCTGATCCCTTCGAGCACCGGGTAGGTGTCGCCGACGATGGGTCCAACCCTGATCGCCCGCTGCTTCGCGCTGAGCGCGCCGCCGGCGGCCGGCTCGGCGACGAACGCGAAGAACTGGCCGTTCACGCGCAGCACGGCGGTGACCGGCACGACGAGCCCGTCGGCGGTCTTCCACACGATCCGCGCGCGGACGTACTGCGAGGCGCGCATCGCGCCGCCGGGATTCCGAACGATCCCCTTCACGAGCACCGATTGCGTCTGATCGTCCACGTGCGGCGAGACGAAGCTGACGGTGGTCGTCGTCGCGACCCGCTCGGCGCCGTCGCCGGTCCACACCTGAATCGGCAGGCCGAGCTTCAGCGCCGCCGCGCGCTCGATGGGTACCGACACATGGACCTCGAGCGTCTCGTTCTGATCGATCATCGTCAGCACCGTCGACGTCGTCACCTGACTGCCGACGCGCACCGGCACGTCGCCGACGGTGCCGGCGGTCGGGGCGGTGATGGTGAAGTAGCGGAGCTGCACTTCCTGCTGGTGCACCTGCGCCTGCAGCGCCTTGAGGTTGGCGTCCGCCGTGCGCAGCGCGGTTTCCGCCTGCTCGAACGCCTGCTTGCTGATCGCGCCGGCCGAGAAGAGCTCGCTCGATCGCTGCTGCTGCTGCCGCGCGTAGCTCACCGCGGCCTCGGCCGCCGCGAGCTCCGCCTGCTGGCTCGACACCGCCGCCTGCTGTTTTCGCGCGTCGATCTGAAAGAGCGGCGCGCCCTGCCGGACGCGGTCGCCCGACGTCACGAGAATGCTCGTCACCTGCCCGTCAATCTGCGGCTGGACGGTGGTGGATCGCAGCGACTTGAGCGACGCGACGTACTCGGTCGTCTCCTCGATTGGGACCGCGCGCGCCTGTGCGAGCGCGACCGGCGTCGGCGGCATCCCCTGACCGCGCGGCGGGCCCGCCGGCGCATTGCTGCACCCGCTCACAACTGCCGCGGCAGCCACGAAAGCTGGCGCTGCCCTGCTCATGGTCATGTTCTATGACTCTATTACACGTTGACCTTTCGCATGCTTCCCAGACGTGCTGGTCGTTGTTGCGACAATCCCGTCATCGACTGACGTCGTCGTAAGTCCACGTGGACGACATCCTGTGCAGCGGGGCAGGTTTTCCTGGGATTTCCGGCGCGGGCCGCGATCACAAAATCGGCACCAAGGTTGCCTTCTAACGCGATGAACCTGCCTCGCTCGGACGGTTCGTCCCCATGCTCATCCTTTGAGGAGACCGCCCCGTGTTTGCTTCCATCCTGTCTCGCTTCTCTCACGACCTCGCCATCGATCTGGGGACGGCCAACACCTGCGTGTACGCCCGCGGCCGGGGGATCGTCGTGTCCGAGCCGTCAATCGTGGCGCTCAACAAGGTGACCGGCCGTATCGAGGCGGTCGGCACCGAGGCCAAGGAGATGCTCGGCCGCACTCCAGGACACATCACGGCCATCAAGCCGATGAAGGACGGCGTCATCGCCGACTTCGAGGCCGCCGAGAAAATGCTGGCGCACTTCATCCGGAAGGCGCACAAGGGAAACGGGCTGGTGCGGCCGCGCGTCGTCATCGGCGTGCCGTCGGAGATCACGCAGGTCGAGCGCCGCGCAGTGAAGGACAGCGCGATGCGCGCGAAGGTGAGTGAAGTGCACCTCATCGAGGAAGCGATGGCGGCGGCGATCGGGGCGGGCATGCCGATCACGGAAGCGTCGGGCAACATGGTGGTGGACATCGGCGGCGGCACGACGGACATCGCCGTCATCTCGCTGGCGGGCGTCGTCTACGGCAAGTCGGTGCGGGTCGCGGGCAACGAGCTGGACGAGGCGATCATCCTGCACGCGCGGAAGGCGCACAACCTGCTCATCGGCGAGCGCACGGCCGAGCGGATCAAGATCGATATCGGCTCGGCGTACCCGCTCGAGCACCCGATCTCGATCGAGGTCAAAGGGCGGCACATCACTGAGGGGCGGCCGACGACCGTCACGATGAACGACGGGGAAATCCGGAAGGCGCTCACCGAGCCGGTGCGCTTTATCGTCCAGGCGGTCCACGACGCGCTCGAGCGGATTCCGCCGGAGCTCTCCGCCGACATCTTCGATCGCGGGATCATCCTGACGGGCGGCGGCGCGATGCTGAAGAACCTCGACATGCGGCTGCGTGACGAAACCGGCCTGCCGGTACAGGTCGCCGAAGATCCGCTGTCGTCGGTTGTGCTCGGCGCCGGGAAGATGCTGTCGGACTTCGATCTCCTCCGGCGCATCTCACTCGACTGAGATGGCAGATATTGCAGAATTGCAGGATTTGAGGATTGCAGGAAGTGAAGGAAAAAGGGCGCTTCCGCGGACGCCCTCGGGTGACGCGATAGCCCGCCAGCTTGCACGATCCGGCCTTGGTGTAGCGGGTAACTATCGCGGCTCATGTCGCGCTCGATCCCACGCAGAATTCACCGCACGTCTCGGCGTCGTCCTCGAAGAAGCCGACGAGAGCCAGCTCTGGCTTGAGGTCTGCAACGACCGGAAGATGGGCGACGCAACGCAGCGCCCATCGCTGATCGACGAAAGCGGCCAACTGTGCGCGATCTTTTCCATGGGCTGCACGACGGCGCGAATCCGCGAGTACGGCAAGCGCGACCGCCCTTAGATCCTTTCCCGCCTTCCCTTCCTGCAATTCTGCAATTCTGCCATCCTGCAATTGCTAGAATCCCCCTATGCCGCGGAATGCGGAAGTGATCCGCCAGTGGACGATCCTGCGGGAGATCGAGAATGCGCGCGGCGCGGGCGTGACCATCGACGACCTCGCGACGCGGTGCGCCGTCACCACCCGCACGATCCGCCGCGATCTGCAGGCCCTCGAGGAATCCGGCTTCCCACTCTATGACGATCGCACGCACGACGATGGGAAGACACGCTGGCGGGTGAACGGCCAGGCGTTCAAAGGGCTGTCCACGGGCCTTACGGTGTCGGAGCTGTGCGCCCTCTATTTCAGTCGGACGCTGCTCGAATCGCTTTCCGGCACGCCGTTCCGCGACGAGGTCGAGAGTGCGTTCGAGAAGCTCGCGTCTGCGCTGACGCCGCACATGCGGCAGTTCCTCGATCAACTGCCACGAGTCATCGCCACGAAAGCCGACCCGGCGCGCCGCCACGGCAACCCGCGCCAGCAGCAGTTCATCGCGCGCGCGCTCGAGGCGACGCTGCACCTGCGTCAGGCCAACCTCACCTACCATTCGAAGTCCAGTGATCGCACGAAGACGTACCTCGTGCACCCGTACCGCCTCGCCTACGCGCAAGGCGGTTTGTACCTCCTGGCCTACGTGCCGGAGTACAGCGAGGTGCGCACGTTCGCCGTCGAGCGGATTCAGGACGTGTCGCTCCTCGAAGAGCGCTTCACGCCGATTGAGGAGCTGCCGGACGCCGCGTTTCCGCACTCGCTCGGCGTGCACTCCGGCCCGCCCGAGCGCGTGGAGATCGCGTTCGAGGCGGCGGTCGCCGACTACGTTCGCGCCCGCGAGTGGCACCCCTCGCAGCAGGCTCGTGACGACGGGTCGGGCGGTGTGCTGATCACGCTCGACGTCTGCCTCGATCGGGCGCTTCAGAGCTGGATCCTGAGCTTCGGTCCCTTTGCGCGCGTGGTCGCGCCCGAAGGCCTGGCAAGGCAGATCGCGGCGCAATTTGCCGAGGCCACAGCGAGGTACGCATCATGAACAGAGGGCAGGCAGGCGGGGTCGGTCGCGTGGGTCAGGTGGGTCGCGTGGGTCATCTAGCGCGGGTGGGTCGGGTGGGACGGGTGGGTCTGACAGGGCTCGCGCTCGCGCTGGCGTCGCCGGGATCCGCGGCAACGAAGGCGATTCGCGCCGGCAAGGCGATCGATCCGAACGGCAAGGTGATCGCCAACGCCGTCATCGTCGTCGATGACGATCGCATCAAGTCGATCGGCACCGGCGCGCCGCCCGCCGGCGTTGACGTGATCGACCTGACACGCTACACCGTCATCCCCGGAATGATCGACGTGCACACGCACATGACCTACTTCTGGGACCGCACGCCCGGGACGCGGCCGCTCGGTCAGCCGCGCAGGCCCGCGGGCGTGACGACCGCGCTCGCGGCGGAGAACGCGCGGCGCACACTCGAAACCGGCGTGACGACGGTGCGCGATCTCGGCGCCTCGAACGAGATCGACTACGCGATGCGCGATCTGATCAACATGGGCAAGATGGTCGGGCCACGAATGTTCGTCGCGGGCCAGGGCATCTCCGCCCCGCGCGCAGGCGGGCCCGCTCCCGATTATCGCCAGCAGGCAGAGGCGCGCGTCGCCGCCGGATCGGATTGGGTCAAGATCTACGGCTCGCGCGGCAGCTACCAGAGCGTCGACACGACGCAAACGCTCACGTTCGATGAAATGAAGGCCGCCGTCGATGCCGCGCACGCGAAGAACCATCGCGTCGCGATTCACTCGTACGGGCCGTCCGGGGTGAAAGACGCCGTACGCGCCGGCGCCGACTCAATCGAGCACGGCATCGATCTGGACGAGGAGACGATCGCCGACATGGCGAGGCGCGGCACCGTGTGGGTGCCGACGATCGATCACAACCGCTATTACGTCGAGGCGAAAGACGAGTTCGGCTTCGCTCCCGACACGATTCCGCCGCTCCGGACCTACATCGAGAAGAACCTCGAATCCACTCGCCGCGCGTTCACGGCCGGCGTGAAGATCGCCATGGGCTCCGACGCGGTGTATACGATGTTCGGCCAGAACACGCGGGAGCTCGGCTGGTTCATCAAGGCCGGCATGACCCCCGCCCAGGCGCTCGCCTCGGCAACGACGATTCCCGCGGCGCTGCTCGGCCAGGAGACCACGCTCGGTGCCCTCGCGCCCGGCTACTTCGCCGACATCGTGGCCGTCGACGGCGATCCGCTCGCCGACGTCAACGTGCTGATCGACGGAGTCCGATGGGTGATGAAGGGCGGCGCAGTTGTCGTCGACCGCACTGGGTCCGGCAGGTCGGGTGAGGCGGGCAGGTCGGGTGGGTCAGGTGGGGCGGGTGGGACCCGTGGGCCAGGTACGACGGACAAGTCCGGCGAGCGGGCCATTCAGGACGTCGTCGAGCGCTTTCTGCTGCATCTCGGCGATCATCAGTTCGACGCGGTCGCCACTCTTCTCGCGCCGAGGGCGCTCGTCGCCGTGACCCGCCTGAGGGAAGGTCAGTGGACGAACAGCTTTCAGACGGGAGACGAATGGCTCACCGCAATGAAGAAGAACCCCAACCCCGTGACGTTCCGTGAGCCGATCACCAACGTCACGGTGACCATCGACGGCGATCACCTGGCGTACTTACGCGCCGACTTCCAGGTGATGCGCGACGGCCAGGCGCAGTCGAAGGGCGTCGATCAGTTCACGCTCGTGCGCGAAGCCTCCGGCTGGAAGATTGCCGTTGTCGCCTATACCTCGCTCGCGGCCAGGTAGGTCGAGTGGGTCAGGTGGGT
>QHWJ01000164.1 GCA_003222535.1 Acidobacteriota bacterium | reverse complement strand
TCGACATCGCGGACTGGGATTTCAGATGGCAGCACGTCTACCGCTTCGTCACGCCGCTCCGGCTTCCGAGGGGGACGAGGGTGTCGATGCGATACGTGTACGACAACTCCGCGGACAACCCGCGCAATCCGCAGCAGCCGCCGAAGCGGGCGCGCTGGGGCCAGCGATCCTCCGACGAGATGGGCGACCTGTGGATCCAGGTGCTCACGCGCGACGTGCCCGACCTCGAGCGGATCAGCCGCGATTTCAGGCCGAAGGTCGCCGCCGAAGACGTCCGCGGCTACGAAGTGGAAATCGAGAAGCATCCGGACGACACGGCCCTGCACGACGACGCGGCGTTGCTCTACCTCGAGTTGGGCCGGCACGAGAGCGCAATCGCGCACTTCAGGACGTCGGCGAAGCTGAAGCCGCAGTCGGCCGCCGCCCACTACAACCTCGGAACGGCGCTGACGCTTGCGCGCCGGCTCGACGAAGCCGCCGGCGAGTACCGCGCAGCGCTCGGGATCGATCCGGCGTACGCGAACGCGCACAACAATCTCGGGAACGTCTTGATCGCGGAAGGTAAGGTAGACGAGGCGATTGTCGAGTTCCGCGAGGTCGTGCGTCTTCAGCCGGATTCGCCGGGGGGCCTGAAGAATCTCGCGGCCGCATACGCAATGGCCGGGCAGTTCGAGCGCGCGGTCGACACCGCCGAAGCCGCGCTTCGCCTGAATCCCGCCGAGACTCTTGCGGGCGAGATCCGGCGACTGAAGGCGCTCTACCTGCAACACAAGCGACCCGTTCCGTAAGAATTTGTAGGGACTTGGGGACTGCCCGCCTTCGCGCCTTCGGCGCTTCCGCCTTCGCTGAAGCTTCGGCGGACCGCCGTAGCCTTGGCGGAGGCTGGTCGGACGGGCCCGCCGTAGCTCGATGGATCCCGGACGAGCGGAGGCGGGGGGACTGGGGACTTGGGGACTGGGGGCTGGTAAGCGACACGGAGACACCATGACGCGGCAAGAACGGCTGCGCGCAGTTCAGCGGCGACTGCGCGAGACCCATCGGAAGTTGTTCGACCTGCAGGGTGGAGCTATCGCCGGCCTGCGGGAGGGTCTGAATGCTGTCAGCCGCACTCATGATGAGATGATGGCGCTGTTTGAAGCGGACGACACTCTTGAAGACATTGTGGACGAAGATGGCGGCAAGAAAACAGGTGAGTGAAGGAGGCCCGATGAAGTGGCGAACGCTCTCGCATGCCGGGGCCGGGGTCCTCGGCCTCACGGTGCTCGCCTTGTGCGCCATCTCGATGCACGCGCAAGACAGCACACCGAAGGACGAGTGGCGCTACTACTCCGGCGACAACGGCGCCAAAAAATACTCGCCGCTCGACCAGATCAACAAGGACAACGTCGCGAAGCTGCGGGTCGCCTGGCGGCGCCCGCACATCGATCCGGACCTGCTGGCGGGATACCAGGGGCAGGCGCTTCGGCTCTCCAATAACTTCCGATCGACGCCCATCATGGTCAACGGCGTGCTCTATGCGTCGAACGCCGTCGGCCTCGCCGAAGCGTTCGATGCCGGAACGGGCAAGACGTTATGGCTGCAGAAGCCCGGTCCCGAGGGCATCCGCGGCGGCACCAGCAATCGCGGCGTCGCGTACTGGAGCGACGCCTCCGGCGGGCGGCTCCTCACACACCGCAATCAGTACCTCTACGCGCTCGACCCGAAAACCGGCGAGCCGGTCGCCGATTTTGGCGACGGCGGCAGGGTGGATCTGAACATCGGTCTCGGCCCGCTGTATCCCATGTATCGCTGGAGCTCGACGCCGCTCGTCGTGCGCGACGTCGTGGTGATGGGCTCGTCCATGGCCGACCAGGATTCGGCGTCGAGGATGGAAGGCGAGCCCGGCGATGTGCGCGCGTACGACGTGCGCACCGGGAAGCTGCGCTGGACCATTCACGTCGTCCCACGCGAGGGCGAACCGGGGACCGAGACCTGGGACGACGAGTCGTGGCGTTACACCGGAGCGGGCAACGTCTGGGCGCTCATGAGCGCAGACGACGAGCTCGGCTACGTCTACCTGCCGACGACGAGCGTCACCAACGACATGTACGGCGGGCATCGCCGCGGCAACAATCTGTACAGCGATTGCATCATCGCGGTCGAGGCGACGACGGGAAAGCGGGTCTGGTATTTCCAGACCGTGCACCACGATCTCTTCGACTACGACAATCCGGCGGCGCCGATCGTCGCCGACATCACGGTGGGCGGCCGGAAGATCAAGGCCGTCGTGCAGGTGACCAAGCAGTCGTTCGCGTACGTGCTCGATCGGGTGACCGGCAAGCCGGTGTGGCCGATCGAGGAACGGCCCGTGCCGCCGTCGACCGTGCCGGGCGAGAAGGCGTCGCCGACGCAGCCGTTCCCGACCAGACCGCCGGCCTTCGATCGCCAGGGCGTGACGATCGACGATCTGATCGACTTCACGCCGGAGCTGCGCGCGGAAGCGATCGAGATCGTCAAGAAGTACGTCACCGGCCCGGTGTTCACGCCGCCGTCGGTCGTGGACGACGGCCCCACCGGCAAGAAGGGATCGATTCAGCTCCCGGGCTCGGTCGGCGGGGCCGACTGGACCGGCGCCGCGTTCGATCCGGAAACCGGGATGCTCTACGTGCCGTCGATGACGAACCCGTTCGTCTCGAATCTGATTCCCGGCAAGGGCACCGAGACCAACCTGCTGTACCGCGCCAGCACGCGCGAGTTGATTCAAGGCCCGCGCGGGCTGCCGCTGATGAAGCCGCCGTACGGCCGCATCACCGCCATCGATCTCAATCGCGGCGAGCAGGCGTGGATGGTGCCGAACGGCGACGGTCCGCGCAATCATCCCCTGTTGAAGGATCTCCATCTGCCGCCGCTCGGGCAGGCCGTGCGCGCGGCGCCGCTCGTGACGAAAACGCTGCTGTTCGTCAGCGAGGGGGATCAGATCAACGTGCGGACGCCACCCACCGGCGGCGGCAGGAAGTTCCGCGCGTTCGACAAGGCGACGGGAAGAGTGATCTGGGAGACCGAGCTCGAAGCGGGGACGACCGGCACGCCGATCACCTACCTGTACAAAGGCCGCCAGTTCATCGTCGTCGCGATCGGCGGGCTGGAGCATCCGGCGGAGCTGATCGCCTTGAGCCTGCCTGCAACGGATACGACAGCGTCAGGCCGAGCACGGTGACGAGGATCAGCACCGAACCGGCGTGAGCGCGAGAAACACCACCACGGCGTAGAGCCTTGTCATCACGCATCTCATGCAACTATAATGGTTGCTGGAGATGCACGATGCCCGAGAAAGTCTCAACGATTGACGTCCGACAGCGGATCGGCGACATGCTGAACCGCGTGTCGCTTCGCCACGACGAGTTCATCATCGAACGAAAGGGTAAGGCGCTGGCGGCTCTGGTTCCGGTTGAACGCCTGGAACAGATGCGACGGTTTGCTCGCACCCAGGCGATTGCCTTTCTCGATCAGCAGAAGGGAAGCGACCTCACCGACAAGCAGTCGGCAGACCTGGCGCTCGAAGCGCAGAAGTGGGCGCGGCGCCGCGTGCGGAAGCCCAGACGCCAGGCGAAATGAACGGTGCTCCGCGCCGTTCTTGATGCCAACGTGTACGTCAGCGCCGCGATTCGTCCGGAAGGACCGCCCGGGCAGATTCTCGAACGGTTTCTGTGCGATTCCGTATTCGACATCGTATTGTCGCCAGCCATCATCAACGAAGTCCTCAGGGCGTTCGCGTACCCGAAGGTTCGGAAATACGTTCGTCCAGAGATCGATGCAACCGCCTGGTTCGAGACGATTGTCGTCCTGGCTGATCTCATTGCTGGCGAGTACGCGCTCCACGGCGTGAGTGACGATCCCGATGATGCGTGAGCCCTCGCCAATTCCTGGACTTCCTTGCCTGAGGCTTATTCTTTTACGGGCCCTAAGAGTTGGAGCGGCCGTGCGGCTTCGTGGTGCCCTCGACGGAAGCGCCACATGACCGGCGCACAACCAATTGCGTTTGCAGAAGAATGTCGCGGACGGGAGTATCGGGCCGACTGACACGGTCGAGCATCGCTGCGAACGCGGCCGCACCGATTTCACGCGTCGGTTGCCGCAACGTGGTGAGCGGCACCGGCAGGAGACTTGCGTACTCCAGGTCGTCGATTCCGACCAGACGCACGTTCTCGGGCACGGAGTAACCGAGATCGAGAATCGCGTGCATCAGACGCGCTGCCGTCCAGTCGTTCGCACAGACGACGGCTTCTGGTTCGGACGCCATCAGCGCGCGGACGCTTTCGAGGTCGGTTGGATCCAGACGATGCACGAGGTCACGGCTGATGGGCGAGCTCCACGCGTGGAGTGCCTCCCGGTATCCGGCTTCGCGAGCCTCGACAGTCGCGGCGGCATGCTGAACGCCGACGAATGCAATCCGACGCGATCCGAGTCGCAGCAGGTGTTCGGTGATCCGATACCCGGCGCGGCGGTTGTCGATGCCGACGAGATCGTGCGCACCGCGTTCAGGGTAGGGGACGACGGTGCGATCCAGCAGGACGACAGGAATACCGGCCTCGTCCAGTGCGTTGGCGATCTTGCGGTTGACGGCGTCTTTGCCCGCCACTAATTCGAGCGGCGCGAAGAACACGCCGGACGCGCGCCGGTCGATGTATTGGCGGCATAACTGCCAGGCGCGTTCCTCCTTCGAAGGGGCCGCGCTCGTCAAACTGCCCCAGAGCAACGCATGCTGTCGCGCCAGCGGCGACGCCATCATGCCCTGACAGATCGGCTCGAAGATTTCCGTTTCCCCCAGATCGGGTATGAGGAGCCCGAACGACAGGGCTTCAGACAAGTCGCGCGCTTTGACGTAGGATCCGGATCCGGCCCGACGCTCCACCAATCCCGCGAGCTGAAGGTCTCTGACGGCTCGTCCGACGGTGATTCTCGACGCGCCGAACGTCCGCTCGAGCTCGGCTTCGCTCGGCAGGCGGTCGCCGGCTTTCACCCGGCCCGACTGGATTTCGCGCTGGAGCGCATCGAACACCTTCTGATACTTGGGCGCTTTGCCCGTTCCGCCCACATCTGAATGATATAACAGCTTAGGCGATCTTGCCTACAGTTCTGATGACACGTTCGTCATATCAGGCCATTTTATCGACATATTTGTGTCATTTGCATGTGCGTTGCGTTTGACGCCGCGGCTGCTTGCTGTTATGTTAGGTGAGCAGCAGTTGATATAGCTATTAGGAGCCGAACACAATGGCCGCCGCACCGTTCAAGCACTTTCTCGTCGTCTCGGATTTCGACCAGACGCTCAGCTTCAACGATTCCGGTCAGATCCTCAGCGACCTGCTCGGCATCACCGACCTTCGCCAAAAGGTCGACGGCCTTGCGTTGAGCAACCTCGTCCAGCAGGGGGCCGAGCTCGCCTACCTGATTCGTCACGCCCCGGCGTTCCGCGGTGTGCGTCGAGAGCACCTGGCCGAGGCGG
>QHWJ01000205.1 GCA_003222535.1 Acidobacteriota bacterium | reverse complement strand
CGCCCCAGAAGCCGGTCAAGCCTGAGAAGCCTTAGTACAGCATTTCGTAATTACGCTGACGTATCGATTTGGACAAGCCACTGAGACACAGAGACACAGAGAAGGTGCTCGACGCGGGCGGCCTGCAGGGCAGGCCGCGCCGTGAGGCGCGCCGACCGCAAACGAACGACCGAGCCACGGTCCAGTGGTCGTTCGTTTGCGGTTGGCACGCCTCGCCCGCCGCTTTGCGGCGCCGCGTCGAGCGCGCTACCTGCAGCGTGTTCTTCTCTGTGTCTTTGTGTCTCTGTGGCCAAATATGTCGTTGTATTTCTGACATGGGGCACCGATCGCCGTCACGAAATACGTCGCCGTAGCCGTTATCGTCCGGCCGGCCCGCCTTCGCGCTGCGCGCTCTCGCGCTCGACGGCGGCAAAGACGTCAGTACTCATTCGATAGACTCCCGCATCGCGGCACAAGAGAGTTGACACCGGCGATCGGTCCGTCTACGCTCCGGCACTGATCACATCGGCAGGAGCAGACCATGAGGACGCAGCGGATCCGTCGCGTCATTCTTCTCGCGGTGCTCTTTACAGCTGGCGGCACAACCCTCCTCGCACAACTGCAGACCGGACGCGTCGTCGGAACGGTATTCGATGAGCAGCACGCCGGTATTCCGGGTGCGACGATCACGGTTATCAATCTCGCGACCAACATCGCGCGGTCCGTCGCGACCGACGCCGAGGGTCATTACGTCGTCACGCCGCTCGATCCTGGAACCTACAGGGTGAGCGGCGCGCTTTCCGGGTTCCAGACGACGGTGCGTGATCGGGTGGAGCTGGCGGTCGGCCAGTCGGCGCGAGTCGAGCTGGTGCTCGCCATCAGCGCGCTGTCGGCCGAAGTGCACGTCACGGCTCAAGCTCCCCTTCTCAACAGCGACTCGGCCTCGCTCAGTCACGTCATCACCAACGAACAGATCGTCGATCTGCCGTTGAATGGCCGAAGCTTCCACGAGCTGGCACGACTCACACCGGGCGCCGCACTGTTGGCGCCGACCGGAAATGTGCAGACCGTTCGACCGGAAGTCGTGAACGGAAACGTCATCGGCGGTGTCAGCGGCCAGCAGACGCGATTCCTCCTCGACGGCGTGGATATCACCGAAGAGCATCAGGGTGGTACGTGGATCCAGACGTCAGTCGATGCGCTGAAGGAGTTCAGCGTTCAGCAAAACGCCTACTCGGCCGAATTTCATGGTGCGGGCGGCACGTTCAACGCCGTCACGAAGTCCGGCTCGAACGTGTTTCACGGAAGCGTGTTCGAATTTCTTCGCAACGACGTCTTCGACGCGCGGAACTTCTTCGCGCCGTCGAAGGAAACGCTGGAGCGCAATCAGTTCGGCGGCACGCTCGGCGGTCGCCTGTTCATTCCCGGGATGTACGACGGCAGGAGCAGGACATTCTTCTTCGCCAGCTACGAAGGGCAGAGACGCCGGCAGGGCAACGTCAATGTCGCTGTTGTCCCCACGGCGGCCGAGCGGGCGGGCGACTTCCGCGGTCTCGCGCCGATCTACGATCCGGGAACGACCGTTGCGAATCCGTCCGGCAGCGGCACGGTGCGTACGCAGTTCCCCGGCAACATCATCCCGCAGGATCGGATCTCGCCGCAGGCCCAGTTCTTCAATAGATACATCCCCTTGCCCAACTCACCCGGCGGGACGTTCGTGTCGACGCCAATCACCGCATTCGATTCGAACCAGATCACGCTTCGATTCGATCAGGAAATCAGCTCGCACCACAGGTTGTTCGTGCGATTCAGCCGGCACCACAGCGCGGAGGAGACGCCGAGTGCGTTCCTGACGCTCGGATCGACGGGTCTCGAGGGCCCGGCGTGGAACCTGGCCGGCGCGCTGACGTCGATTCTCGGCCCTTCGATGGTTCACGAAGTCCGATTCAGCCGGATGTACGGCGAGTATCGCTCGACGGCGTACTTTCAAGGCGAGGGCGTGGACCTGGTTCGGCAGGCCGGCATCACCGGGCTCGAAGGCATTCAGGATCGAAGCATCGCGAGCCTCCCGGCGTTCTCGTTTTCGGGCTACCAGGGTTTTTCGGGAAACGCCGGCGACGGCCGGCCGAAATGGCAGGACCGCGGCGAGTACGAACTGACCGACAACCTGACCTGGGTCACGGGCCGGCACATCGTCAAAATCGGCGGACGGATGTATCGCCGCAGAATCCTGTTCACGGATGCGCGAAGCCACAACGGCGTGTTCAATTTCACCGGGGTCATGACTCAGAACCCGGCCGCGCCATCGGGCACCGGCGATGGATTTGCCGACTGGATGCTTGGCTATCCCGCGAACTCGACACGATCGAATCCCGCCACGTGGTGGGGCGGATACGGCACCTACTGGCATGGCTTCCTGCAGGACGATCTGAAAGTCTCGAATGCGCTGACGCTCAATCTCGGGCTGCGATACGAGTACACGCCCTGGTTGACCGGATATCGCAATCAGGCGGCGGGGTTCGATCCCACACGGGACAAACCGATCATCGTCTCGAGCGATACGGACCGGATCGATCTCGCCGCGCAGCCGCTCGCGGATGTCGGGTATTCGCTGTTTCGCGATCTCATTCAGACGAGCAGTCAGGCGGGCGTGCCGCGCACGATTACGGCGAACGACACGCGCCAGATTGCGCCCCGTCTCGGCTTCGCGTGGCGGCCGTTCGGCGATCGCACGGTGGTTCGGGGCGGCTACGGCGTCTTCTACGAAGCGGAAGGCACGAGCGGGCGTCTGAACTTCAACTTCATTCCCTTCAGCCTCGCCGAAAGCGTGACCGCGACGGTCAACGCGGTGCCGACGCGGACGTTGGCCGATTTCTATCTTGGAGTCCCGTTTGGCGCCTCTGTCGGAACCGTGAACTGGAGTCCGCTGCCGTTCGAGGCGCGGATGGGTTATGACCAGCGCTGGAATATCGGCATCCAGCAGGAGGTCTTCAATCGTACGGCGCTCGACGTGAACTACGTGGGCACCAGAGGCTCGAACCAGCAGCAGGCCGAGCCGATCAACCTTCCGCCGGCGGGGCCGGGCAGCGTTCAGGCCCGCCGGCCGTACCCGAGGTTCGGCAACGTCACCGTGTACACGCAGGCGCTCTCGAGCGAGTATCACGCGCTTCAGGCGAAGTTGCAGAAGCGCGTGTCCAACAGCCTGTGGTATCTCGTGTCGTACACCTTGTCGAAGAGCATGAGGACGCTGCCGGCGCCCGAGATCGGCGGGAACTACACGTACGAACGCGGACCCTCACCGTTTGATATCCCGCACCTCCTTGCGTTCAGCTTTGGTTATGCGCTTGCCGGCGGCTGGCAGGTGCAGAGCATCGTCAATTATCGGAGCGGCCTTCCGTTCACGCCGACGATCGGGCGCGACGTCGCCAACATCGGCGTTGGAGGCCAGCGGCCGAATCGGATTGGCTCCGGCGAGCTGGAGCATCCGACCGTGGAGTCGTGGTTCGACACAAACGCTTTCGTGGTGCCGAGTCAGTTCACGTTCGGGAACTCGGGAAGCGGCATTCTCCGGGGCGATCACCAATGGAACGTCGATGCGTCCCTCTTCAAGCGATTGACCGTGAACAGCGGCTCGACGCTGGAGTTCAGGGCCGAGGCTTTCAACCTGCTCAACTCCGTGTACTTCAACGCCCCGAATACGCAGATCGATACCGCCGCCGGCGGCAGGGTCACCAGCACGTCCAACCAGGCGCGACAGATACAGCTCGGCTTGAAGTACGTCTTCTGAAGGCAGCCGGAGTCATTGCCGGCAAAATCGGTGGCCCGGCCCGCGCTGTCAAACTCACGGCAACCAGGCGCAAGGCAACAGCTGCAAAAGCATCACACGCTCCGGGTGACCCCTGCGATGGAAGCCGGCATCGCGGATCACGTCTGGTCTATCGAGGAAATCGTCGGTCTCTTAGACTTAGACAGGAAGTAGGATGTTGTGATCGGGGTTCTTGTCGTGATCGGAGTTCTCGTTCTCATCCTGCTGGCGCGATACACCTGGCTCGGCCGCGACTGGTGGCCGCGTGGTCCGTTTTCAAACTAACCCACTTACCCGAACCTGACTGTGCTTGACTCCAGCCAGGGTGTTCGTCAGGGCACCAGCTGAGAGATCCACCGCGACTGAGATCAGCGCGCCGAACCGATTTTGGCGAAGGACAGGCACGCCCGTCCGCCGGAGAAGAAGTCAACCGAATCGCGGACTTTGGTCTTCTTGCTCGCGACATTTAGTCGCCCGCCAAATGAGTTTCTGACGAGAGTCACGAATTGACGATCACAAACAGCCCGCGTGCAGCCCTATACTCTGCCACGACAAAATCCATCCCGTAATGATCGGTCCGATCAAGGGCCGGAGGGAAGCACACATGTTGTACGCAGCGCTCGCAGGACGACAGCTGTTCTCGATCATCTTCATCATCGCGTCGGCGAGGCACTTCACGCCGGAGGCGATTGAGTCCGCGGCGCAGCACGGCGTGCCGGTGCCCGCCCTCCTGGTCCCGCTCTCCGGCGTGATTGCGCTCGTCGGCGGGCTGAGCCTGCTCCTCGGGTTTCACACACGGATCGGCGCCTGGCTGCTGGTGATCTTCCTGGTGCCGGTGACGCTGATGATGCACAATTTCTGGGCGGCAACCGATCTCGTCACGTATCAGATTGAACGAGCGATGTTCCTGAAAAACCTGACGATGCTCGGCGGAGCGCTGCTCATCAGCTATTACGGCGCCGGGCCGCTGAGCCTGGACGCCTTGTTGAAGCGTGGTTCCGTCGTGAGCCAGACGCTCGACGTCATGCCTCAGACGGCATCGAGCCCCACTCTCCGCAGCAAGGTCTCGTAGCGGCGATCCTGGCGAATCGGATCGAGACTCGGGTGGACGCGCGGAAGGCCGAGCCATCCCGACGGTTGATTTCGCGTCGACCGCACGACAGGATCACGCGGCCAAATCGTGCCGCGCGACGCGCGGCTACTCTAGAGATGATCTCTAGGGTGCTCTGCGTCCAAAGCACTCTACCGTGCTCTGCGTCAAAAGCACTCCAGGGTGCTTTGCGTGAAAAGCACTCTAGAGAGGCGAGCGGATCATCCGAAGGCTGAAGACCGGCGCGACTTCGCTGCCGCTCAGCGACTGGAAGCGCACGGTCACTTTCTGTTTGCCTCGAACGAGTGCGGCAGGAAGCCGATACTCGACGTCGAAGAAGCGCGACTCGCTGTTCTCCGGAATGGTCTGCTCGCCCACGCGCTCGCCGTCGACGAGGATCTCGAACGTCCGGGTCCGCCGCGTGTCGCTGTTGTAGGTCGCGACCAGCATCAGCGGCTGCCCCGGATCGACCGCCACATCGTACGAGAACCACTTGCCGGCCCGCCTGCCCGGGCGTCCGTCCACGCGAACGATAGACGAGTCCTCTCCCTGCTGGTTGGCGTCGCGCTCGGCCTGCCCTTCGCCGGGCGCGACGAAGGCCACCGTCGCCTGCTCCAGCTTGCGGATCCGTTCACGCTCGGCGGCACGCTCGGCGGTCCGCTTCTCGTACTCGGGCGGCGTGAAGAGATCCCAGTACGCCGCGTATGTTCGACGGTGCAGACGGTAGAACGGCACGAGCTCCACCTCATTCCTCGACGCGCCCGCGGCGAGACGATCGCGGCCGACGCCTTCCGTTCTGAACGTGCCCGGCTTGCCGGCGACCGGCTTCAGCCACTCCGATATCGGCCGTTCGGCGGCGATGAGCTCAGTGCCGGTGATGGGTCTGGGTTCTCCGGCCCCGCGCGGCGGCTCGGGGCCGAGATCGCCCGCAAGCACCAGGGGACCCCACATGATCGCGGCCTGGCGCGGGCTGTCGGGCAGCAGGTCGAGGCGCAACGCTTTCGGCAAGGTCAGGCGAACCACGTCGCCGGTCTTCCACGTCCGCGTCAGCTCGACGTAGGAGCCCGGTTGGGGCAGGTTCATTGCCGCCGATCCGTTGACGGTGACCGTGAAGCCGCCGGCGGCCCAGGAAGGCCGGCGCAGCGCGAGCGTGAACGCTTTGGGCGCGCGAAGAGTCAGCTTGACCGCCGCCGATTCGCCTTCGGGAAACGTGGTCTCCATGTCGAGCTCAACGCCGGCGGCGTCCCATTTCGCGATCGACGGGGCGTACAGGTTCACCCACAGCCGATCGCCGGACTCGTAGTAGATGCCGAGCCCGTGCAGCGCATGGCTCTCCATTCCCGAGCCCACGCAGCAGGTGAAGCTGCGCGACAGGTCCTGGTATTCGCGCCGGACCGCGCGGCCGACAGGCACCATGTAGCAGGTGGTGCCGTCGGCGGGATCCATCGATCCGAGGATGTGGTTGAACAACGCCCGCTCGTGGAATTCGGCGTACCGCACGTCGGGCTCGAGCGCGAACAGCCGGCGCGTCAGCTTGAGCATGTTGTAGACGTTGCACGTCTCGGCCGTGCGGCCGTCGATGATGTGGCTCAACCGATCGGGCTCGCGGAAGTACTCATCCTTCCCGTGACCGCCGGTCGCGAAGGTGTGGTGACCGACGACGCGATCCCAGAAGAACGCCGCGGCGGATCGATCGTCGCGATCGCCGGTGTAGGCGTAACGCACGGCCGATCCCAGGAGCTTCGGCACCTGGGTGTTGCCGTGCAGACCGGCGAGCCGATCCTCGCCGCGGGCCAGCGGGTCGACGACCGCGCGGTGGTCGAACTTGTGCGAGAGCGTCAGCCAGCGCCGATCGCCCGTATCGGCGTAGAGGTCGGCGAGCACCTCGTTCATGCCGCCGAACTCGGTGTTGAGCATCTGCTGAAGCTGCGCGCTGTCGAGACCCGAGAGAATCCGCCCGGCCCACCCCGCGAACTTGATCTCGACGTCGAGCGCCGTGCGGTTGTCCGCATAGCGATATGCATCGCGCAGCCCGGCAAAGGTCTTGTGCAGCGTGTACCACGGCGACCAGAGGCCGTTCAGATCGAAGGCCGCTGAACGGATGGTGCCCCCGGCCAGCTCGGCGAACGCTTCCCGGCCGCGCGCCAGCGCGCTGAGATAACCGTCGCCGTGCTTGTCCTGAACGATCTTCAGCTCGCTCACGATGTAGTCGGCGCGCGCCTTGAACCGCGGGTCGCCGGTCGCCGCCCACATCAGGCTGACGGCCGACAGGTAATGGCCCGCGATGTGTCCGGTCAGGTTTCTGCCGTCGCCATCCCAGCCGCCGTACGGCTGCGCCTTCGGCACGAGGCCCGCGCGCTGGCGGTAGAAGGCGAGCATGCGATCGGGCTCGAGATCCAGGAGATACTTCGCGTCCAGTTCCTGTGCGCGCTTGAGCGGTCCGCCGGTCAGCCGGATCGCCGTGAGCGGCAGCGGACGGGCGGCGTCGGAGACGAGGGTCGTGCTGCGTCCGGCGGGTTGCCGGCCGGCGCCGGCGCTGGTGACGAGCGCGAAGGTCGCGACCGCGGCTGTCAGGAATCGGTTTCTCGACGTGCGAGACATCGACAGCCCTCGTGAACGTTCACGGCTTATAATACGCCATGCTTCGGACGAAATTCGCGCCGGTCGCGAGCCTCGCTGGCGCGCTCGCGCTCGCCGCGCTGACCACGGCCACGGTGACGCCGCAGTCTCCGCCCCTGGCAGCAGCAGCGCGCAGCGCACCGCCCGGGCGCGACTATCCCGTCCAGCCGGTGCCCTTCACCTCCGTTCACCTCACCGATGTGTTCTGGGCGCCGCGCATCGAGACCAATCGCACCGAGACGATTCCGTTCGCGTTCGAGCAGTGCGAGCTCACCGGTCGCGTCGAGAATTTCATCCGGGCGGCGAAGGCGCTCCGCCACCAGCCGCTCGAGAACACGAAGCCGCCGGGGTATCCCTTCGACGATACCGACCTGTACAAGGTCATCGAGGGCGCTTCCTATACGCTGAGCGTCCGGCCGGATCCGAAGCTGGATGCCTACGTCGACGGCCTGATCGAAAAAATCGCCGCGGCGCAGGAGAGCGACGGCTACCTCTACACCGCCCGCACCATCAACCCCGCGAGCCCGCACCCGTGGGCGGGGAAGCACCGGTGGGAGCTCGAGCGCGACGACAGCCACGAGCTCTACGACCTCGGGCACCTCTATGAAGCGGCCGCCGCGCACTATCAGGCCACAGGCAAGCGCGCCCTGCTCGACGTCGCGCTCAAGAGCGCGAACCTGCTCGTCGAGACCTTCGGCCCCGGCAGGCGATCGATCTGGCCGGGTCACCAGATCACCGAGATGGGTCTGGCGAAGCTGTATCGCGTCACGGGCGACGACCGCTATCTGTCGCTGGCCAAGTTCATGCTGGACGAGCGCGGGCCGAGCCCGGGTGAAAAGGTGAACCCCCGCGGCCTCTCGTACAACCAGGCGCAGCAGCGGGTGATCGAGCAGACGGAACCGGTCGGGCATGCCGTGCGCGCCACCTACATGTACTCGGGCATGGCGGATGTGGCGGCGCTGACCGGGGACGCGGCGTACGTGAAAGCGATCGACACGATCTGGGAGAACACGGTCCGCACGAAGCTCTACATCACGGGCGGCATCGGCGCGTCGGGCTCCGGCGAAGCGTTCGGACGTCACTACGAGCTGCCGAACATGACCGCGTACAACGAAACGTGTGCGTCGGTCGGCATGGACTACTGGAACCACCGGCTGTTCCTGCTGCACGGCGACGCGAAATACGTCGACGTGATGGAGCGCACGCTTTACAACGGGCTCATTTCGGGCGTGTCGCTCGACGGCAAGCGATTCTTCTATCCGAACCCGCTCGAGTCGAACGGCCAGCACGAGCGCAGTCCCTGGTTCGGCGTGGCCTGTTGCCCCGGCAACATCACCCGCTTTCTGGCCTCCGTGCCCGGTTACGTGTACGCGCGGCAGGGTGACACCATCTACGTCAACCTGTACGCGGGCGGGCACGCGGATCTCGAAACGGACCAGAAGCGTCATGTGAAGCTCGTTCAGGACACGCGCTACCCCTGGGATGGCGGCGTGAAAATCACCGTCTCGCCGGATCGCCCGCGCACGTTCGCAATCAAGCTGCGCATCCCCGGCTGGGCGCGCACCGACGCGGTGCCGAGCGACCTCTATCGATTTGCCGATGCGGTCGACGCGCCGGTGAGCCTCAGGGTCAACGGCCGGGCGGTCGCGCTCGCGCTCGAGAAGGGCTACGCGACGATCGACCGCGCATGGCAGCCGGGCGACGTCATCGAGCTGGAGCTGCCGATGCCGGTGCGTCGCATCGTCGCGCACGAGAGCGTCGAGGCCGACCGCGGACGCGTCGCGCTCCAGCGCGGGCCGATCGTGTACGCCGCCGAGTGGCCCGACAACCCGAAAGGCCACGTCCGCAACATCGTGCTGCCCGACAGCGCGAAGCTGACGAGCGAGTTCCGATCCGGCCTGCTCAACGGGGTGCAAATCGTCAAAGGACGCGCCTACGGCCTGGCGTACGGCGCGAACAACAGCGTCACGAAAACCGAACAGGATTTCGTGGCGATTCCGTACGCGATGTGGGCGAACCGCGGCCGCGGTCAGATGATCGTCTGGCTCGCCGCCACCGACGCCGCCGCCAGACCGACGCCGTGGCCGACGCCAGCGACGACCGCGACCGTCACGACCTCGCCCGCGCGCCGGAATCCGAGCGCGATCAACGATGGAGACGATCCGAAATCGTCGGACGATCCGGCGTCGTACTTCGACTGGTGGCCGCGGCGCGGCACGGTCGAATGGGTGGAGTACGCCTTTCCGAAGCCGTCCACTGTCTCCGAGGTCGAGATCTACTGGTTTGACGACACCGGACGAGGCCAGGTGCGGGTGCCCGCCTCCTGGCGCCTCTTCTACCGTGAGGGCAACACCTGGAAGCCGGTGACGACGACCGGCGCTTTCGGCGTAGAGAAGGACCGCTACAACACACTGGCCTTCTCGCCCGTCACCACGACTGGCTTGCGCGTCGAGGTGACGGCGCAGCCGCAATGGCCGGCGGGGATTCAGGAATGGAAGGTGAAGTAGTACTTCGGACTTCAGACTTCAGACTTCAGATTTCAGACTTCGGAGTCCACGGGCAGCCGATCGAGGAACAGATTCAGATTCGATCGCATGACGACGTGCGGTGCGACCGCGATTCGCGGGGGCGGGCACGTACCGTCCAGCAGATACTGATGGAGCGCCTGCAGCGCCAGCCGTCCCTGCGTGAGCGGCCGCTGATAGAGAGTCGCCGCCACCTTTCCCGCGCGCACCCACTCGACCAGCTCGGGAAACAGATCCGTCGTGACGATCGTGAGATTCTGCAGCCGCCCCTCCTGTTCGGCCGCCTGCAGGACCGGTAGCGAATTCACCGTGCTCACATAGATGCCCTTCAGGTCGCGGTTCGCTTTGAGGAGCTTCAGCGCCCGGCGGTAGCCCTCGCGCGGATCGTCGTGGGCTTCCACCACCGGCCCGAGGCGGACGGCGCTCCGGCTCGACTTCAGGCTCGCCTCGAAGCCGCGCAACTTCTCGGCGTGGTCCTCGGTGCCGAGCCATCCGGTGAAGAACGCGAGGCGCCCGCCGGCGGGAAGATAGCGCGAGAGCAGCTCGCCGGCGACGGCGCCGACGGTGAACGGATCGGCCGACACGGCCGTCAGCCGCTCGGTGTCGGGCGCATCGGTCACGACGCAGATGACCGCGATGTCGCGGCGCGCCGCCTTGCGGATGCACGATCGGAGCGTCGCCGGATTCCCCGGGGCGATGATGAGGCCGTTGGTGCCCTCGCGCAGCGCCTGCTCGAAGAGCGGCACGTCCCCTTCGCCGAGCCGCGGGTAGCTGCGGAATTCGACCTGCAGCGTGGGTGCGAACGGCGCCGCGGCATCGCGAATCCCGTCGCGGAGCGAATCCCAGAAGAGCGCGATTTCCAGCGGAAGGTGCACGGAGATGCGCAGGTGCTTGCGCGACTTCAAGTACCGCGCCGCGAGGTTGGGGCGATAGCCGAGCGACTCCGCCATCCGCAGCACGCGGGCCCGGGTCATCGGATTGATGCCGGGCTTCGCGTGCAGCGCCCGATCGACCGTCCCGGTCGAGATGTCCAGCGCTTTGGCGATGTCCTTGATGCCGACGGGGCGGAGGGGCTGCGCGCCGGGATGGCGGGAATCGGTGGTCTTCACCCGGGCGCGATCTTACCTCCGCCGTCCACGTGAACGTGCACGGGCACCAGCCAGAAGAAAGATTTCTTTTGTCGACCCAGACGGCTGACATGTGGCAGCGACCCGTGCGACGGCTGCCCGCAAACAGAGTCGAGCGTCCTCACGCCCGATTTGCCGTTGAATCGAACTTGTGGCAACGTTCGCGTTCGCGATCACGACATGAACAGGACGTATGCCATCGGCGTCGACTACGGCACCAGCTCGGTTCGTGCCGTCGTCTCGGACTGCCTCGATGGCCGGCTGGTCGGCACCAGCGTGTTCGCGTATCCGTCCGGGGAGCACGGGGTACTGCTCGATCCGCGCGATCCGCACCTGGCGCGGCAGAATCCGGCCGACTATCTCGACGGGCTTCGCGCGTCGGTATCGGGCGCGCTGGACGCGGCTGAACGGGAGCCGGAGTTCTCGCGCGATCGTGTCGTCGGCATCGGCGCCGACACAACCGGCTCGACACCGCTGCCCGTGGACGCGCACAACAGGCCTCTGCCTCTCGATCCCCGATGGCGCGCCAACCTCGCCGCGCACGCGTGGCTCTGGAAGGATCACACGGCGGCCGCGGAGGCAGCCGCCATTACGTCGACGGCCGCGAGGCACGCGCCGCACCTGCTGCGGCCCATTGGCGGCACGTACTCGTCGGAATGGTTCTGGGCGAAGATCTGGCGCTGCCTCACGGTCGCGCCGGACGTCTTCGACGCCGCGGCGAGCTGGGTCGAGCTCGCGGACTTCATCCCGTCGGTGCTCTGCGGCATCGAATCGCCAGCCGGGATTGCGCGGTGCATCTGCGCAGCCGGTCACAAAGCGATGTACGCGGACGCGTGGGGCGGGCTGCCGCCGGTCGATTTCCTGGCGCGGCTCCACCCGAAGCTGGCTGCGTTGCGGGAACGCCTGTACGACCGTGCCTATCCGGCCGATCGCCCGGCCGGCCGGCTGACCCGTGAATGGGCTGACGCCTTTCGTCTTCCCGAGGGAATTGCCGTCGCGATGGGGGGCTTCGATGCGCACTACGGCGCCGTGGGAGCCGGCGTGCGCCGTGGCACGCTCGTGAAGATCATCGGCACGTCCACGTGCGACTGCGCGGTGTGGCCTGCCGGCGACCGAATGGCCGATGTGCCGGGCATCTGCGGCATCGTGGACGGATCGATCCTGCCTGGCTGTTTCGGGATCGAAGCGGGACAATCCGCCGTGGGCGACCTGCTCAACTGGTGGGTCGAAGCCGTTTGCGAGGGCGACGCGGCGCTGCACGGGCGCTTGTGCGAAGAAGCGGCGCGACCGCAGCCGGGCGAGTCGGGCCTCGTCGCGCTCGATTGGAACAATGGCAATCGCACGATCCTGGTGGACCCCCGCCTCACCGGTCTGATCGTCGGGCAGACGCTGCACACGACACGCGCGGAGATCTATCGCGCGCTGATCGAAGCGACCGCCTTCGGGGCGCGCGCGATCGTCCAGCGTCTGCAGGAGCACGGCGTGCCCATCGATCGCATCGTCTGCTGTGGCGGCATTGCCGAGAAGAATCCGTTGTTCATGCAGATCTATGCGGATGTGCTCGGCTATCCGATGCACATCGCCGGCTCATCGCAAACGCCGGCGCTCGGCGCGGCGATGTCGGCGGCCGTCGCGGCCGGTGCAGCAGCGGGCGGATACGATGGGTTCGAAGCCGCTCAGGCCCGCATGGCCTCGCTCGAGCCGCGCGCCTACGTCCCCGACCCTGGACGGAAGGCGGTGTACGGCGAGCTCTACGCCATCTATCGCGAGCTGCACGACACGTTCGGCGGCGTCGCCGGCGCGCGGGCCGATCTCGGAACGTTGATGAAGCGTCTCTTGTCGCTCCGCGACCGCGTGGCGACGTCCGGCGCGGAGATGGCCGGCGCATGATTGCCGCGGAGCTGCGCGACCTCGTGTTCCGCGCGAACCAGCGGCTTGCCGGCACCGGTCTGGTGCACGGGACCTTCGGCAACGTGTCCGGCGTCGACTACGACGCCGGCGTGTGCGTGATCAAGCCGAGCGGCGTTCCGTACACCGAGCTGTCGCCGGCGCACATGGTGCCGGTTTCCCTCGAGACGGGGGCCGTGCTCGACTCCACGCTGCGGCCCTCGTCCGACACGCCGACCCACCTCGAGCTCTATCGCGCGTTCCGCTGTGGCGGAATCGTGCACACGCACTCGGAAGCGGCGACGACGCTGGCGCAGGCGCGGACGCCGCTGCGCTGCATGGGCACGACGCACGCCGATTATTTCCGTGGCGACGTGCCCGTCACGCGTCCGCTGCGCCAGGCGGAGGTCGCCGACGCGTACGAACGCAACACCGGGCTCGTCATCGTGGAGACGTTCCGCTCCACCGGCGTGTCCCCCGATGAAGTGACGGCGGTGCTGGTCGCGAACCATGGTCCCTTCGTGTGGGGCGCGGATCCCTTTGGCGCGGTGGAACGTGCGCATGTGCTGGAGCTCCTCGCGCGCCTGGCGATCGCGCAGCACTTGATCGCGCCGGATGCCCCGCGCCCGGACGCGTATCTCATCGACAAGCACTACTTCCGCAAGCACGGCGCCCGCGCCTACTACGGACAGGGGAAGGATGGCTAAATACTCGATTTCACAATTACGCTGACGTATTTCGTGACGGCGATCGGGTGCCCCAAGTCAGAAATACGACGACTTATTTGGCCACAGAGACACAAAGACACAGAGAAGAACACGCATCAGGTAGCGCGCTCGACGCGGCGCCGCGCAGCGGCGGGCGAGGCGTGCGGTGCAGGCCGCCCGCGTCGAGCGCCTTCTCAGTGTCTCAGTGTCTCAGTGTCTCCGTGGCTTGTCCAAATCAATACGTCAGCGTAATTACGAAATGCTGTACTGAGTAATGGCTGATGGCAGACCTCGAGTTCCGGGACGTTCACAAATCCTTCGGCGCCGTGCGCGCGCTGGGCGGCGTGAGCTTTGCCGTGCGGGAAGGGGAAACGCACGCCTGCGTCGGTGAGAATGGCGCGGGCAAGTCGACGCTGCTCAAGATTGTCGCGGGCATCCTGCGCGCCGATCGCGGCGAGATCCTGTGGCGAGGCGCCCCGCTTCGCGTCGGCAGCCCCCACGACGCACTGGCGGTCACCGATCGCGTGGGCCGGCTCGACGAGCCGGCCATGCGATCGCGCGCGGCCGCGCTCCTCGACGAGCTCCACGTGCCCGTCTCGGCGGACAGGCGGATGGAACACCTCTCACCGGCGCACGTGCAGCTCGTACAGGTGGCGCGCGCGCTCGCGTTCGATTGCCGGGTGCTCGTGCTCGACGAACCGACCACGTCGCTGACCGATGCCGAGGCCACACAGCTGTTTGGCGTGCTCGCCGCCCTGAAAGCGCGGGGCGTTACCATTCTGTTCGTCTCACATCGTCTGCCGGAAGTCTTTCGCCTGTGCGACCGCATCACCGTGCTGCGCGACGGGCATCACATCGCCACCTTCGATCGAGAAGCGGCCACCGTCGATCAGGTGGTGCGGGCGATGGTCGGCCGGGAGCCGCCCGGCCACGTGCCACGCGAACGGCCGGCCGGCGATGCCCGGCCGGCGTTGTCGGTGCGGGATCTCGTCCGCCGGCCACGCGTGAACGGCGTGTCATTCGACGTCGCGGCGGGCGAGATCGTCGGCGTGTTCGGCCTGGTCGGATCCGGCCGAACCGAGCTCGTCGAGACGATTTTCGGGCTCGCGCGTCCGGACGCGGGATCGGTCGACGTGCACGGCCACCGTCTGGCCCCGGGCGCGCCCGCATCAGCCATCCGCAGCGGCGTCGCGCTGGTGCCGGAAGACCGCCAGCGGCAGGGGCTGTTCTTCAATCTGAGCCTCGGCGACAACCTCGCGCTGCCGGGCGCCGCGCTGGTGTCGCACCGGCTGATCCGTCGACGCGAAGAACGCGACGGCGCGGCGTCGCAAATCGCCGCGCTCTCCATCAAGGCGCCGGGTCTTCAGGTGACGCCCGATCGCCTGAGCGGCGGCAATCAGCAGAAGGTCGTCGTCGGAAAATGGCTGGGGATCGCGCCGCGCGTGCTGCTGCTCGACGAGCCGACCAAGGGGGTCGACATCGGCGCGAAGTACGAGATCCACAACATCATCCGGCGGGAAGCCTCGCGCGGGATGGCGTGCCTGGTGGCCTCGAGCGATCTGCCGGAAGTGCTGGCGCTGGCCGATCGGATTCTGGTCGTGCGCGACGGACGTTTGCGAGGCGAGCTCTCCGCTGTCGAGGCCGACGAAGAGCGGGTGATGCGGTTGGCCGCCGCTCCCGCGGAAGGGCCGGCGTGAGGCGGTTCTGGCACACACGTGAGCTGAGCACGGTGGCGATCCTCGCGCTCGAGGCGATTGTCTTCACCTGGTATCTCTGGCCGGAGGGAGGGCGCGCGCATCCGTTTCTGAACGGGCCCAATGGTCTCCTGATTCTCAAGTACTCGTCGATTTACGGCATTGCCGCCATCGGCGCGGCGATCGTCATCATCTCGGGCGGGATCGACCTCGCGCCCGGAGCCGTCATCGCGTTGACGAGCGTGGTCACCGGACATTTGTTCGTGAAGAGCGGGTGGCCGCTGGCGCCGAGCGTCGCGGCCGGTCTGCTGACAGGCGCGGCCGCGGGCCTCGTCTCGTCGTGGCTCATCGTCCGCGTCGGGCTGCCGCCGTTCATCGCCACGCTCGGGGTGATGGGGATCGCGCGCGGCGTGGCGTTCATCATCACCGAGGCGCGGTACTACGATCTGTCCCGGACGATCCCGCCCGGCTCGCGGCTTCTCGGCGTGCCGGTGGACTGGGTTGCGCCGGTCGTGATGATCGCGGCGGCGTGCGTGTTCCAGTTCCTGATGAAGCGCTTTCAGTGGGGGCGCGCGGTGTTCGCCATCGGCGGGAACGAAACGGCCGCGGTGTTCACCGGGATCGCCGTCGGCCGCGTCAAGACTTCCGTCTACGTCGTCGCCGGACTGCTGGCCTCGGTGTCGGGGATTGTCCTGGCGGTCGCGCAGGGACAGGGGAAAGCCGATCTCGCGACCGGCTACGAGCTCGACATCATCGCGTCGGCGGTCGTCGGCGGCGCCAGCCTGGCGGGCGGCCGGGGATCGGTCGTCGGCGCGGTGCTCGGCGCGCTCATTTTCGGGGTGCTGCGCAACGCGCTGCCGCAGATTCCGGGCGCCACGTTTTACGATCGGCTCATCGTCGGGCTCGTGGTCATCGTGATCGTCGTGCTCGATCAGGTGCTCGTGCGTCATGAACGGTGATGTGAACGCAAACCGTGTAGGGGCGACTCTTTCAGGGTCACCGTTCGTGTTCACGTACAACGCGGAAACCACGGAACCCGCAGAGAAAAAGGCTTGGGGTTTCCCTGCGTGTTCTGCGAGTTCTGCGTTCAACGTCGTACGGTCTGGTCCATTCTGGAGGCACTCATGAAACGTTTCGGTATCGGGTTGATCGTGGCGGGCTTGCTGGCCCATGCCGGGTGTGGGCGTGAAAGCTCCGCGCCGCGCAAGCTGCGGCTGGCCATCATCCCCAAGGCGCTCGACATCCCGGTGTTCAACTACGCGAAGGTCGGCGCCGAACGCACCGCCGCCGGGCTCGGCAACGTCGACGTGATCTGGCGCGGACCGGAACGTGCCGACGAGCTTCGTCAGAAGGAAATCCTCGAATCCTTCATCACGCAGCGCGTCGACGGCATCGCGATCTCGGTGCTGAACGCCGACTTCCTCACCACGACGATCGATCGCGCGGTCGAAGCCGGCATCCCGGTCGTCACCTGGGATTCCGACGCGCCCCAGTCGAAGCGGCTGGCGTTCTACGGCGTGGACGACTACAAGTCCGGCCAGATCATGGGCGAGGAAGCGGCGCGGCTGCTCGGCGGCAACGGCACGATCGCGATCATCACGAGCCTCGGGGCCTCGAACCTCCGGCGGCGTCTCGACGGCGTGCAGAACGCGCTCGCGAGCCACCCGGGGCTGCGGATCGTCGAGACCTACGACATCAAGGAGGATCCGGTGCGCTGCGCGGAGATCATCGCGACCGGTACGAACCGGTACCCCGGACTCGGCGCCTGGATCTCGGTGGGCGGCTGGCCCGTGTTCACGCGCAACGCGCTGGCCGCCGTCGATCCGGCGCGAACCAAAGTGATCTCGTTCGACACGATTCCGCCGGCGCCCGAGATCCTCAAGGCGGGCAAAGCGCAGGTGCTGCTCGGACAGAAGTACTTCGGCTGGGGCTCCGAGTCGGTGAAGCTGCTCACCGAGATCATAGCCGGCCGGCCTCCGCAACATCCGATCATCGACTCCGGCGTCGACGTGGTCACTCCGGCGAACGTCGACGCCTACCTCGAGGAGTGGGCGCGGCTCGAGCGCGGCTCGAAGTGAAATTGGTGACTTGGTGAATTGGTGAATTGGTGACTTCGTAAACTGGTGATCTGGTGTGATTGTCATTCCCCAACTCACCAACTCACCAACTCACCAATTCACCAATTCTCGCGCGCTTCCGTTGACAGCGTCTGGCGAGGCGAGTAAGCTGCGCCATCGTGAACGTTCACGTACTACACGCCCAGCCAGGAGCGCGGACATGAAAACCCGGCCGATCGCCATGTTTTTCGCCTGCTGCGGCCTCCTCCTCGGCCCGGCCGCAGCTCCCGCCCAGGTCCGCATCGCCGGCGCGATCGCCGGCACGGTCGCCGACGGCACCGGCCTCGTCGTGCCCGGCGCGGAGGTGCAGCTGAAAGACGAGCTCACCGGTACTCAGAAGCGTGTCACGTCGAACGGATCGGGATCGTTCACGTTCCCCGATCTGAACTTCGGGTCCTACGAAGTCACCGTGACCCTTCAGGGATTCCGCACGGCGGCGATCACCCACGTCATCGTGGAGGCGTCCCGAACCACGGACCTGCGGGTCACGCTCGAGGTCGGTGCGGTGGGCGAATCGGTCACTGTGGTGGGCGCCGCGCCGCTGCTCGAAGCGACGACGAACACCATCTCGAATACGTTGAACCGCGACTCGCTCACGGAACTGCCGCTCGCTGGGCGCAACACATTCGGCCTGGCGAGTCTGGCGCCCGGTGTCGTCCGGCCGCTCGGCGGCGGCACCCATTTCAACGGCATGCCGGGCGGCACCATCAACCCGACCACCGACGGGATCAACAACTCGTCCAACGGGTTCAAGAGCGGCGGGACGAGCTTCTTCGGCACCGTGCCTCCACGTCTCGGTGCGGTCGAGCAAGTCACCGTCGAGACAAGCGGCCTCGGCGCCGACTCCGGCGCGCAGAGCGGCGTGAACCTGAAATTCATCACCAAACGTGGCACCAACCAGTACCACGGATCGACGTTCCTGCAGGAGCGGCACGATCGATTGAACGCGAACCGCTACTCCAACTCGTCGCGGGGGCTGGCCAAGCCGATCAACCGCGTTCATGAATACGGCGGCAGCTTCGGCGGTCCGCTGGTGCCGGCGGGAAAACTCCGGGAGAAGCTGTTCGCTTTTGTGAACTTCGAGCAGGAGTACATCCCGGCAACGGCCATTCAAACGAATACCGTCCTCACCGCGGAGGCGGAGCAGGGGATCTTCCGGTATGTGACGCCGGCCGGCGAGCAGCGGACGGCGAATCTGCTTCAGATTGCGGCACAGAACGGGTTCCAGTCCACGCCGGATCCCACCATCGCGGCCCTGCTGGCGAAACAGCACCAGGCGAAGCAGTTCGGCTCGCTGCTGGGCACGAACAGTCTGCGGACGCAGGACTTCTCATGGCTGGAGCCGAGCAAGCAGATTAACAACTACCCGACAGGCCGCGTCGATTTGCAGATGACGCCCAACCTGGCGTGGATGGCCAGCTGGAATCTCTACAGTCAGGACGATCAGGGCCGGCGCCAGTGGCCGCTCCCCGATGTTCCGGTTCAGTACATGTTTCACGCGTCGTGGTGGATCACGTCGAGCGGGTTGAACTGGACGATCACGCCGCGGACGCACAACGAGCTCCGCTACGGTATTCAACACAGCGGCGACACGACGCCGAACCGGGGCGTGGAATTCTACCTGCCGAATGGTCTGGTCAACGGACGGCCGGCACGATTCACCATCGGCACAATCGTCTCGCCGGCGGCACCAAACAACGTCCAGACCCCGGGGCTGCCGAACAACCTCCAGAACATGGTCCAGGATGCGGCGCCCATTACCGGCCGCCACTACATCACCACGGTCTACGACACGCTGACGCTGCTCCGCGGCAACCATTCAATGACGCTCGGCGGCTCGTTCCGCCAGACGGACTGGCGTGACACGTCTCTGGACGCGCCCGGCTCATCCGGCATTCTCGGATTTCCGCGCTACACAACCGGATGCGCCATCGGGGATCCCGCGCTCTCCATCTTCAGCGCGGCGACGATCCCCGGCTTCCAGAGCGCCGATCAGGCCGCGGCCTGCGACCTCTACGCGCTGCTGACCGGTCGGCTGACGAGAGTGCAGACGGGTCGCGGCGCCGACGTCGCCACGGGACAATTCTCGGACTTTGTCTATCGCGAGAACTGGACGTCGTCGTCGATGGGCGGCTTCTATGGGCAGGACTCCTGGCGTCCGGGCCCCAACCTGACCTTCAACTACGGCCTCCGGTGGGAATTCGCCGGCGCGCCCCACAATCACACCGGCGTCGCGACGTTTCCAGACGATGCCAACCTGCTCGGCCCCTCGACCGGACTGTTTCAGCCGGGTACGCTGAACGGGGTGCAGAATCCGGTGATCACTCGGGGCAAGGTGGCCGCAAGAGCGGACCTGGTGAACCCGGCGCCTCGTGCCGGCTTCGCATGGACTCCGCAGTTCGAGGGCGGCTTCCTCGGTGCACTGCTCGGGAAGGGATCGGAGTCTGTGGTCCGAGGCGGGTACGACCTCACCTACTACGACGAGGGCACGAACATGTTCGCGGCAACGGCCGGGAACAACCCGGGCCAGGGCCAGACGCTCGACCTGCGGCCCGGACTGCCCGGCTTCGCGCCCGGCGGGCTGACGCTGCAGAGTCCGCTGCCGCCGTTCGCCGTGTTCCCGCTCACCTACAGCAACACGTACGACCAGTCCATCTTCACGTTCGGCTCCACGAACTTTCGCACCATGCAGTCGGATCTGCGAACACCGTACGTGCAGTCGTGGAACATCGGCGTGCAGCGGGAACTGGCGAAGAACACGGTGGCCGAGATGCGCTATGTCGGCAACAGAGGCAGCCACGTATGGCGCACCTACGGCGTGAACGAAGTGAACATCTTCGAGAACGGCTTCCTGCAGGAGTTCAAGAACGCGCAGCGGAATCTGGCGATCAATCAGGCCGCGGGCGTGACGAGCTTCGCCAACCGCGGTCTGCCGGGTCAGGTGCCGCTGCCGATGTTCGAAGCGGCGTTCGGCGCGCGAGGCTCGCAACCGGCGCTGCCCGACGGATCGGCGTTCACCAACGGCGGGTTCATCACCTCATTGCAGCAGGGCACGGCGGGCACACTCGCGACGAATCTGGCGACCAATTCCAACTACATCTGCCGCATGCTCGGCAACACGTTCGGACCGTGTGCGAGCCTTGGATACAACGCGCCCGGCGGCTATCCGATCAACGTCTTCCAGGCAAACCCTTACGCCATCGGCGGCGTCCTCGAGCTGGTCGACGACGGCTCGTACACGAAGTATCACGGCCTGCAGCTGCAGCTCCGCCGGCGCTACACGCAAGGGCTCAGCGCCAACGTGAACTACACGTTGAGCAAAACGCAGGCGGACATCTGGGCGGACAACGCGACGCAGACGGTGAACTATCGGACGCTGCGCGACAGGACGTTCGACGCCCAGGTCTCGCCCTTCGACGTCCGGCACGTGCTGCAGACCTACGGGACCTACGATCTCCCGTTCGGAAAGGATCGACGCGTCGGCATCGACAACCGGGTGCTCGACGCGATCGCCGGCGGCTGGACGCTCGGCGGGATTTTCACGTTTCAGACCGGCACGCCGTTCCGCCTGATGAGCGGCCGCTCGACGGTCAACGGCGAAGACGCCGGCGTGATCCTCAAAAACGGACTGACGGTCGAGGATCTGCAGAAGATGATCCAGATCAGCCCCGGACCGGGCTTCAATCGCTATTGGATTGATCCGAAGCTGATCGGCCCGGACGGCCGCGCCAATCCTGCGTACCTCGACGTGCCAACCAACCCTGGCGAGTTCGGTCAGATCGTGTATCTGCGGGGCAGGAACAACTGGAGCCTCGATGGCTCGCTCAACAAGCAGGTTCGCATTACGAGCGGCGTGACTTTCACGATGCACGTCACCGCGACCAACGTGCTGAACCATCCCATCTGGAGCACGCCGGGGTTCCTGGGCCAGACGAGCATTCAATCCATCACATTCGGGCAGTCGACGCAGCCGGCGAACAATGCCAATCCGCGTGCCGTG
>QHWJ01000204.1 GCA_003222535.1 Acidobacteriota bacterium | reverse complement strand
GCGATGACCAGCAGGCCGCCGACCGCGAGCCCACCGAGATCCTCGCGAAACGTCCGCCATCCCCGTCCCGCCGCGGCGCGGCGCAGCCGCAGCACGTTGACCAGCAGCAGCGGGCGATCGCCGGCGCCGGTGGCATCGCTCGGCGTCTCGAGCCTGTCGAAAAACGACGCGAGGCGCTCCGCCGGCTCGGGATCCGTCAGCAGGCTGACGGCCACCAGCGCCACGATGCCGACGATCAGCGCGGCGAGAAAGACGTTCGCATCCCAGTCGTCCAGCCGCCGGCCGGTCAGAGAATACAGGAGGAAGTTCGTCGCCAGCGCGCCGAGAAGGCTCGCCAGCGCGCCCCACCGGTTCGCGCGCCGCCAGACCACGCCGCCGAGCACGCTGATGCCGACAAACGTCGCCAGCGTTTCCGTCAGCAGAAACGTGTAGAGCACGCGGTTGATCAGGAAGACCGCATAGAGCACGCCGAGCATCGTGATGGCGAAGCCGCTGATGCGGCCGACCCGGAGATAGTGCCGGTCCGGACGGTCGGGCGCCAGGCGGCGTCGATAGAGCCCTTCGGTGAACAGCGCGCCGGCGCCGATCATGTAGGCGGAGCACGCCGACATGCTCGCGGCGAGAATCGCGGCGATCAACAGACCGAGCGCCCCCGGGAACAGCAGCTCGCGGCAGGCGAACCCGAACGCGTTCTCCGCGTCGCCGAGCGTGGCGGCCGTCCCCTTCCCCTGCGCAATCATCGCGGCGACGATCAGGCCGACCAGCGCCCAGCCGACCGTGCAGACGCGCTTCACGAAGTTGCCGAACAGCATGCCGACGCGGCAGGTGCGCTCGTCCCCGCCGGTACCCACCGACGCGAGCTGCTGGGGCTGCGCCATGATGCCGACCAGACCGTTGACCGTGAGCATCGCGATCACCCAGGGCCCGATGCCCGTAGGCGTCGCGAGCGAGAAGCGAAACGGCGGCAGCGAGGCTCTCATCCCGTCGAGTCCGCCGACGACAGGCCAGCCGAGCGGAATCAGCATGAACGAGAGGACGATGATGAGAAAGCCCTGGAACACATCCGTCCAGGCTGCCGCGACCAGACCGCCCACGAAGCTGTAGACAACGAACATCGCGGTCATCGCCATCACGATCTCGTTGACGCCGGTCGTCGCGCCGGTCGCCTGACCGATCACTTTGCCGGCGCCCTTGAGCAGGCTGCCGGTATTGATGATGAAGAAACACAGGGCGAAGACGAGGTAGACCGCGCCCATCCCGGATCCGTACCGATCCTCGGTGACCTCCACCATCGTCGTCCGCCGGATGCGACGGAACACGGGCGCCATGATCCAGTACAGCGGCGTGATGAAGAGGTTTTTCCACTGGTACCAGATTGCGGAGGCGCCGATGGTGTACACCGCGCCGGCAAGCGACACCGGCATCTCGGCGTGCGTGCCCACGCTCAGGCTCTGCCCGATCATCACCCACGGGCCGAAGCGGCGCTCGCCAAGGAAGTACTCGGCGGTGCGGCGTACGCGATACCCGACCATCAGGCCGATGCCGGTGATGACGACGAGGTACGCGACAAGGACCGCCCAGTCGAGAGGCGTGATCTTCATGGTGTCACGCGATGAATCCGCAGCGCGGCCGCCTCCGCGTCCCACTCCGCGGTCACCATGCCGGAGGTCGTCATGCCGATGGAGCTCGCGGGTATGGTCGAGGCCATCGGAATCACGGCGTCGACAGACAGGCCCGTGAACCTCACGGTGTTGGCAATCGCGCGATCCAGGGTCAGGGCGGACCCGGCGAGATACGGCGTTCCGGCCAGCGAGACGCGTCCGTCCTCGCCGAGCTCGCAGTCGACCGCGCCCATCGTATACCGGCCGGGAGCGCAACCGGCGGCGGCGGTGGCATCCGTCACGAGGATCGTCCGCAGCGCGCCCTTCGCCCTGACCATCGCTTTCACCGTCGAGGGCGGAAGATGGTGACCGTCGGCGATGAGGCTGGCGCAGACGGCGTCGGCCGCGAGCAGCTCCCAGATGACATTCGGATGCCGCGGCAGCATCTGCGCGCATCCGTTGCCGAGGTGCGTGGCAAGCGTCGCGCCGGCGGCAACCGCGTCGGCGATCTGCTGCGCGTCCGCCGCCGTATGGCCGATCGCGGCGCGCACGCCCGACGCGACGAGATGTTCGATGAGCGCCAGTGCGCCTGGGATTTCAGGCGCGAGCGTGACGAGCACGATCCGGCCGCCGGCAGCGTCCTGCCGGCGGTTGAAGTCGTCTGGCGTGGCCGGTGCCACGTGCTCGCGGGGATGAGCGCCGCGCGCGCCATCCTCGGCGGACAGATACGGACCCTCCATGTGGATCCCGGCGATCGCCCGACTGGTGGTGCGGGCAAGGACGCGCGCGCTCCGGGCGAACTGCGCGAACGAGGAGGTGATGAGCGTGGGCAGGCAGCGCGTCACCCCCGTGACGCGCATCCGCTCCACCGCCTCCGTGGCGCGATCGGCGGTGAGATCCGGCCCGTTGAAATCGATGCCGCCGAAGCCGTTCACCTGGAGATCGAACAGCCCCGGCAGCTCGAGCCTCATGACATGTCGCTTTCGAGGATTTCGCCGCGAGTGGCCGGGGACAACAGCGCGGCCGAATCGCAATCGAGGAAGAGCATCGTGTTCGCATGGGTCCGCAGGATCGAGGCGGGCGCCATCGCCGACACGCCGCCTTCGACCGACGCGTGAATGGCCCGGGCCTTTCGGGCGTCCGGTGCGACGCAGATGATCGCGCGTGCCCTCAGAATCTGGCGCACGGACATGGAAATCGCCTGCGAGGGGACTTCGGCAATCGAGGAGAACCAGCCTTCGCCGACCTGCTGCCGCCGGCAGGCCTCATCGAGGTTGACGATCAGGTACGGACGGTCCGTCTCGAAATCGGCGGGAGGATCGTTGAAGGCCAGATGCCCGTTCTCGCCGATCCCGACAAAGGCCACGTCGATCGGCGCGGCTGCGAGCTCGCGTCCGACCTGGTCGGCGACGCGCGACGGGTCGCGCTCGCCGTCGAGGAGGTGAAACCGCGCGATGCCCACTTTGTTGACGAGCCGATCGAGCAAGTACTTGCGGAAGCTCGCCGGATGATCGAGGGGCAGGCCGACGTACTCGTCGAGATGGAACATCTCCACGCGCGTCCAGTCGATGTCCGTCGCGGCCGTGAGCGCGTCGAGGAAGTCGAACTGCGACGCGCCGGTCGCCGCCACGATCCGCGCCGCGCCGCGCGCGTGGATCGCGTCGCGGAGCGCTCTCGCGGCGTGTCGCGCCGCCGCCCGGCTCATGGTCAGGCGATCGATGTAGGTCTTCACGTTCATCTGATCGGTCCCGTTTTCCCTCCGCGTTGACATGGGGCCCACGTCGATGCTACATCCTGCGGCGCGCCCGGGGAGTCGCTTGCTATGCGTTCGCGGATCGAGAGAAGCGGCCCCGCTAAGGCGGGGCCCTACGTACGAGCCAGCCGCGCGCTGAAGCGGGGCCCTGCGTACGAGCCAGCCCCGCTAAAGCGGGGCCCTACGTACAAAAAGGCGGGGCCCTACGCACGTCGTGTGACCGCGGTCACGCTGGCCGGCGTCTGCCTGGCGGCCGCCTCACTCGCCGGTCGGGCGCCCCTCCCGGCCGGACGCGGCCCTTCGACCCTCCGACCCTTCGCGAACCGCGGTGCCCTGAGCTCGATCGAGGGACGAGAGCCTCAGGGTCGTCCCGAGCAAGGTCGAGGGGCGACAGGCTCGGGGCAGGCGGGGCGCGGCGGTACTGAAAGCGGCGTCGATCGGCTTCGCGCCTTCGATCCGGCCGCCGTCGAACGCGGGCGGACCGTCTTCGGCGACAAGTGCGGGTCGTGTCATCGACCCAATGGCAGGGGCGGACAGGGGTTTGCCGGTCCGGATTTGATCCGCTCGGTGCTCGTGCTGCAGGACGTGAACGGCCGGCAGATTGGCGCCCACCTGCAAGCCGGCCACATGCCTCCGATCCCGCTGACCTCTCCAGACGTCTCTGATATCGCTACCTTCCTGCACCGCGAGATCACGTACGCCGCCGAGCGGACGAATTACCAGTTGCAGTACGTCATGACCGGAAACGCCAGGGCGGGAGAGACCTATTTCAACGGGGCTGGCGGCTGCAACCGGTGCCACTCGCCGGCCGGCGATTTGAAGGGCATCGGCTCCCGGTACGACGGCCCCGGGCTCCAGGCGCTCATCGCCTTCGGAACGGTCGGAGGAGGCGGAAGAGGCGGAGGACGCGGACGCGGCGAAGCGGCCGGCGTCTCGCGAACCGCGCGCAGGGCCACCGTCACACTGTCGTCTGGTGAGACGTTCTCCGGTGTCCTCGTCCGGTTGACCGACTTCGACGTGACGATCCGCGACGACGCCGGGAGGCCGCGTTCCTGGCTGCGCAGCGGCAGCACGCCGAAGGTGCAGGTGACGGATCCGCTGCAGGGACACATCGACCTGTTGCCGAAATACACGGACGCGGATATTCACAATCTGGCCGCGTACCTGGCGACGTTGAAGTGACGATCGTGTGAAGAAACGACGCGAAACGCAAAGACCGCATCCTTCGACAAGCTCAGGATGAGCGCTCATGGTGAGCCTTTCGTGCGCTCATGGTGAGCCTGTCGTGCGCTCATGGTGAGCCTGTCGAACCATGCGCGTTGCGATCTTTGCGCTCTTTACGTTCAGAGGTTCTGCCATGAAAGAGATGCGGACGCTGTTGTTGGCGTGCTCGGTCGTCCTGCCGATTGCGATCCTGGCAGCCCAGGGGCCCGATCGCTCACGCCTCGGAAACTACCCGGATGCGTGGCCCACGCACTACGGCGATCATTCCGGGCGGCGTTACAGCCCGCTCGCCCAGATCAATCTGACCAACGTGAAAACGCTGTCGCTCGCGTGGATCCATCGCGCCACGGCCGAGGAGGGCGAGAACGCCGGCGGCGAGCATCGGACCGGCGATCCCTATTACTGGGGCGGGCCGCAGGCGAACGTGACGATCAAGGCGACGCCGCTGATGGTCGACGGCGTGCTGTATTTCGCGGCCCCCGACCACGCATACGCCATCGATGCGCGCACCGGCAGGGCCATCTGGCATTACTTCTGGCGTACTCGCGGCGGCATCCATATCGGCAACCGCGGCGTCGGCATGTACGGCAACGCGCTCTTTTTCGAAACGCCGGACTGCTACCTCGTCTCGCTCGACGCGGCCACCGGCAAGGAGCGCTGGCACAAGGAGATTGCCGACGTCCGGCAGCAGTACTTCTGCACGCCCGCGCCCATCATCGTCGGGAGGCACGTCATCGTCGGCATCGGCGGCGATTCGCTCGACGTGCCGGGATACCTGGAGTCGCGCGAGCCCGAAACCGGTGAGCTGCAGTGGCGGTGGTACACGACCCCGCAGAAGCCGGGCGACCCCGGGTCGGAGACCTGGCCGGACGAATATGCGATGACACACGGCGGAGGGATGACGTGGCTGGCGCCGACCTACGATCCGGAGCTGAACCTGCTCTATCTGCCCACCGGCAACCCGAATCCCGTCTTCGCGCCGCAGAGTCGCAAGGGTGACAACCTCTACACCTGCGCGCTCGTCGCGCTCGATCCCGACACGGGAAAAATGGCGTGGTTTTTCCAGACCTCGCCGCACGACACACATGATTGGGACAGTGCGCAAGTCCCTGTGCTCATCGACGGACAGATCGACGGCCGGCCGCGGAAGCTCGTCGCGCAGGCGGCGCGCAATGGATACTACTTTCTGATCGATCGCACGAACGGCAGGAGCATATCGACCGTTCCCTATGTGGACTTCATGAACTGGTCGCTCGGCGTGAACGCGAAGGGGCAGCCGATCAACAACCCCGCGAAGGACGCGAAGGTGGACGGCGTGCTGGTCTCGCCCGGGTCGGCCACCAACTGGCCTCCGCCGAGCTTCAGTCCCAAGACGGGACTGCTCTACGTCGGGACCTCTCAGTCATATGGAATGCAGTACCTCACCGATACCGACGAGCGGCCCGAAGGCTATGGCGGCGGCGCTGTCGGCGCAGGCGGTGGGGGCGGCCGGGAAGGCTACCTCAAGGCCATCGACTACCGGACGGGCAAGGTCCGCTGGAGACACGCGCTGAGCGAAGGCGGCGCGATGGGTCTGTTGACGACGGCCGGCGATCTCCTCTTCGGTGGCGACGGCTCGGGGAATTTCGTCGCCTACGATCCATCGACGGGCGATCCTGTGTGGCACGCCGGGCTCGCGGCGAACCCGTCGAATGCGCCTGTCACCTTCATGCTCGACGGGCGGCAATTCGTGGTGGTCGGTGCGGGAGATAGTCTGTACGCATTTACGCTGGCGCGGTGAGGCCGGCACGTAGGAAGCAGCTACGCCGAACACTGCCGTCGGGCGAACGACAAACCTTGACAATCCCGCTTCATCCTTCCCTTGCCCCAGGAACGCTGCAGGCCATCTACCGCCAGGCCACCCGCTTCATTCCTGAAGCCGATCTGCGGCCGCATTTCTATACCGGAGAACCAGCAAAGCCGGCGCCGGACCCTGAACGTCCGGCGCCGGAGCACCCGAGTGGCAGCGGGAGCGCGAAGGACAAACGGCGACGACGAAGGCCCGCATGATCTGTTTTGAACGCAAGCAGCCGGATGCCGTCGAACTTGCACGCGAAGATCCACTCCGACGCAGTGGATCCGACTGCTGGAAGACCTGTTCCTTCGCGGACGTGAACGAATGCGCGGGCAAATCGGGAGTTCCTCGAAAACGTACTGGCCAGGCTGTAGACGTATCCGAGCCGTACGAAACGCCCGAGCAGAAGCATCGGGGACACGAACCCGGGCTACGATTCCAGGGTCGTGAAGCCGAGCGCGCGGGCGGCAATCGCTTGTTGCGTATCGTGAGTGGAGAACAGCAGCTCGATGCCACGCCGCTCGCGAATGAGTATGGCGCTTGCCAGGTGAATGGCGTCGAGCGTCTTGACGATCGTCGGCATCGTTTTCGACGCTTCGTGGATAATGGACCTGCTCAATCGAACGCGCCGGATGGTTCGTTCGATTTGGATCAGTTCCTGAGCAGCCCTGGCGACCTGAGCGTCGTCGTAGAGTCCCTCGAGTCGAAGCCGATCGATCGCCCGGCGACATTCGACGCCCAGAAGCTCACTGGAATAGGCTGTCGTCCATTTGCCCCAGCTGCGCAGCCGGCCCGGCTGCGCAAACAGCGGCCGGAGCACCACGCTCGAATCGAGGTACACAATCACCGGTCTTGCCGAAGCTCGCCGAGCAGCGTGTCCAGGTCGATCGTCTTCCGCGGGCGCACCCCCTTGATGCGCCTCAATGCGGCGGGAGGACTCGATTCCGCGATCAGGTGAAGGTCGTCCTGTATGTCTTTGAATGGGATGAGCCTCGCGATCGGAGTCTCGCGGTCGTAAACGAGGACTTCACCGCCGGCCCGCACCTCGGCGAGATACGCGCTCAGCCGGGCCTTCAACTCAGAGATTTTAGCCCTTGTCATGACCTCATTGTGACCAGATCAGTCCACAATGGTCAACGCTGGCGTGAGGGTCGCGCCGGCGCGCCGGGTTGGTGACTGGAGCTCACGAAGGAAAGCGTTGCAGCTTTGAAGACGATGCAGATCCGACAGCGTCGAACGCGGTCAAAGGAAAAGGCCAAGGGCTGACAGGCATCAGAAGGTAAGCCGTCCGCCGAGCTGAAACACGCGGGCGCCGGTGGTCGCCCCAACAGGCGTGGCACTCGTGATTCGCCCGAAGTCGACGTTGTTGATGCGCAGCTCGGGATCCCTGTAGTTCTTGCGATTCAGCGCGTTGAACACGTCGGCACGGACCTGCAACCTGCGTCCCACCCCGATGGCGAAGCTCTTGGCCAGCGTCGTGTTCAAGTTCACGGCGCCGGGCCCTCGGGCCATATCAAGCATGTAGTTTCCGGGACGGAGCGTGGCATTGGTGATAGGACTCACGGGAACCTTGGCGAAGCCGGCCGGATTCAGGTAGCTGCAGCCTCTTGCATCGCATTTGTCCCGCCAATCGGAGAACACCAGGTCGACGCCTGGCACGACGTCGGGCCGGCTGCGGTCGATTCCCGATGGCTGCTGGACTCGAAGCGCAGTGCCCGATCGCGCCTGCAGGATGCCGGTAAGCTGCCAACCGCCGAGGACGCCGTTGAGCAGGCCGTACCCGCCGCGGATCCCCGGGAGCTCGTAAATGAACGAGCCGTTCAACCGGTGACGGACGTCGTTGCTGGCCGGTCCGCGGTCGAATTCCGGATCCCAGAAGTCCTGGTTGTTGTCAAAGCTGGCGATGTAGTACGCGGAGAGATCGCCGCCCTGGGTGCCCTCGCTCTTACCCAGCGTGTAGTTGGCTTCCCATGAGTAGCGGTCCGAGAAGCGCTTGCGTAACGAGGTCTGCAACCCGTTGTAGACCATTGTCTGGCTGCTGTCCACGTAGTAGCCGCCGGGCGCTCCGAGTGCCGGGTTGGGCCGCGCGCCCGTCTGTCTGTCGAAGGCCTGCGTAAACTGCCGCTGCAGTGGGAAATCGTTGCCGTCGGTGCGCAAGTAGCTGACCTCGGCTGCCATCGTCCGGCCGAAGGACCGCTGCACGCTGATCATCGACTGAACGGTATAGGGCACCTGCAGGTTCGTGTCGAACAACGAGAAGACGCTTCTCCTGCCTGCCGCGTCTGCCAGAGCAAACACCCTGGACTCGTCGGTGTACAAAGGCCACGTGATCTGTCTCGCCGCAATTTCCGTCCGGTTGTACACGATGCGGAAGGGGATGAACGGGTTCGCCGCGCTTTGTCGAACCGTCGCCACCAGGTTCGGGCTATAGAGATAGCCGACGCCGCCGCGAACGACGGTTCGCTCGTGTTCGTCGACGGTCCACGCGAACCCGACTCGCGGTCCGAAGTTGTTCCCATCCGGTTCATACGGCCTCAGCGGGTCTCTCAGCGCACCAAAGTCCAGCTTGCGCAGATCGGTGGGGTTTTCGAAATTGACGATCTCCACCTCGACGGGTGTCGTGGGTCGGACCTTGACGACGCCGTAATAGTCGTACCGCAGGCCAAGGTTCAGCACGAGGCGATTGCCCAGGCGCCAATCGTCCTGAATGAACCCGCTGTACTGATCCATATTCGAGTCGTGCGGTGGTGCGCCGAAAGACGTGCTCAGCGACTGCGGAATGTTCGCGAGCAAATCGTCATACGTCTGATACGTAAAGGAGGGGTTCTCCGGATTCAGGCGTCCCCCGGTCTCTCTCATGAAGCGGAACCCCGCCTTCATGAGATGCCGCTGGAAGCCACGACTGAGCTTCTGTTCAAAGCTGTACGTCGTGCCCGCCATATCCCAGATTTCGGATCTCGGCGTCGCGAACGAATTGGTGATGTTGAATGCGGGCATGCGCCGGCCGTACGGCAGGATCTCGGCCGGAGCCTTCGGACCCATCACGCCCAGGAACGCATCAAGCCGCGCCAGATACGTCCTGTTCCACCCGACCCGGCTCTCGGAGACCCATGCACCGCGCGTCATCACCAGCTGAGCGGCGATGCGATCCTGCTCGTTGGGGAATTCACGATCGTTGGCATTGTTCAGGACTGGTCTCGGCTCCAGCGTGAAGGGCCGCAGGCGCGTGTACGTCACGGCAAGGTTGGCCCCGTTGACGACCGCCACGTCACCCTTGGCAACGACGTGGTTCTCCGTGCGTCTGCGCGTCCCGAGACCGCGCCACCGCCCGACTCGAGTGTCGACGACACCCGACGTCGACACGATGGGCTCGGTCGGCAGATTGAGCACGCCAAGCACCGTCCTCGTCTCGGGGAACGGCAACGCCCGCAGAATCTCGTCCCGGACCGACTGATACGGCACCACCGTGTCCAGGTTCACCTGCACCGTCTCACGGTAGCCCTCATAGGTGCCGAAGAAGAACGCCTTGTTGCGGATCACCGGCCCACCGAGTGTGCCGCCGAACTGATTGAAAGTGCCGACCGGCTGCTGCGCCGAGGAGAAAAAATTGCGGGCGTTGAATTTTTCGTTCTGGCCGCTGTAAAACGCCGAGCCGCGGAAATTGTTGGTGCCCGATCGGCTGATGACGTTGACCTGCCCGCCGGCGACGCCGCCGTACTCCGCCGGCAGCACGCCCTTGACGATCTGGACTTCCGCGATCGAGTCGAGGCTCATGACGGAGATCTGATTCTGACCACCGTACTGGGCCAGTGACCTGGCTTCGGGATTCGAGTTCGCCTCGGTGCCATCCACCGTGACGCCCGTGCCGCCCGCGGCGACGCCGTTCATCTGCACGTCTCCGGCGCCGCTGGTGCTCACACCGGGTGTCAGGCTCATCAGGTTCGTGAGGTTGCGGCGATTGACCGGCAACTCACGCACTTCCTGCGACCCCAGCCTGTCGGTCTGCAGGGAGGCCGACGCCTCGATGAGCGGCGATTGTCCGGCGACCGTGACGGTCTCTTCCAGGGCACCGAGTTCGAGGGTGAACGTTTGACGCACAGTCTGACCTGCACCCAGCTGCATGCCCTGGTTTTGCAGGGTCTTGAACCCGGTCAGCTCGATCTTCACCGTGTAAGGCCCACTCGGCAGCGCCGAAAGGACAAACTCGCCGTTGGCGTCCGTCACAGCCTCGCGCGCGACGCCTGTCCCTTCATGCGTGGCCACGACGGTTGCGCCCGGGATCACCGCCGCCGAGCTGTCACGCAACTGGCCGACCAGCGTCGCTGTTGTGACCTGCGCATCGAGGGGCGACGCTGTCATCAGGAGCGCCGACACGAAGATGCAAAGAACGAACGATAGAACGTTCCGCATGACCACCCCTCGGGGAAACGCGCACACGGCTCGACCGCGTGACAATGAAAGTCAGGCGTGTAAGAGCACGCGCGGTTTATCACGGCCGATTCAGAAAAGTCAACGACCGCGCACCAGCTTTTGCCTTCGTCACGCGCGGTGGTTTACGCTACGGCGCCGAAATGCCCACTGCGGATCGAAAACTGGGCGTGGCCGTCCTGGGCGTCGGCTGGTGCGCGTCGCAGCACATCGCGGCGTTTCTGTGCAACCGGCACACCGCCGTCACCTGGCTGTGCGCGCGCGAGGCGGACCGCGCCCGCGCGAACCTCGCGAAGTACGGAGTCACGCTGCCGGACGCGCGGATCACGACCACGTACGACGACGTCCTCTCGGCGCCTGACGTGGACATCGTTTCCATCGCGACGCCGAACCATCTGCACGCCGACCAGGCCGTGGCGGCGGCCGAGGCCGGCAAGCACCTGCTGCTCGAAAAGCCGACCGGTCTCGACGTCGGCGAGCTGGTGCGCATTCGCGACGCCGTCCGGCGCGCCGGCGTGCGGACGATCGTGTCGTTCGAGCTGCGATACAACCCATTCCTGGGATTTGCGCGCTGGCTGCGAAGCGCCGGCTGGCTCGGCGACATCCGCTTCGCGCGCACGCAGTACCTGTCGCGGGTGACCGACTGGTACAGCGGGTGGTCCTGGGTCCGCACGCGCGAGAGCGGGCGCAGCCACCTGCTCGCCGCCGGCTGCCACGCGGTCGATGCGCTGCGCTGGTGCTCCGGTCTGGAGCCCACATCGGTGAGCGCGTTCCACACGCACGTGACCGACGGCTACGAGTGGCCCACGTCGATCGTCGCCAACATGACGCTCGAGGGTTCGGCGCTCGGGCACGTCACCAGCTCGACCGGCTTCATGCTGCCGTACACGTTCGTGGTGGAGCTGATGGGCGAGCGGGCGACCCTGCGGCAGGATCTGCTGCAGTGGCTCGACGCGCCGGTCGACCTGGGGCGGCTGGCCGCGGCGAACCCGTTTCCGGACGTCCGGCTCGCGGCGGCCGCCGATTCCGCCGGCCGGCCCGCCATCCGCATCGTGTGCACAATGCCCGACTCGGCCGACGTGACCGAGCATCCGTTCCAGGCGGAGATCGACGAGCTGGTGGCCTGCGTGCTCGAGGACCGCGAAACATCGATCAGCGTCTTCGAGGCGCAGCACACGATGGAGGTCTGCCTCGCGGCAGACAGGTCGGCGGAGCTCGGAGGAGAGCCGATATCCCTGCCGCTCATTTAGACAAAAGCACGGTAGGGTGCTTTTCGCCCGAGCACGGTAGAGTGCTTTTCACCAGGCGTAGAGTCCGATCGCGAGGCGGGCGAGTAAAGGCCCGTCACCACGACAGGCGAACGGGCCGACCCTGGCCCGCCGATTCATAGGCGGCCAAGGCCACAATCAGCGAACGCCGCGCTTCCTGAATGGTCGCCGCCGGTTGACGGTTGTTCTCCAGGCAGTCGATCAGGTGCGTCAGAGGGAACGGCGATGCCGGAATGAACGGTTCCTCGGAGTGTCGCTCGAAGATCCAGTCGGAGGCGCCGGAGGCGAGCACGGCGCGTCCCGGCGCCCGAAACCACTGATCGATGATCTCGCCGTGCGTGCCGACGATCTCGAGCAGCTCGTCGTAGTCGCCGTAACCTGTGACGCCGAACGTGCTGGAGAACGCGTCCAATTGCGCCTTGTTGTCCCACGCCGCGGCGACGAGCTCCGCCCTGGGATACTCCCGCAGCGACCTTGCCAGACCGTACGCCGAATACCAGTGCCCCAATCCAAGGATGGCCACGCGCCACTTACGGCGATTGTTCACGACTCTGCTCCACGAAGCACCCCTGCCCCAACGTAGGGCACCTCCTTAGAGGTCCCCTACGTTGCCGAAGGGACGATACCAGAAAACCCTGAAGAAGAGCCTTATCACGAAGATCACGAAACACACGAAGAACACGAAGAAGTCAACGGCTTGAACGCAGAGACCGCTGAGCACGAGAGGTCGCGCGTGCGACCTACGGCCGCCGTAGCAGATCAGGCCACAACGATCAATCGCGTCGGGAGGGTCGCGCCGGCGCGCCGAGTTGTGACACCATACGCGACACCTGGCTGAACGCTGCAGGGCCGATTCAACAAAAAGGAGGCGGGCGATGGCTGTACTTTCCAGACGAGAGTTCTTGAAGACGGCGGCGACGGATGCGGCCGTCGCCGGGTTCCTCGCCGCGGGCGTCGTCGAGGCTCGCGCCAATCCGCTGGGACTGCCCATCGGCAGTCAGACATATCCCCACCGGCAGATGATCAAGGACGGCAACTTTGCCGGGCTGGCGAAGACGCTGGCCGACATCGGCGTTCAGACCGTCGAGATGTGCTCGCCGCTTGGTTACTCTGACTTCGCCAGTCTTTCCGATGGGAAGCAGGTCAAGAAAATCCTCTCCGATCACGGTCTCACATGTGAGAGCGCGCACTTCAACATGAGGGAGCTGAGGGAGAGACAACCGGAGAGCATCGCCTGGGCCAGGGACGTCGGCATCACCCAGATGATCACCGCAAGCCTCGGCGGGGGGAACAAGCCGACGATGGATGACGTGAAGAAGGCGGCCGACGAGTACAACAGGATCGCGGCCGTGGCGGCGAAGGCCGGCATCCAGCAGGGGCTGCACAACGAGGGCTTCGAAGTCTCGATGGTCGATGGCCAGCGGACCTACGACGTGTTGATGGGACTTCTCGACCCGAAGCTGGTCAAGTTCCAGTTCCAGATGTCCACCATCAGCCAGGGATTCATCGCCCACGAATACTTCACCAAGTATCCGGGCCGCTTTTTCTCGATGCACGTCCAGGACGTGGACCTGAACGCGACTCCGCCATTGCCGCCGGCACCTGCGCCAGGAGCGCCAGCCGGTGCAGGCGCGGGAGGCCGGGGACGCGGTCGAGGCGTGCAGACGTCGGTCGGGAAGGGCAGCATCGACTGGGTCAAGACGTTTACTGCGGCGAGGGTCGGCGGGGTCAAGAGTTACTTCGTCGAGCAGAACATGGAGTTGACGAAGGAGAGCGTCGCCTTTCTCAAGACGCTGAAGGTCTGACGCCATGAGCGCTGCTTTGCGTTTCACCGATCGCCGGGCGCGCGGTCTCGCCCTGGGCGCAATCGTGATCGTGATCGGAAGATAGATCCCAGCCAGGATCAGGGAGTGCGCATGAAACGCCGGGAGTTTCTCATTGGAGCCGCCGCCGCGGCCGGTCTTGCCGGCGGTCGCAAGGGATGGGCGCAGACGCGCGATCAGGCGAAACTGGCGCGCGTCGCCATCATGAGCCTCTGCTTCAACAGCATTCTGAAGAATCCCTCGCAGCCGGACAACCCGGCCA
>QHWJ01000203.1 GCA_003222535.1 Acidobacteriota bacterium | reverse complement strand
TTCCTGTCTGGTGCCCGCGGCGCACGTCGACGGCACGCGAGTGACGACGATTGAGGGGCTGGGCGGGCGTCATCCGCTGCAGCGTGCGTTCGTCGAGCAGGGCGGGGCCCAGTGCGGGATCTGCACGCCCGGCATGATCATGGCCGCTGTCGCGCTCGGAAAACACCCGTCGGTCGACGACATGCGCGTCGGGCTGGCCGGGAACCTGTGCCGGTGCACGGGGTACTCGGCGATCTACCGATCGATCGAGGCGGCAACAAAAAGACATAAACCGCAAAGAGCGCGGAGACCGCAGAGTGAAGTAAACACAGAATGAAGTTCTTGTTCTGCGACCTCTGCGTCCTCCGCGGTTAACGTGGACAGTGATGCAATCGACACTCTCGCATCGTAGCCTGCTCGAGCCAAAGTCGCTGCGCGACGCATTGAACATGCTGCGCCAGGAGAAGTCGCTCGTGCCGATGGCGGGGTGCACCGATCTCTACGTCGCCCTCAATTTCGGTACGCTGCAGGACACGCGGTTCCTCGACCTGTGGCGGCTGGATGCCCTGAGGAAGATCGAACGCCGCGGCGATGCCCTCTCCATCGGGGCGCTGGCGACGCACAGCGATCTGATCCGGTCGCCGCTGGTGCGTAGCCGCCTGCCGATGCTGGCTGCGGCCGCGCGCGAAGTCGGCGGCGTGCAGATTCAGAATCGCGGCACCATCGGCGGCAACGTGGCCAACGCGTCTCCCGCCGGCGACACGTTGCCGGTGCTCGCCGCCGCCGGCGCCTTCGTGTGGCTGCAGAGCGCGAGCGGGACCCGGCGCGTGCCGTTCACCGCGTTCTACACGGGGTATCGGCAGACCGTGCGGCGACACGACGAGCTCATCGTGGCCTTCGAGATCCCGGCCGTCCGCGGGCGACAGTGGTTTCGCAAGGTCGGCACGCGCGCGGCGCAGGCGATTTCCAAGGTCGTCATGGCCGGCGTGGTGCCTTCGACCGGCTCAGGGCGGGCGGCGGATGGGTCGGTTCGGATCGCGCTCGGCAGCGTCGCGCCGACCGTCGTGCGCGCGACGCGCACCGAGGCGGCGCTCGCTGCCGGCGCATCGGTCGAAGCTGCGCAGCGGACGCTCGTCGAGGAGATCGCGCCGATCGACGACACTCGATCGACCGCGATCTATCGCCGGCGCGTCGCGGCGAATCTCCTCGCGCGCATGCTGGCGGCGCGCTGAACGAGTCGACGGCTCATCACGAAGACCGAAGATCGACGCGGATCAAGAAGAGCGGTATTGCTTCGTGTCCCGTCGTGCGCTTCGGGCCTTCGTGAAAAAGCGTGATATAACTCACTCACCCCCTTTCGACGACCAATTCCCGCATGAGAGCCGTCGTCGTCGCGCTTGGAGATCTCGGACGCAGCGCCCGCATGCTGTACCACGCGCAAGCGCTCGCAGCGAACGGCCTCGACGTCGACCTCGTCGGTTTCGAAGGGACGCCGCTGCCAAAGGCGGTGGCCGACGACCTGCGCATCAAGGTCCGGCGGCTGAATCCGGCGACCTTGCGGCTGCGGCGCGGCGTGTCGGGATCGACCTACGCCGTCGCCGGACTGGTCGATGCGGCGCGTTTGAGCCTTCGCCTCTGGCGGACGTTGCGGACCCTGCGGCGCCCCGACCTGGTGCTCATCCAGAACCCGCCCGCGTTTCCGACGCTGGCGGTCGCCTGGTTTTCGCTGCGCCGGCGTGGCGTCCGGTTCGTAATCGACTGGCACAACCTCGGCTATACGTTGCTGAGTCTTCGGCTCGGACAGTGGCACCCGGCGGTTCGACTGGCGCGGTGGCTCGAGCGCCGCGACGCCCGTCGCGTGGAGGCGAACCTGTGCGTCTCCCGCGGGCTGGCGGCGTTTCTCGAGAGCCGGTTCGGCGTCCAGCAGGCGAGGGTTCTGTACGATCGACCGGCATCGGCATTCGTTCCGATGGATCGAGCGGACCGCGAGCGGCTGCGGCAGGCGCTCTTCACGCGTCTCGGCGTGCACGGCGGCATGGTCGCCTTCATCGTGTGCCCGACGAGCTGGACCGAGGACGAGGATTTCGATCTCGTGATCGGCGCCGTCCCGCGCCTCGAAGAACGAATCCGCGGATGGGAGGCGGCCGTGGTCGGACGACGGTTCCCGGACCTCGTGATTCTCGTGACGGGCGACGGCGCGAGGCGTGCGGAGTTCGAGCGCCGGTTTGCCGGGCTGCCCGCACGCCGTGTCCACTTGCGCGCGCGCTGGCTCGAGCCGGAGGACTATCCGCGCGTCGTGGGCAGCGCCGACCTTGGGCTCTGCCTGCACCGATCCTCATCCGGGCTCGACATTCCGATGAAGGTGGCGGATTTGTTCGGTGCCGGGGTGCCGGTGTGCGCGCTCGACTACGGTGTCTGTCTGGCGGAGCGCGTCCGCCACGGCGACAACGGCCTGCTGTTTTCGACCGCGCGCCAGCTCTCGGACGTCCTGTTCGATCTGTTCGAGACGTTCCCGCGCGATCAGCCGCTGCTCGACCGGTTGCGCGGCGGCGCCCGCAAATCCGCCCGCCCGACGTGGGAGCTGGGCTGGGCGCGCGAGGCGAAGCCGGTCCTGTTGCCCAACCTCTAGTGTCCCGTAACAGTGATTCGTCACATAATTCCCGGGCGGGGCATCCCGGCTGGCTGCGTTGCTCGTCGCTTACATACTCCCGGTATGCGCGCTCCTCGCGCCTTGCCATCCGGGCGCCGCGCTCCGGGACTTATGCAACGAATCACTGTTACGGGACACTAGCCAGGACCGATTCAATGTGCCAGCTGATGCACGCGCTGGTGCGAGACGCCTGACAAACGGGCGGCATCTCTCGCGCTCATCTTCTGCGTTCCACCTCGAGTGCCGCGCGGCGGTCGACCCAGTCTGCTGCTTCCGCAACGTGGCGCAGGCGCGGATCGCTCTTGCGGCGGCCGAAGGCAGCTTCACTCGTCGACGAGCTTTGTGGAGCGAGCATTGGCCACAACGGAACACTTCGGCGGTCAGGTCTGCCCGGGCCATATAATGGGGCTCTTGTTCCGGAGGCGCCCCATGCCTGACGTCGCCGAACGGCCCCACGTCACGCTCGACACCCGCGCTGGCTCTGAGAATGCAGATTTCAGACTGCAGATTTCAGATTGAGTGCGGGATTTGAATCTGCAATCTGCATTCTGAAATCTGCAATCTCATCGAGCCCATGAAGACGCTCATCAAGAACGGCACGGTCGTCACGGCCACTGATCAGTACAAGGGTGACGTGCTGATCGAGGACGAAAAGATCACCGTCATCGGCACGTCGCTCGAGATCCACGCGGACAGGGTGATCGACGCGAGCGGGAGGTACGTCCTGCCGGGCGGCATCGACGTGCACACGCACATGGACATGCCGTTCGGCGGTGCGACGTCGGCCGACGACTTCGAGACGGGCACGCGGGCGGCGGCGTTCGGCGGAACCACGACGATCGTGGACTTCGCGATTCAGTACCGCGGTCAGACGCTGCACCACGCCTGGGAAACGTGGATAAAGAAGGCGGAGAGCAAGGCCGTGATCGACTACGGCTTCCACATGATCATCACCGAGCTGAACGATCAGGTGGAGCGCGAGATGGACGCGCTCGTGCGCCAGGGGATCACCTCGTTCAAGCTGTTCATGGCGTACCCCGGAGTCTTCATGCTCGACGACGGGAGCATCTTCAAGGCGCTGCTGCGAACCGGAAAGAACGGCGGCACCATCTGCATGCACGCGGAGAACGGCGGCGTCATCGACGTCCTGGTGCAGCGGGCGCTCGCGGAAGGGCAGACCGCGCCGAAATTCCACGCGCTGACGCGCCCGGCGCGCGCCGAAGCGGAGGCGACCCATCGTGCGATCGCGCTCGCCGAAATCGCCGACGTGCCGGTGTACATCGTCCATCTCTCGGCGGCCGAGGCGCTCGAGATGGTCACCGACGCGCGCGACCGCGGCCTGCCGGCCTTCGCGGAGACCTGCCCGCAGTATTTGTTCCTGTCGTACGACAACTACGAGGAGCCGGACTTCGGCGGGGCGAAGTACGTCATGAGCCCGCCGCTCCGCGACCACGCGAAGCAGGATCAGCTGTGGCGCGGCCTGAAGTTCAACGACCTGCAGTGCATCTCCACGGACCACTGTCCGTTCTGCATGAAGGAGAAGCGGCTCGGTGAGAACGACTTCTCAAAGATTCCGAACGGCGCGCCCGGTGTCGAGACGCGCATGAGCCTCGTGTACGACGGCGGCGTGCGGCCGGGCCGGATCTCGCTGAACCGGTTCGTCGAGCTGACGTCCACCGCGCCGGCGAAGATCTTCGGCCTGTTCCCGCGCAAGGGCACGATCGCGCCCGGCTCCGACGCCGACATCGTCGTCTTCGATCCGAATCGGACGATCACGCTGGCGGCGAACACGCTGCATATGAAGGTCGACTACAACCCGTATGAAGGGCGTCAGGTGACCGGCGCGACCGATACCGTGCTCTCGCGCGGGCGGGTCGTCATCGAGAACGGAACGTTCGTGGGCCGCACGGGCGGCGGATCGTTCATCAGGCGGGCGGCGCGCAGTTGATCATCCGCAGCGCCCGCGTCGTCCTCCCCGACGGCGTTCGCCCTGCCTCGATCCACATCTCCGGCGGCCGAATCACGCGGGTCGGCGCGTACGACGACCAGAGCGCCTACGACGATCGCAGCGCGAAGGCTGACGACCGTAGCGCGAAAGCTGACGAAAGTAACGCGAGACCTGACGATCGTGGCGCGAAGGCTTTAGCCGAGCGATACGCCGAGCTGATCGATTTCGGCGATCTGGTCGTGTCGCCTGGCCTGGTGGACACGCACGTGCACGTCAACGAGCCCGGCCGCACGGACTGGGAAGGTTTCGACACGGCCACGCGCGCCGCGGCGGCCGGCGGCGTGACGGCGATCGTCGACATGCCGCTCAACAGCGTACCGGCGACGACGACGGTGGCGGCGCTCGAGGCGAAGCGGGCGGCGGCGCGCGGGCGCGTGCACGTCGACGTCGGATTCTGGGGCGGCGTCGTACCGGACAACGCCGGGGAGCTCGACGCGCTGGTCGAGGCCGGGGTTCGCGGGTTCAAGTGTTTTCTGGTCCCGTCGGGCGTCCCGGAGTTCGGCGCTGTGGACGAGGCCGATCTCCGCCTTGCGCTGTCGGTTCTGGCCCGGTGCGATGTGCCGATGCTCGTCCACGCGGAGGCGCCGCAGGTCATTGCGGAATGCGGAATGCGGAATGCGGATTCCAATCCGCAATCCAACCCGCAATCCGCAATCCGCAATCCGCAATACGCCATGTACCTGGCATCCCGTCCGCCGCGAGCCGAAGTGGAGGCCATCCGCATGACGATCCGCCTGTCGCGCGCGCTCGGCGCGCGCGTGCACATCGTCCACGTGGCGTGTGCGGAGGCGGTGCGCGAAATCGCGGACGCGAAGGCGGCCGAGGTGCCGATCACGGCCGAGACGTGTCCCCATTACCTGACCTTCGCGGCCGAGGACATCCCCGATCGCGCGACGGAGCTCAAGTGTGCCCCGCCGATCCGCGAGGCGCGGCACCGCGAGTCGCTGTGGGACGGACTGCGTCGCGGCGCGCTCGACATGATCGCCACGGATCATTCGCCCGCGCCGCCCGCGATGAAGTGTCCGGGCGACTTCGTGCGCGCCTGGGGCGGGATCGCCTCGCTCGAGCTGTCGCTGGCGGCCGTTTGGACAGCCGGAACCTCTCGCGAGCTCGAAGTCTCAACTCTCAAGTCTCAACTCTCAGCGCCGTTGAGAGTTGAGAGTTCAGAGTTGCGAGTTGATCCATGTTCTCTGGCCTTCTGGATGAGCGAGCGGCCCGCGGCACTCGCCGGCCTGGGCGCGCGGAAGGGTCGTATCGCGACGGGCTTCGATGCGGATCTCGTCGTGTGGGATCCTGAGGCGAGCTTCGTTGTCGAGCCGTCGAGCCTGCAGCAACGCCACAAGCTGACCCCGTACGCGGGGCGCCGGCTCCACGGCCGGGTGCAGACGACCTTCGTACGAGGTGCGCGGGTGTGGGACAGGAATCAACTCGTGTGTGCGCACGCGGGACAGCTGCTATGACGGCTTCGTTTGTCGACCTCGTGGACCTCGCGTCCGAGCGCCTCGGCGCGGCCGTCGTCTCCGCGAACGACGAATTCTTTGCGCCGAAGGAAAACCTGATTAAGGCCGCCGCGCCCGTCTGGCGCGAAGGAGAGTACACCGATCGCGGCAAATGGATGGACGGCTGGGAAACCCGCCGCCGCCGTGAGCCCGGTCACGACTGGTGCCTCGTCAGGCTGGGCGCGCCGGGAATCCTCCGCGGCGCCGACGTCGACACCTCGTTCTTCACGGGCAACTATCCGGAAGCGTGCGCGCTCGACGCGTGCGACCTCCCCGGTCTGCCGGCGCCCGACGAGCTGGCGCGGGCGTCGTGGCGCGAGCTGCTGCCGCACACGCCGCTCGACGGTGATTCGCACAATCTCATCGCCGTCGAGGGCGGATTGGCGGCGACCCACGTGCGCCTGCGGATCTTTCCGGACGGCGGCGTCGCGCGGCTGCGCCTGTATGGAGATGTGGTCGCCGACTGGGCGCGGCTTCGCGTGCGCGGCGACGTCGATCTGGCAGCCGCCGCGCATGGCGGCCTGGTGGTGGCGTGCAGCGATATGTTCTATGGATCGCGGCACAACCTGATCATGCCGGGCGACGCGACGCACATGGGCGATGGATGGGAAACGAAGCGGCGCCGCGGGCCGGGACACGACTGGACGATCATCCGGTTGGGCGCCGCAGGCTCGATTCGCCGCGTCGAGGTGGACACCCGCCACTTCAAGGGCAACGCCCCGGGCGCGTGCAGCCTCGAAGGCAGCACAGGCCCCTCCGATGACCAGAGCTGGCGCACGCTTCTCGCGCGCACGCCGCTGCTGCCACACGCGAGGCATGTCTTCGAAGACGAGCTGCGCGGGATCGGCGACGCGACCCACGTGCGGTTCAACATTTTTCCGGACGGCGGTGTCGGACGGCTGCGGCTGTTTGGCCGGCCGAAATGAGCACGACAAACGACCCGAAGCCCGCGAAGCCCGCAAAGAGTCTGGGTTTTTGCGAGCTGTGCGACCTTTTGCGCTCCTTCGTGAACACATGCGACTCGAGGATCTCAACGCACTCGATGAGGAGTCCGCGGCGCGCCAGTTCCTTCGCTGCTGCGGCTCGTCGCGGTGGACGCGGCTGATGGCGGCCGCGAGGCCTTTCGCGAGCGCCGAAGCCATGGCGCTGGTTGCCGACGCGAAATGGTCGGCGCTGGACCGCGAAGACTGGCTGGAAGCCTTTGCCGCGCATCCGAAGATAGGGGTAAGTGGGTCGCATAGGCCAGGTGGGTCGCGTGGCCCGGCTGGGTCGGATTGGTCGCGTGGGAAAGACGCGGAGCGCTGGTCGGACCAGGAGCAGGCGGGTGTCGCGGACGCGGCCGAGGCCACGCGCCGCAGGCTCGCCGAGGCGAACCGCGAGTACCAGGCCCGGTTTGGTTACATCTTCATCGTCTGTGCGACCGGCAGGACGGCCGGCGAGATGCTCGACATCCTCGAGCGCCGGTTGAAGAATGATGAGGCCGGGGAGATACAGCTTGCGGCGGAAGAGCAGCGCAGGATTACGCGTTTGCGACTGGCCAAGCTACTCGAAGCGGATCAGGATACGACCACATGATCACGACACACGTGCTCGACACCGCGCGCGGCGAACCGGCCATCGGGGTGACCGTCATCCTCGAGATGCGGCAGGCCAGCGAATGGACTCCTGTGGGACGCGGCGAGACTGACAGCAAAGGGCGCGTCACGTCGCTGACCGAGGGGCCGATGGCGCCCGGCACCTATCGGCTCACGTTCGACATCGGCACGTACCATCGTGAATGCGGCCTCGCGGTGACGTTCTTTCCCGAGGTGAAGGTGACGTTCAACGTGCGCGATCCGGACGAGCACTATCATCTGCCGCTGCTCCTGAGCCCGTTCGGGTACAGCACGTACCGGGGCGCATGAAAGCAACCGCGGCGAACGCCGGGAGCGCTGAGAAAGACGATGGGGGTTTCCTGCTCGGCGGGCTCCGCGAACTCCGCGGTTAGGTCTCTATGACAAGCCTGGTGTGGAACCGGTACGGCAAATCCCGCGTCCGGCTGGTGAAGGTGCGACGTCCTCCGGCGGAGCCGCACGAGATCGTCGACCTGACGATCGACGTCCAGCTCGAAGGCGATTTCGACGTCGTGTACGTCGACGGCGACAACAGTCCGTGCCTGGCCACCGACACGATGAAGAATACCGTGTACGCGATCGCTCGCCAGGATCGGCTGGAGCACATCGAGGCGTTTGCCGTGCGGCTCGCCGATCATTTCATCGCCCGCCCGGCCGTCTCGCGCGCACGCATCAGCGCGTCGGAGCATCGCTGGGATCGGGTGCGGGCCGGGGGCCGTCCTCATCCGCATGCGTTCGTGCAGGCCGGAGGCGAGCAGTGGACCGCCGTCGTGACGCGCGACGCGCACGGCAGCGAGATCGCGTCAGGACTATCGAACCTCTCCGTGTTGAAGACGATCGATTCGGCCTTCGCCGGGTTTCCCCGCGATCGGTACACCACGCTGCCGGAGACCGAGGACCGCATCCTCGCGACCTCCGTCACCGCGTCGTGGAAGTACAGGGCCGGCACGTCCGACTTCACGGCGCGTGATCGGATCCGCGGGGCGCTCGTCGAAACCTTCGCGACGCACCTGAGCCGGTCCATTCAGCACACTTTGTACGCGATGGCCCAGGCGGCGCTCGCGTCGTGCGAGGACGCGACCGAGATCACCCTCTCGCTGCCCAATCGCCATCATCTGCTCGTCGATCTCACGCCGTTCGGTCTCGACAACCCGAACGAGATCTTCGTCGCCACCGATCAACCGTTTGGTCTAATCGAAGCGACCGTGACAAGATCGCTGGGCTGAAGCCTTCGCGCTCCGGACGTAGGGAGCAGGGAGCAGGGAGGCGGCGCGCTCCGGAGGTAGGACCAGGGAGACGGCGCGCGACGATCGAAGGAGACGACGCGCTACGATCGTAGGGCGAAGGCTTCAGCCGAGCCAGGAGACAACATGCCATCTGATCTGTCGACCACGTTCACCGGCGTACGATTTCAGAATCCGTTTCTGCTGTCATCCGCGCCGCCGACCGAATCGGAGGCGAACATCCTGCGTGCGTTCGACGCCGGATGGGGCGGCGTCGTGACGAAGACGATCGGCCTGCACCCGGTCGTCAACGTTGTCGGGCCCAAGACGATGTTCCTGCGTGCCGACGCCGATTCGGCGCACCTGTCGATGAAGAAGCGCCCCGGCGCCGCGCTCCACTCGTCGTGGAACTGGGAGCTCATCTCCGACAAGACGCTCGACTGGTGGGTGCCGCGCCTCGCCCGCATCAAGCAGGCGTTTCCGGATCATGCCCTCGTCGCCTCCATCATGGCCGGCTCGGGGAACGACACCGAGCTGCGGCACTGGCAGGAGCTGGCGGTCGCGTGCCAGGAGCAGGGATGCGACGCGCTGGAGTTGAATCTGTCCTGTCCCCACATGGATCGCCCCGATATGGGGTCCAACGTCGGCAAGGACAAAGAGCTCGTGTCGATCGTCACGAAGGTCGTGAAAGATGTGGCGAAGATTCCCGTCTGGGCCAAGCTCACGCCGTCCACGACCGACATCGTGGTGGAGGCCCGCGGCGCGTTCCTCGGGGACGCCGACGCCGTTGTCTCCTCGAACACCTTCACGTCGCTCCCGCTCATCGACGCCGAGACGCTCGACTTCGAGGTCCATGTCGACGGCCTCGTGTCGACGGGCGGGCTCGGCGGTCCGGCGATCCTGCCGCTGTCGCTCGCGAAGATGTCGCAGCTCACGCAGGCGTTTCCCGACAAGAGTTTTTCCGGTATCGGCGGCGTCTCCACGTTCGAGCACGCGCTGAACTATTTCCTTCTCGGGTGCGGGACCGTGCAGGTCTGCACCGCGGCGATGCTCGATCACGCGGTCGGACCGAACGTCATCCGCGCGCTGAACCGGGGCCTGGCGTGCTTCCTCGACAAGCACGCGGACAAGGGATGGACCGGCGTCGAGAACTTCGTCGGCCTGCGCCGCGACCGGGTCGTCTCACAGTCGAAGATTCGCCGGCCGGACGAGAAGGATTACCGCGGCGGATACGAAGCGGAAGGGTACGCGGAACCCACGGCCGTGTCATGACCTCCAGCGATCATCGCGATTCCAGTCGACGCGGCCAGCACGACGCCCGGCAGATCGAGTAATACTCCTGCATTTGCGAGGTGTGTCCGAACGGCACGTGCCGGGCCGATCGGGCGCGGCGACGGTGTTCGACGTGAGGCGCGCGAGGCGATCGGGCGCGCCAACGGCCACGCCCGGCGGTGGTTCAGGACCTGACCGGATGTGCGCTATGGCACGCGTGCCAGGCCGGCCTGTGCACACTCATCGACGACGGTCAGGTAACGCTGGACGCCCTCAGTGCCGATCACGTAGGGATGCCGCTCGCCGGGCTTCCGCCGCTCGAGCGCCGGGAGTTTGGTCTTCGATCCGTCGAAGACCGTGTGATTCGCAATGATCACGTCGGCGCCCGCCTGTGCCGTGATGTCCTTGAAGCGGCGCGCCGACGCGCTGTAGGTCTCGAACCAGAAGCGATCGGGACGATCCGGCGTGATGTACGCCGCGCGATTCCCCATCCAGTTGAACGCCGTCCCGCCCCACGAGGCGGCCACGTGCGGCGTGCCGTGGTCCGTGACGGGAATCAGCGTCGAGATCGTGCCGAGCGTGTGGCCCGGCGTGTTGTACAGCGTGAGCGTGGTGCCGCCGAGCGTGAGCTTCTGGCCATCCTTCGCCACCATGTCGCGGCGCGGCCTGGTCTGCGTGGTCTTGTCGAGGAGATCCCAGTCGGCGGCCGTGAGAATCACACGGGCGTTGAAGCGATCCTGAAGGTACTTCGCGCCCCCGGAATGATCGGAATGCCCGTGGCTGATCACGACGTACTTGATGGTCGCAGGATCCAGCCCCAGCTTCTTCAACCCGCCGACCACTTCATCGTCCACCGAGTAGTCGAAGATCGCGTCGACGAGGATGATGCCCGCTGAGGTCGTCACGGCCCACACGGAGTACTCGGTCTGACCGAGAAAGTAGAGGTTGTCGAAAACCTTTGCCGGTTCGGCGTGCCATTCGGAGCGAGGCGGCGGGCCGGCCTGGCGTGGGGCCGCAGGCCGCGGCGCGGCCGGCGTCGCGGGCGGGACCGCTTCCGCGCAAAGCCGATTGAAGACGCCGCCGAAATCCGTACCCGCTGCTGCTTTCGCTGCCGCCACGTGCGCCTCCACACGATTGGCGGAGGATTGCGCCATCGTACGCGTGGCTCCGAAGCCCGACGCCGCGGCGATTGCCAGCGAGACTTCAACGAGACGTGTTCTCACAACTGACCTCCTTCGTTCTCTTCACGTGAATCCATCACGCGCAGGATCGCGCCAAACCGCCGATCCGATCCCGCGATCAGTTTGCCGACGACCATGCGCTCCATGTCGAACCGGCCCATCCGACACCTCCTTCGGACGTCACTGACTTGAAATCGCGATGCACCATGCGCCTGCGGTGCGCCGCGTCGGCCCGCGATCCATTTGCGTTCTGGCTTCGGACGTGTCACTTCGCCGTCTCACCTGAGCGTTTCGCGAGAATCTTGACGAAGGACCGGCCTCGAAGCTCGTCGAGCGTCAAACCGCTCTTCTCGGCCGCTTCCCGCTCGGTGATCGCGCCGCAGTTCAACGCGCGCAGGAAATAGTTCAAGAGCCCCTGCCCCGTCGCCGCATCGTCGAAGACCTGGCCGACGAAGGTGGCCTGCGCCGCTTTCTGAACGAAGTTGCGCAGGCGCTCGGACGCGGCGCCGAGCCCTTCGAGGAAAAACGCGTAGACCGCCGCGTAGCGCGTCGGCAGCTGCGCCGGATGCAGGTCCCATCCCTGATAGAAGCCGCTGACGAGCGAATGACGGACGTGCTCGGCATGCAGGCGCCACGCGCGGTGCACGACCTCGCGCGGCCCGATGGGCATGACGTTGGTCGCGCCATCCGACAGCCACAAGCCGGTGCCGGCGAGCGTGACCTGCATGACGTGCTTCGCGAAGTCGCAGACCGGATGCCGCATATGCTGGTGGGCCGCCGTGATGCCGCAGGCCGCGGTGTAGTCGTAGGTGCCGAAATGCGCGGCGACGATCCGGCCGCCGCCTTCCGCGACGAATCGTGTCAGCGACACCGTGCCGTCCGGCGCGAAGATCGACTGCGTCGTCTCGACCATCAGCTCGAAGCGCAGCGTGCCGGCGGGCACCTGGCGCCAGTACTCGAACGCATCACACGCGGAGGCGAGCGCCGCGACCTGCTCGGCCGACGTGATTTTCGGCAGCGTGACGACGAAGTTGGGAGGCAACACGCCGTCGGTCCGCTCGAGCAGTCGCGTCAGAAACAGGTCGAAGGTCCGCAGGCTGCGTCGCTTGAGCTCCTCGCTGAGGGGCTTGATGCGGATGCCGATCGAAGGAGGCAGCGTGCCGTCGCTGAATCCTTTGGCGACTTCGTTGGCGGCGATTTGCGCGTAGCGGTCTTCTTCGTGGTCCGGCCGGTTGCCGAATCCGTCCTCGAAGTCGATCCGGAAGTCTTCGACCGGCTCGCGCGTGAGCTTCTCGATGAGGCGCAGGTAGATGCGGTCTGCGAGTGTGGACTCGAGGTCGATGGCGGCAGCGAACGTGGCCGCGTCGGGCGCGTGCTCCTGCAGCGATCGAAGCGCGATCGCTCCGAGCTTGTTCGCCGCGTCGGCCTTGAACAGGTGCGCGCCGCCGTACATGGTGTGCACCGGCTGGCGCTGCGGCGAGTCGCCCGGGAACTGCTCCGCGATGCGCTCGTTGGCCTTGTCGAGCGTGTCGAGGAACGCGCTCACCGCGTTCTCTGGAATGGACGTGTCAGCCATGCGCGGGAAGTATAGCGCCACGACACACGGAGTCAGATCTGACTCTATAATCGACCATGACCACCGAGCGGCGTCTCGACGATGGGCGGATCGAACTGATCGACACCCGCCGGGTCGAGGTCAGCCTCCTCTACAACGACGACCTCGCGCCGGTCCCGCTCGCCCGGCGCACCTGGTCGACCTACAACTACGCCGCGTTGTGGGTGAGCATGGCGCATTGTATTCCGACCTACATGCTTGCGTCGGGACTCATGGCGTCCGGCATGAACTGGTCGCAGGCGCTCGTCACGATTCTCCTCGGGAACACCATCGTCCTGATTCCGATCCTGTTGAACTCGCACCCCGGCACGAAATACGGCATCCCGTTCCCCGTGTTCGCGCGTGCGGCGTACGGCACGCTCGGATCGAACGTGCCAGCGCTGATGCGCGCGCTCGTCGCGTGCGGCTGGTTCGGCATCCAGGCGTGGATCGGCGGTGAAGCGCTGGACGTGTTCTTCAAGACGATCGTGCCGGCGTGGCCGACGCTGCTTGGCGCCGGCATCGGCGGACACACGACGACGGCGTGGCTGTCGTTCCTGCTGTTCTGGGGCCTGAACGTCTTCATCATCTACCGCGGCATGGATCTGGTCCGCGCGGTGGAGAACTGGGCGGCTCCGTACGTCCTCGTGATGACCTCCATTCTGCTCTGGTGGGCGGTCTCGAGAGCCAACGGCCTCGGACCGCTGCTCGCGCAGCCGGGAAAGTTCCAGACCTTCCGCGAGCTCTGGCCGGTGTTCGTGCCGTCGCTCACGGCGATGATTGGCTTCTGGGCGACGCTGTCGCTGAACATGCCGGACTTCACGCGCTTCGGCCGCAGCCAGCGTGAGCAGATCGTCGGGCAGGTCGTCGCGCTGCCGACGACGATGTGCCTGTTTGCGGCCATGGGTGTGATGATTACGAGCGCGACCGCGATCATCTACGGCGAATCGATCTGGGATCCGGTGCAGCTCGTCGGCAGGTTCAGCTCGCCGGTCGTGTTTCCGAAGTTCATCAGCTTCAAAACCGGCGGGCTCATCACCGGCCTCCTCGGCATCGTGATTCAGCCGTGGAAGCTGCTGGCCGATCCATCGGGCTACATCTACACGTGGCTGCTGGGCTACTCGGGCGGCCTCGGATCGATTGCGGGCGTGCTGGTCGCGGACTATTGGATCGTGCGGCGCCGCGAGCTGCGCCTCGAGGACTTGTATCTGGCTGATGGTGCGTATCGAGGCTGGAACGTCCGCGCGATTGGCGCGACAGCGCTCGGCTGCGCATTTGCCTGGGGCGGTATTGTCATCCCCGCGCTGAGGACGCTGTACGATTACGCCTGGTTCGTCGGGTTCTTCGTGGCCGGCGCGGCGCACCTCGCGCTTGTTCCGCCGGGGGCGACGACCACGATCAACGCAGAAATCGCCGAGTCCGCAGAAAATTGACGGCTGCTTCGAGGCTGGCCCGGCCGGCGTGTCCGCCGGCCCGAGGTCGCGATCGCGCCAGCCGAGCACCTCTCGAATGGATTCATTCCGTGACGAACGGATCCCGGCGCACGAACCATACGCCGGGAACACGAACGCCAGCGTCTAGGCCGGGCTGAAGACGCGGACGCGAAGTAGGGTATCCTTCCCGCACGATCATGGCCACTGCCGCCGCCGCAGCACCGATGACGAAAGTCGAGCGCACGAACCAGTGGAATGCCGTGCTCGCCGGCTTTCTCGGCTGGACGCTCGACGCGTTCGACTTTTTCATCCTCACACTCGTCATCGACGACATCGCCAAATCCTTCGGGCGCACGCGTCCGGATATCGCGTTCACGCTCACGGTGGCTCTGGCGATGCGGCCGCTCGGCGCGATCATCTTCGGGATCATGGCGGACCACTGGGGCCGCCGGCTGCCGCTGATGATCAACGTGATCTTCTACGCGCTGGTCTCGGTACTCTCGGGCCTGGCGCCGAGTTACCAGGCGTTCCTGCTCCTGCGAATGCTGTTCGGCGTCGGCATGGGCGGGGAGTGGGGCGTCGGCGCCTCCCTGGCGCTCGAATCGGCGTCGCCGCGCCTGCGCGGCCTCCTGTCGGGCCTGCTCCAGGAAGGCTACGCGCTCGGAAGCCTGCTGGCGGCGCTCGCGTTCCGGCTGGTGTATCCGTACTTCGAGTCGCTGTATCCCGGGAACGGCTGGCGCCTGATGTTCTTCCTCGGTGGGCTGCCGGCGCTGCTCTCGCTGTTCATCCGCGCGAAAGTGAAGGAATCCGACGCCTGGCACGAGCACCGGACCGACTGGCAGACTTATCGCAAATCGCTGCCGACGTACTGGCAGCGGTTCGCGTACCTCGTGCTGCTGATGACGATGATGAATTTCATGTCGCACGGGACGCAGGACATGTATCCGACGCTGCTCGGCACGATCGGCTACGCGAAGTCGCGCATCGCAGACATCACCATGCTCGCGGGGATCGGCGCGATCCTGGGCGGGCTGGTGTTCGGCTACTACTCCGACAAGTCGGGCCGCCGGCGGGCGATGATAACCGCGATGATCTTCGGGCTCATGGTCGTGCCGTTCTGGATCGCGGGCCACAGCCCCTGGCGCATCCTCGTCGGCGTGTTCCTGATGCAGTTCTTCGTGCAGGGCGCGTGGGGCGTCATCCCGGCGCACATCAACGAGCTCTCGCCGAATCATCTGCGCGGATTCTTCCCGGGGTTCGCCTATCAGCTGGGCGTCATGTTCGCGGCCAGCATCCCCTACGTCGAGTCGGCGCTTGGCGAGCGGTTCACGTACACGCAGGCGATGGGCGGGCTCGTGACGCTCGTCTTCATCGGCGCGTTCGTTGTCACGCTGCTGGGACCTGAGGCGCATGGGGTCTCGTTCAGAAAGGCACGTGATGGGGCCAGGGGATAGGGACTAGCGTAGGGACTAGGGGACTAGGGACTAGGGACTAGGGACTGGAAGAACCCCGGTCTGCGCCCAGGCCCCAGTCCCCAGTCCCCAGTCCTCGGTCCCCAGCCCCTGCCATGGACCTCCGTCAGCTCGAAATCCTGCAAGCCATCGCCGAGACCGGGTCGTTCACGGCCTGCGGCCGCAAGCTGCACGTCTCGCAGTCGGCGATCAGCCGGCAGATTCTGCTGCTCGAAGACGAGCTGGGCGAGCCGCTGTTTCTCCGCGTCGGCCGGCAGGTGCGGATGACGCCGGCGGCCGAAAGCCTCGTTCAGCTTGGCCAGCGCGTCTTTCAGGATGTTCGCGAGACCGTCGGCGCGATTACGGACCGGACACGCGAGCTTCGCGGCAAGCTGCGGCTCTCCGGCGGGATGACGGTTTGCCTGTACGTCTTCCCTCCGCTGCTGAAGCACCTTCGGCGCGTGCACCCGCACCTCGACGTCCGGCTGACGGTCGCGACGGCCGACCGCTCCGTCACCGAGATCCGGGGCGGCCGCGTCGACGCCGGGCTGCTGACCTTACCCATCGACCAGGCCGATCTGGTGACCGTGCCGGTCCTGCGAGAGGAGCTGCTGCTGGTGACGACACCGACCCATCCGCTGGCGAAGCGCCGCAGAGTGGCGCCGCGCGATCTGGCCGACCTGCCGTTCGTGCTCTTCGAGATGGGATCGGCCACCCGCAAGGTCATCGACCGCTTCTTCGCCGCCGAAAACATCGAGCCAACCATCGTAATGGACACGGAAAACGTCGAGATCATCAAGGCGATGGTGAAAACCGGGCTGGGCGTCGGCATCGTCCCGTATCAGGCGGTGGCGCGCGAGGTGCGGGCGGGGCAGTTCTTCTGCGCCCGGATCGAGGGGCACGAGCTCGTACGCGAAACAGGGTGGGTCTACACGCGCGCGAACCGGGTGCCGCGGATGATCGACGAGCTGCTGATCGCCTTCGAGGCCATTCGCCACCGGTTGCGGCTCGCACCGAAAAGAAGACGTGAAGGAGTGAAGGAGTGAAGGGCGAGCTCCCATCACCAAATGAGATAGCTTCTATCAGATCATTCTATCTTTTGTGTACGTCGCCGGTGCGTATGCTTGGCCGCATGAGTAACGACCGGGATCGCGTCATCTCCATCACCTTGTCGGAACAGGAGTGGCAGGCCTTTGTCGCCCGGCAGCCGCAGCCGGTCGTCTGGCTGCTGGAGCGGATCCGCGACGAGGTGAAAGCCCAGACGCAGCAGAGTCAGTCGGCCGCTTGAAGGGATCGCTCGGCTGAAGCCGTCGCGCTCCGAGGTTGAAGCCGTCGTGCTCCGAGCAAGGCCTTCCGCTCCGACGCTGAAACCTCGCGCACCGAAAGACCTTCGCTGTAGCGCCAGGTTCAGGCGAGTGCCCGCTTCGGCAAGACCATCTCGAAGACGGTAAGACCGGGTCGGCTCGTCACCGAGATCCGACCGCCGTGCCGCTCGACGATGGCTCTCACGATCGACAGCCCCAGACCGCTTCCGGCCGCGACGCTCGCCTCGGCCGCCCGTGCCGCATCCGCCTTGTAAAACCGATCGAAGATGTGCGGCAGATGTTCCGGCGCGATGCCCGCGGCGCCTTCGTCTTCGACTGACAATGTGACGCCGACGCCGTTCGGCTGAAAACCGTGCGCTCCAGACGAGCGGGTCACGTGAGGATCGAGGGCGAGCCTTTCAGACGAGTCGACGCTGGCGACCTGCGATCGCAGCCGCACGGTGCTGCCTGGCGGCGCGTAGCGGATCGCGTTCGCCGCGAGATTCTGGAGCGCCTGTTCCAGCCGATTCCGGTCGCCGGCCACGGTCTCGGCGCCCGGCTCGATCGACCTCTCCATCGTGACGCCCGCGGCCCGGCAGGCGTGCTCGTGCCGCGCGGTCACGCGGTCGAAGAGCCGGGCGACCGGCAGATCCTCGATCTGCAGCGCGCCGCCGCCGCCTTCGAGCCGCGCAAGGTCCAGCAGTTCGCCGATCAGGCGCTCGAGCCGGTTCGTTTCGTCGCTGATGATCGTCAGGTAGCGCTCGCGCGTCGACGCGTCCAGCGCCAGCTCCGGCATCCTCAACGTCTCGAGGTAGCCGCGCATCGCCGTGACCGGCGTCGTGAGCTCGTGCGACACGTCGGCGAGCAGCTGGCGCCGCAGACGATCCGACGCGGCCAGCGCCTCGGCGCGTGCGCTCAGGTCGACGGCCATCGCGTTGAACGCGCTGGCGACCGCGGCGATCTCGTCGCCTCCGCGGTCCGGTGCGCGCGCCGCCAGATCGCCGGAGCCGAGCCGGCGCGCCGCCGTTTCGAGCGCGCGCAGGCGCCGCCGGGCGGGCCCGAAGATCATCGCCGAGGTCAGCACCGCGCCGAGGATGAGCACGCCGCCGGCGACCAGCGCGAGCATCGGCGCGAAGCGGCCCAGCAGAAAGCCGAACGGCGCCTGCGGCGGCACGACAACGACGCCCACCACGCGGCCGTAGACGAGGATCGGCGACGGCCGGAGAAACCGGAACCCGTTCGGATCACGCTCGAAGCGATCCCCTCCACGACCGAACAGGTCCGGACGGTCGCCGGACTCGGAGCGGCGCCCGTCGGGTCGATCGAGCCGCCGCTGCAACTGCGCGCGAGCCATGCGGAGCAGCGGTTCGGGAAACGAATGGCTGCCGCTCATGATCACGCGGCCGTCGGCCATCATCACGAAGAACGGGTGCGTGTACTGCGCGTATTGATCCTGGACGTAGCGGGCAAGATCGACCTTCGGTTCGCGCTCGAGCACGTTGGTGAGATCCAGCGCGACGGTCAGCCCGAGCCGTCCCGGCGACTGTCCCGGCAGGCTGCGTCCTGATTGCGACACGACCCACACGAACAGCATCGCCTGCACGAGGAGCATCACGGCCAGCAAGCCGATGACGCCCAGCGCGATTCGCCAGTACAGACTGCGGTGCCAGGTCAATCCCGACTCCTAATCCATAAACTATTCATTAAGCTAATCCCTAATCCCCATCTCTTATCGCTCCCCCGCGATCTGTCACAGTCTTTTCATACCGCCGGGCCCGCCCGCTCTGACGATAATCGGATCCGATGCCATACGCCTGCCGCAAGGAGTTGAGGTGAACGCCCTGAACGTCGTCCGCGAACCCATTTCAGTGGGGCTGGTCGTGATCGTCGCCGCGTTGATCGCGGTGTGGCTGGCCGCTGAAAGCCAGGCACAGACGGCCGGCAAGCCGTCCATCGCCGGGGCCTGGACCCGCAACAACGATCTGAGCGACACCACCGGGGGAACCTCAGAGCGCGGCGAGCCACGAGACGACGGCGGGCGAGGGCGCCGCGCAGGCGGCTCGGGCCGTGGTGGCGGATTCGGACGCGGTGGCGGCGGCGGCTTCGGCCGCGGCGGCATGGGCCGTGGCGGGGACATGGATCGCGAATCCATGGCGCGCATGCGCGACGCGATGCGCGACCTCACCACTCCGTCGAATCACCTCACGATCACGCAGACCGAGTCGATGGTCGTCATCACCGCGGCCGACGGCCGCACGACGCGGTTGTCGCCCGACGGCCAGAAGATCAAGGACGACAACACGAAGATCGAGCGCAAGACGAAGTGGGACGGCGGGAAGCTGGTCAGCGAAATTGGCGGCCTCGGACCCGGCAAGACAACCCAGACCTTCTCCGTGGATCCCGACAGCCATCAACTGCGCATCACCGTGCAGATGGAAGGCGGACGAGCGGGTCAGGCGCGCACGATCACGAACATCTACGACGCGGACGCGCGCTGATCATTCCTCTTCATCATCCTCGTCGCCGCCGCCGACGATGAGGCGCACGAGCGTGTTCTGTCGACCGAGCGCGGCGAGGGCCCGGTCGATCGCGTCTCCGTAATGGAGGACGATGTGCCGGCGGATGGATTCGGTCGGCACCCAGACCGTGATTTGGTCGCCCGAGTCGCTCGCGTGCGCCGTGGCGCCGAACCATCGGCGGAAATCCTCCGCCGGCATCTTCGGACGGAGCGCATCCAGTACTTGATCCCAAATCGTCATCGCTCGGTTTGAAGGCTCTGCTCCGCCCGCTTCAGAATTCAGAATCGCGTACAGAGGCGCCGGCGGCACGGTCGAAATTTCCCGCCGCAGCCGCGGTCCGGCCCTTGCGCGCTCGACGCGCGTTGTCAGCTTTCCTCGTCTTTGTCCGTCTCGTCCTGCGGCTTGCTGGTGGCGATGTCGTCCATCTCGGGGATCGCTTCGTCCGGCGCGTCCACGTCGTCGAGGCTGAAAGAGCGGCCGGTGTTCTTCAAGGGAATCGGACCGCGCGGCTTGTCGTCGCCCTTCTTCTTGCCCTTGGCGCTTCCGCCGCGCTGAGGTTTGGCATCCGGGCCGAAATTCCGGCTGCGTCCGGGCACGCTGCCCGGCATCGAGCTGCCGGAATCGAACGGGCGCGAGCCGCCGAACGATCCGGGCGGGCGCGGCGCAAAGCCGCCCGGTCTGGGAGGGCCGGAAGAATAGCCGCCGGGGCGCGGTGGACCGCCCGGGCCGCGATCTTCGCGGGCGCGCGCCTCGCTGACGGCGAGCGGACGCCCGTTGAAGATCTGTCCGTTGAAGCGCTGGATGGCTTGCTCGGCGTGCGCACGATCGATAAATTCGACAAAGGCGAATCCCCGCGGACGTCCGGTCTCCCGATCGACCGGCAGCACGACTTGCGACGGCGGCGCAACGGCGCCGAAGTGGCTGCGCAGATCCGCTTCAGTGGTGGTGTAGGCGAGATTACCGACGAACAGACGGACGGCCAATCAACTCTCTCCTAATACTGAAAGAAGGGGCAGGGAAGCGGGATGGCAGGGGCACACACCCGGGCAGTGTCTTCAGGTAAAAAAACCTTACCCGAACTCTGGTCATCCTGCAAGCGGAGGCTATAGTAAACCTGTGAGGCGTTTGCACCAAGGGGG